>CAZYKR010000283.1:0-5450 GCA_964648005.1 uncultured Iamiaceae bacterium
GCACCCGGACCGCCAAGCTGGCGACCACCCGGTCGGACGGGTCACCGCACGTGGCGCCGGTGTGGTTCCTGCTCGACGGCGACGACGTGATGTGCACCACCTGGCACGAGTCGGTGAAGGCGAAGTCGCTGCGGCGGGACCCGCGTGTGGCGCTGACCGTCGACGATCCGACCCCGCCGTACGCCTTCGTGATCGTCGAGGGCACGGCGTCGATCTCCGAGGATCCGGCGGAGCTGGTGGCCTGGTCGACCCGGATCGGTGCCCGCTACATGGGGGCCGACCGGGCCGAGGAGTTCGGCCGCCGCAACGGTGTCCCCGGCGAGCTCCTGGTGCGGATCACGCCGAACAAGCTCATTGCCCAGGCCGACGTGTCTGACTGACCTACGTCGTGCCGGCGCGCGCCGCGATGGCGCGTTGGCGGCGCGCGCCCGGTAGGGTCTTCGGCGATCCCTGGGTCGGTTCAGCGCGAAGAGGCATGCGTTGACCAGCTCCCGAGCTGCCGGTGCCGGCGCCCGACCCACACACCCCCCGGTGTCCTGCCTCTTGGCACCGATCACCTGCCGGTCCCGCGCCCTGCGGCCCGGTCCCCGCCGCTTCCGGTCGTCCCGGCGCGGCCCATCGTTCGGAGCATCCGTGTCTTCAGCTGTCGCCGACCTCGGCGTCCCTTCCACCCCGTCCATCTCCTTCGCCGAGCTCGGCGTGCCCGACGCCCTCGTGGCGTCGCTCGCGGCGCGCGGCATCACCGAGCCGACCGCCGTGCAGGCGGCCGTGCTTCCCGACGCCCTCGCCGGCCGCGACCTGTGCGGCAAGGCGCCCACCGGTTCGGGCAAGACCATCGCCTTCGGCATCCCGCTCGTGCTCGGCACGCCGCGCGCCGACTCCCGTCGACCGCGCGCCCTCGTGCTCGTGCCCACCCGTGAGCTCGCCTCGCAGGTGCGCAAGGAGCTGGTCGCCCTCGCCGGCCACGGCAAGCCGTCGGTCGAGGCGCTCTACGGCGGCGTCGGCTTCGACCGCCAGATCAAGTCGCTGCGCCGCGGTGTCGACATCGTGGTCGCCACGCCCGGTCGGCTCGCCGACCTGATCGGTCAGGGCCACCTTCGTCTCGACGCCGTCGAGCGCGTCGTCATCGACGAGGCCGACCGCATGGCCGACATGGGCTTCCTGCCCGAGGTGCGCCGCCTCCTGGACCAGTGCCCCGACGACCGCCAGACGCTGCTGCTGTCGGCGACGCTCGACGGCGACGTCGACGTGCTGATCAAGAACTACCAGCACGATCCCGCCCGCCACGAGATCGCCGGCGATGACGACCACGACGGCGACGTCGAGCACTTCTTCTGGCGCGTGGCGCGCACCGACAAGGTCACCGTCACCGCCCAGGTCGTCGCCCGGGCCGGTCAGACCGTCGTGTTCTGCCGCACCAAGCGCGGCGCCGAGCGGGTCGCCCGCCAGTTGTCCAACGCCGGCGTACCGGCGGCGGCGATCCACGGCGACCGGTCGCAGAACCAGCGCGAGCGGGCGCTCGGTGCCTTCGCCCGTGGCGAGGTGGCGGCGCTGGTCGCCACCGACGTGGCGGCGCGCGGCATCCACGTCGACGACGTGGCGTGCGTCGTGCACTTCGACCCACCCGAGGACGACAAGGCCTACGTGCACCGTTCGGGCCGGACCGGTCGCGCCGGTGCCACGGGCCTGGTCGTCACCTTGGTCCCGCCGGACGTGCGCAAGCACGTGAGCAACATCCAGCGCGATCTCGGCCTGCCGGCGCGCATGGTCGATCCCGACATCGGCAAGCTCGAAGCCTCGACGACGCCGATGCCCCCGGCTCGCCCGTTCGAGGCGATGGAGCCCTCCGGGCGCGACGCCGGCACGTTCGATCGCTCGTCGAGCCACAAGCGCTCGACCGGCCAGCACCGTTCGTCGGGGACCAAGCGCTCGACCGGCGACCGCCGCACCGGTGACGCCGACCGACCGCCGAAGCGTTCGAGCGCGGTTCGAGATCACGCCGATCGGGACGACCGGCGCGGACGCGACGATCGACCCAAGGGCGCCGACCGCCCGCGCCGCGACGATCGACCCAAGGGCGCTGACCGGCCGCGCCGCGACGATGGCGACGGTCGCGCGTGGTCGTCGGATGCGAACCGTGCGGGTGCGAATCGCAAGCCCGGCGGTGCACGGTCCGGCGGCGCCGGGTCTGGCAGCACGTCGCGTTCGCGGTCGTCGGACGCTGCGTCGTCGCCTCGGGCGCACCACGACGCCGACGACGCTCCGGCCAAGCCGCGACGGCTCAACGCCGACGGCACGCCGGCGACGCGTTCGACCAAACCGTCCAAGCCGCGCAAGGCCAAGTCCGGCTACCCGAAGTCCGACAGCGCCAAGCCGGGCAAGGCCAAGGCCCGCAAGTCCCGCTCCGGTCCGCGCTCGGCGAAGGTGGCCGGCCGCCAGGCGGGCGCTCCCGGTGCGAAGCGGGCGCGGTCGCGCACGGGCGGGAAGCCGGCCGGCCCGTCCGCGGGACGTGCTCGCTGAGCGAAGCCGTCGTCAGCGGTACGGTCGGCGCCGTGGATGACGTCTCGGCCATCACCGCTCTGATCGCCCGGTACGCCGACTGCATGGACGGCGGCGACCTCGACGGTGTCGGGGCGCTGTTCGCCGACGGCCGCATCGCCCTCGCCGACGGAACGCCGCTGGCCGAGGGCGCCGAGGCGGTGGCGGCGCTCTACCGGTCGACCACACGGCTGCACGAGGACGGGACGCCCCGGACGGCACACCTCGTGTCGAACCTCGTGATCGACCTCGACGACGCCGGGGCGTCGGCGGCAGCCCGGTCGCGCTTCTGCGTCCTGCAGCAGCGCGCCGGGGCGTTGGAGCCGATCATCACCGGGGTCTACCGCGATCGCTTCGCCCGCGACCGGCAGGGGTGGCACTTCGTCGAGCGTTGCATGGTGCCCCACCTGCTCGGCGACCTCTCCGACCACCTGCTCGTCGACCCCACACTGCTCGCCACCGAGCCCCCAACCACGGACCCCCCAACCACGGACCCCCCAATCACCTGACGGCCGACCACCTGAACCCAACCGTTCTGGTGCGGCACCTGGTGGGGTTGCCTACCGGTTGCACTGCCAGAACGAGGGGGGACCCTGCCGGGTACGGTCGGCGGATGCGGTTCTCCTACTGGGCCAACGCGCAGCAGCCGTGGGCCGACATCCTGGCGTCGGCTCGCCACGCAGAGGCGACGGGGTGGGACGGCGTGTACGTGGCCGACCACTTCGTGCCGAGCGTCGTCGATCCCGGCGGTCCGACGCTCGAGTGCTGGTCGATGCTCGCCGGCCTCGCCGCCGCCGTACCCCGGGTGCGGCTCGGAGCGCTGGTCACGGGCAACACGTACCGCAACCCGGCGCTGCTGGCGAAGATCGCCACGACGACCGACCACATCAGCGGCGGCCGGGTGGTGCTCGGCCTCGGTGCCGGTTGGCAGGAGAACGAGCACACCTTCTACGGCTTCGAGTACGGCACCGTGCGCAGCCGGCTCGACCGGCTCGAGGAGGCGTGCACCGTGATCTCCGGGTTGCTGCGGGACGAGCGCACCACCTTCCACGGCGAGCACTACCGCATCGAGGACGCGCCGCTGTCGCCCAAGGCGGTGCAGGATCGCCTGCCGCTGCTGATCGGCGGCGGCGGCGAGCAGCGGACGTTGCGCATCGCCGCCCGCTACGCAGACGAGTGGAACATCTGGGGCTCGCCGGAGCGCCTCGCCGCCAAGGGCGCCGTCCTCGAGGAGCGGTGCAACGAGATCGGCCGTGACCCGGCGGAGATCCACCGGTCGGCGCAGGCGTTGGTGTTCGTCTCCGAGGACACGGCGTGGCTGGAGCGGTTCCGCGGCGTGGAACTGGAACGGCCGACGATCGTCGGCACGCCCGAAGAGGTGGTCGACCTGGTGGCGGCGTACCGGGATGCCGGAGTCGACGAGTTGATCGTCCCGGACTTCACCATGCCCGAACCGACCGTGCGCCACCGGGTGCTCGACCTGCTCATCGAACGGGTCGCGCCGGCGTTCCGGTAGCGAACTCGCGTCGCTCACGACGCGAGTTCCGCACCAGAGGGCGTCTTCCCGTCGTTCTGGTGCGGCAACCGGTGGGTTTGGCTACCGGCTGCACTACCAGAACGAGGGGGTTGGGGTTCGGCGGCGCCGGCGTTATCGTTAGCTTCGCTAATGTTAGCAAGGCTAACGAATAGCCGGCCGCATGAGCAGCGAGCTGCACGACCCGACCGACCCGACCGACCCGAGCATCCCACCAGGAGCAGTGACATGGCGCAGGCACCCCGCACCCCGGCCACCGACCGCACCGCCGACGCGGCGGCCGGTGTCGATGCCGTGGTCGATGTCGCCGCCGCACTGCGCCTCAGCGTCACCCGCCTCGCCCGCCAGCTCCGTCAGCAGTCCGACGCCGGGTTGACGCCCACGCAGCTCTCGGCGCTGGCCGCCATCGAGCGCCACGGACCGCTCAGCCCCGGCGCCCTCGCCGAGCACGAGCGCGTGGCGGCCCCGACGGTCACTCGTGTCACGACCTACCTGGCCGAGCAGGGATTCGTCGACCGGATGGACGATCCGGACGATCGCCGCGCCGCCCTGCTGGTGGTCACCCGTGCCGGGCGCGACGTGCTGCGGCGAGCGCGCACCCGCAAGGACGCCTGGCTGTCGGCGCGTGTCGGCCGCCTCGACGCGCAGCAGGTGGCGACCCTCGGAGCGGCGCTCGACGCGCTCGAGGCGCTGACCGAGCTCGACGACGAGCCTCCCGAGGCGGCGCGCCGATGAGTCCGATCCGTCGCTTCACCCACGACACGTTCCGCTCGCTCCGTCACCGCAACTTCCGGCTGTTCTTCGGTGGCCAGCTCATCTCGCAGGTCGGCAACTGGCTGACGCTCGTGACCCAGGTGCTGCTGGTGCTGCGCCTCACCGACAGCGCCTTGGCGCTCGGTCTGTTGGCGGCGGCACAGTTCGGCCCGGTGCTCCTGCTCGGACCGTTCGCCGGCCTCGTGGCCGACCGCTCCGACAAGCGGCGCCTCCTGCTCGTGGTGCAGAGCCTGGCCATGCTGCAGTCGTTCGCCTTGGCGGCGCTGGCGTTCCTGCCGGAGCCGCCGCTGGCCGGCATCTTCGCCATCGCCGTGCTCGGTGGCATCACCGTTGCCTTCGACAACCCGGCGCGGCGCGCCTTCGTGGTCGAGATGGTGCCGCCGACCGAGATCAACAACGCCGTCAGCCTGAACTCGGCGCTGATGACCTCGTCGCGGGTCATCGGTCCGGCGTTGGCAGGGCTCCTCGTGTCGACGGTCGGCTTCGGTTGGACGTTCGTCGCCGACGGCGTCTCGTACGTGGCGGTGCTGGCGGCGCTGCTGGCCATGCGCAGCACCGAGCTGCATCGCGGGCCGGTCACGCCGCGGGCCAAGGGGCAGGTGCG
>CAZYKR010000284.1:0-5448 GCA_964648005.1 uncultured Iamiaceae bacterium
TCTCGAACATCCACCCCAGCATCATGCCGAAAGGGTGTGACACAAACCGAAAGTGACTGACATGTCACCACGCGTGACCCTGTCGGCAGGGGTATCCGCACACCCGACGACCGGTGCGGCGCGCTCCCCTACCAGGCGCGCCTACCCAGCGGCTGCGGCGGCTGCGGCGACCTCGAGCGCCTGCACCAGGTCGGCCCAGAGGTCGGCCGGGTCCTCGAGGCCGACCGACATGCGGATCGTGCCCGGGCCGATGCCGACCGCTGCCAGCTCGTCGGGCAGCAGGTTCACGTGGGTCGTCGAAGCCGGGTGGGTCACGAGCGTCTCGGGGCCGCCGAGCGACGACGCCAGGCGGGCCACCCGCGTCGACTCCACGAACGACCGGCCGCCGGCACGTCCTCCGGCGACGTCGAAGCAGATCATCCCGCCGAACCCGCGCATCTGGCGTCGCGCCAACTCGTGCTGGGGGTGATCGGGCAGGCCCGGGTAGCGCACCTCGTCGACGTCGGGGTGGGTCACCAGCCGCTCCGCCAGGTAGCCGGCCGTGGAGCACTGCCGTTGCATGCGCACGCCGAGCGTCCGGATGCCCCGCAGCCCGTTCATGGCGTCGAAGGGCGACGCCACCGCGCCCTGGAGCACGGCGAAGCCCCACAACCAGTCGACGAGCTCCTTGGCGCCCGCCACGACACCGAGGGTGGCGTCGTTGTGCCCCCCGATCGACTTGGTCGCCGAGTGCAGGACGAGGTCGACGCCGTGCGCCAACGGCCGCTGCAGCATGGGCGTGGCGAACGTCGAGTCGACGACAGTGATCGGACCGGCGATGGCACCGAGCTCATCGAGGTCGACGAGGTCGAGGCGCGGGTTGGCCGGGGTCTCGGCCAGCACCAAGGTGGTCTTGCCGGGGATGACGGCGGCGGCGAACGCCCCGGGCTCCGTGCCGTCGACGAAGGTCACGTCGATGCCGAAGCGCGGGCAGACGCTCTGCAAGAGCAGTTGGGTGCCGGCGTAGAGCTGGCGCTGGCTGACGATGTGATCGCCGGTCGAGCACAGGCCGAGCACGACGGCGCACACGGCACCCATGCCGGAGCCGAAGGCGCGCGCCGCCTCAGCGCCCTCGAGCGCGGCGACCGCCTCCTCGAAGTCGGCGACGGTGGGATTGCCGTAACGGCTGTAGAACCCAGTGGAGCCGATCGACGTGGCGTCGGCGAAGGCCGAGGCGGCGTCGGGCGACACGAAGGTCGAGCTGCCCCACAGCACCGGTGCCAGCGCCGCACCGTTGTGGGCGCGGCCGGCGGTGATCGCCACCGTCTCGGGGGCGGGCGGCGGCACCGGAGCGCCTTCTGCGATCGGGTCGGTCGGCTCAGACACCGGGTCGGTCCTCCACGTGTTGCAGGAACTTGCGCAGGGCGTCGCCCACCTGCTCCTCCTCGAGCAGGAAGGCGTCGTGGCCGTGCGGGCTGTCGATGTCGACGAGCTCGCACCGGCCGCCGACCTGGGTGACCAGGTCGCGGATCTGGCGCTGCTGCCACGGCGGGTAGAGCGCGTCGCTGGTGATGCTCATCACCAGCACGGGACACCGCAGCCGCGCCATCGCCGCAGCGGCGCCAGCCCGGCCTCGTCCGATGTCGTGCAGATCCATCGCCTTGCAGATCGTCAGGTAGCTGTTGGCGTCGAAGCGGCGCACGAGCTTGGCGCCGTGGTAGTCGAGGTACCCCTCGACGTCGAACCGCTGCCACAGCGCGAAGGCGTCGTCGATGGGGTCGACGACGCCGCGACCGAACCGGTCCTGGAAGACCTCGTCGCTGCGGTAGGTGATCTGGGCGATCTCGCGGGCCAGGGCCAGACCTCGATGCGGCCCGCCTCCGGGTGGAGCCTCGTAGTAGTCGCCGCCGGCGAACGCCGGGTCGAGCGCGATGGCGAAGCGCTGCACCGACGAGTAGGCGATCTGCTGGGCCGATGCCGCCACCGTGGTGGCGATGGGCACGATGGAGCCGACGCGCTCGGGATACATCAGCGCCCACTCGAGCACCTGCATCCCACCCATCGACCCACCGACGACGCTGCGCCACCGGGTGACGCCGAGGTGATCGGCGACCAAGGCCTGGGCGCGCACCATGTCGCGGATCGACACCACCGGGAACCGCCTGCCCCAGGGCCGACCGTCGGGATCGAGCGTGGCCGGGCCGGTGGACCCCTGACAGCCGCCGAGGACGTTGGCGCACACGACGAACAGCTCGTCGGTGTCGATGGCACGCCCCGGTCCGATCACGTCGTCCCACCAACCGACGGCCTGGTGCCCGACACCGGCATGGCCGGCGGCGTGGCTGTCGCCGGTGAGGGCGTGGCACACGAGCACGGCGTTCGACTTGTCGGGCGCCAGCGTGCCCCAGGTCTCGTAGGCGATCTCGACCCCGGGCAGGTGCCCGCCGCCCTCGAGCAGGAACCGGCGCCCAGGTGGGCTGGACACGAACTGTCGGTCACCGACCGGCTGTCCGGGTCGCCAGGCGCCGGTTGCCGGCAGGGAGGCGGCGTCGACGCTGATCGGCTGGCGCCGCGCCAGGTCACCGGGCGCGTCGGGCGCGTCGGTGCCTGGAGCTGTCGCCTCCGGTCGCTCGTCGCCCACGCCTGTCCTCCTGCGGGGTCGGACACTCGGGGCGGTTCCAACCAGCGCGGCGAGCCGCTCGAGCTGGACACTTCGTTGCCGGCCGGAGCCGACCACATCCCCGACCGGAGTCGGGAGGCACCTTGGGTGTCCGTCCCAGGTTGCCGGACCCGCACGAGGCGAGTCTCTCTTGATGACCCGACTAGGAAACCCGACGCAGCGCGCGCTCGTCAAGCCACATGCCCTGCTCAGCCCTGGTAGCGGTCGGCGAGGTCGTGCCACTCGCCGAGTCCGACCAAGTCGGTGAACTCGTCGAAGGCGACCAGCCGGTCGAGGTGTCCGCGCAGCGAGCCCTCCTCGGCCAACGTCCGGCCGGCGTCGGCCATCGCCGCCGTGGCGGCGAACAGCAGGCTCAGCGGCGAGACGATCAGGAGGAAGCCGAGGTCGGCCAGCTCGGCGGGGGTGAGCAGCGGGGTCTTGCCGGTCTCGACCATGTTGGCGACCAAGGTCACGTCGTCGAGGGCGGCGGCGATGGCCTCGAGCTCGGCGACGCTCTCGGGCGCCTCGACGAACACGGCGTCGACGCCCAGGTCGCGGGCGGCGCGGCCCCGGTCGATCGCCTCGTCGAGCCCGAGCGGTGCCCGGGCGTCGGTGCGGGCGGTGACGTGCAGGTGGTCGCGCTCGCCCAGCGCCGCCCGCAGCTTGGCCAGCCAGTCGTCGCGGTCGACGACCTCCTTGCCGGCCATGTGCCCGCACCGCTTGGGTGCCACCTGGTCCTCGATGAAGATGCCGGCGGCGCCTGCCTGCTCCCACAGGGCGACGGTGCGGGCGGCGTTGGTGACCCCGCCGTAGCCGGTGTCGCCGTCGACGATCACGGCGGTGTCGGGCACGGCGGCGCAGGTCCGTCGAGCGGCGTCGGCGACCTCGGTCTGGGTGAGCAGGCCGACGTCGGGGACGCCGAGGGCCGCGGCCGACAGGCAGTAGCCCGAGAGGAAGACGGTCGAGAAGCCGGACCGCTGGGCGAGCAACGCGCTCAGCGGGTCCCACACGCCGGGCATGAGCACCGACTCGCCTGCCGCCAACCGCCCGCGCACCACCTCGCCCCGCATGGGACCTCCTCCTCGTCGGCCACGACGGCCGTCCGGCGGCGAGGCTACCCACCGAGCCGATGCCCCCGGAGCGGCCGCGGCCTGGACCCCGTGCCGCGTCACCTCAGGTCTCTCGACGCAACCCTGCGTTCTGGTAGCGCATCCGGTAGGCGAAGCCACCGGTTGCGCTACCAGAACGAGGAGTGGCTCAGCCGCGGGTCGGGAGGCGGTCCATCCACCAGCGCAGCACGTCCTCGCCGACGCCGTACGCCTCGCACATCAGTGCCCCGACCTCCTCGAGCACGTGTCGGCTGATCGAGGCCGATACCGTCAGCCCAGAGACAGTGGTCGCGTCGGCGCGCTCGATCGCGTCGGCACCCTCGGTCGCGTCGGCGCGCTCGACCGCGTCGGCACCCTTGGTCGCGTCGGCGAGGATCGAGGCCGCGGCGTCCCAGGCGGTGCCGGGCGGCGGCAGCGGGATGGCGGCGAGCTGGCTCGCCCGCAGGCGCAGGGCGTCGGACGACAGCGCCGCACCCGCCGCCTCGCCGAACGCCCACGCCGACACCGGCGGTGCCAGCAGCACGGCGAGCAGGTGATCGAGCGTCTCGGCCGGAGCCGTCACGGCGATCGTCGGCACCGACGGCCACCATGATCCCGTCCGGTCGACGGCGGCCTCGATGACGCGCGTCTGGGTGGCGACGACGAGCTTCGGGACCAGCAGCGCCATCCCCCACGCCGCCACCGCCGGATCGCTGGCGGCAAGCCGGTCGAGGTCGACGACGGGGGCGGTCCACGGGCGGCGATCGAAGCGCGCCGGCGCCCGCCCCCAGCGACACGCCGCCGGGTCGATCAGGCCGCTCGTGATGAGGCGGGGTCGCTCGTCATCGGGGCCGGTGGCCTCGATGACGGCGCCGCGCAGCCCGTAGTACTGATCCCGGAACCCCGCCGTGGCGCGGCCCACGTCGCCGACGACGCGCTCGGCCCCGGATGTGCCGGCGAGCACGACCGACGGCACCGCCAACAGGTCGGCCAGCAGCGGCGCCCACGTGGTCGACCCCGGGTCGGGCGCCGGCGCCGCCGGCCGGTCCTCGAAGGTGGCGCCGCGCCACCGTGCCACCTCCGGGCGGCGGATCGCCGAGCGTCGGACGAGCACGGGGGCGCACGTCGGGACCTCGGCGGCGAAGACCGGCTCGGTCGCCACCCACAGGCCGGCGAGGTCGGCCGCCTCGGTCAACGCCTGCCGGATCGGGGCGGCGTCGCCGGCCGACAGGATCGACAGCGGCGCCACCAGGGCCGCCACCCCGTCGGGACGCAGGCGGGCGACGGCGTCGACCAGGAACACGGCAGCCGTGTCGACGTAGCGCACCACGGCGTCGCCGAGCCGGAGGCGGAGCCGCTCGGCCTCTTCAGTGCTGCGGGCGGTGGCAGCGGCGAGCTGGCTCTGGAACGGCGGGTTGCCGACGACGAGGTCGACCGGCTCGGGATCGACGTCGGCGAGAGCGTCGCCGCAGCGGATGCCGTCCAGCGACGCCGCCGCCACCCCTGCCCACGCCGCCAGACCGGCGCGTGTCGCCACCACCGCGGCGGGGTCGACGTCGACGCCGCGCACGCAGCGCGCCGCCTGCGCCGGCGCCACGCCGCGCGCCGCCAGCGCCTCGGCGGCGGCGATGGCGAAGACGCCACCACCGACGGCCGGATCGAGCACCCGGACATCGCTCCACGCCGGCTCGGCCCCGGTGCGGTCGGCGACGGCGGCGGCGT
>CAZYKR010000285.1:0-5442 GCA_964648005.1 uncultured Iamiaceae bacterium
AACGAGGACTGCCCGAACCAGCGCGACGCCACCTCGTTGCCGTCGGTGTCGGTGACCCCGGTCGTGAAGTCGACGTTGCGTCCCAGCAGGTTGCGCATCAGGAACGTCTCGCAGCTCGCCGGGCGACCGGCAGCGCACATGGGGCACGCACCGCACGACTCGAACGACAGCACGACGTGGTCGCCGACGGCGATGCCCGTCACGTCGGCGCCGACCGCTTCGACGACACCGGCGCCTTCATGGCCGGTGATGATCGGCGGCGGCGACAACGTGATCTCGCCGCGCGGCAGCACATCGGTGTGGCACATGCCGGTGCCGACGATGCGCACCAGCACCTCATCGGCGCGGGGTTCGGCCAGCTCGACCTGCTCGATGGAGTACGGGCCGTCGGGGGTGCGCAGCACGGCGGCGGTGATCTGCATGGAAGCCTCTCGGGTGGTCGTGGCGGGCCGGGGTCGGGCGGGGATGTCGCGAGCCGGGTCAGTCTGCCCGACGTCCGGCACGACCGCAGTACCGTGGCCGGGCGACGCACGCACCGCCGAGGAGGGTGACGATGAGCGACGTCCCCGAAGGTCCCGCCTGGTGGCAGGCCAGCGACGGCCGCTGGTACCCGCCCGAGCAGTTCCGCCAGACCGCCGGTACAGCGGCACCGGCCCAGCCGCAGTCTCCGCCCATGCCCGGGGCCGCGCCCGTTCCCCCGCCCGCGCCGATGCCGGCTCCGGCGTCGGGGACTGTGCCCGGGCCCATGGCCCACGCCCCGGGCGGCGCCCCCGTGCTGTGCACGGTCGGCGACATCTCGGTGACCGGCACCGAGGTGCACACGCCCGCCGGCTCGATCCCGCTGCGGAACACCACCTGGATGGTGTCGAACATGACGACCAGCACGTCGGGCATCCCGACGTGGGCGATCGTGATGGCGATACTGTTTGCGGTGCTGTGCCTGCTCGGTCTGCTGTTCCTGCTCGTCAAGGAGGAGCGCACCAGCGGCGTCATGCAGGTGGCGGTCCAGGCGGACGGCTTCTACCACGCCACCCAGATCCCAGTCGGCAACTCGGCGGCGGTGGTCGACATCGAGAGCCGCGTCAACTACATCCGGTCCCTCGCCGCCTCGGCGCCCTGACAACGCATCACCCAATCCGAGCGCCGTTCGTATGGTGCCTGGCCGCGTACTCCCGGGTGGGCACCACAAGATCGTGAGGGATCAGACGATGCGCTCGAAGTGGTCGAGCTTGGGTGCGGCCATCTCCTCGCGGAAGCGGTCGAACGTCCATGGCCACACCGCCGGGATGCCGCGGTCGTCGAGGTACCAGCTGGTGCAACCGGTCACCCAGACGGTCGACTTGGCCGCCTCGACGCGAGCGGCCTCGTGCTCCTCCATGGCGTCGTGGCGGGCGGCGATGCCGCGACACGCACCGGAGCGCACCTGGTCGATGAGCTGCGCGATGTAGGCGAACTGCAGCTCGGCGACCTCGATCAACGAGAAGTTGCCCACCGGACCGTTGGGCCCGTTGAGCAGGAACAGGTTCGGGAAGTCCGGCACCGAGACGGACAGGTAGGCGTTGGGGCGCGGGTCCCACGCCTCGTCGAGGCGTCGACCGCCGACGCCGACCACGTCCATCGGCCGGAGGAAGGCGTCGACCTGGAAGCCGGTCGCCAGCACCAGCACGTCGAGCTCGTGCAGCACGCCGTCGACGGTGCGCACGCCTCCCGGCTCGACGCGCTCGATCGCCTCCGTCACCAGCGAAGCGTTCGGCCGCTGGATCGCCTCGTAGAAGTTCTCCGACACCACCAGGCGCTTGCAGGCGGCGCGATAGCTCGGCCGCAGCCGCTCGCGCAGATCGGTGTCGGCGACGTTCGACTCCAGGTTGTCGAGGCACGCCGCCTCGATGCCGCGGATCTGTGGCGAGTCGGCATTGACGACGGCGTTGGCGAACCCGTCCGAGAACAGCTGCGACAGGGAGGCGTGCAGCTCGGCCATGGTCTCCGGGTGCTCGGCGAACGCCGCCTGCGCGGCCGGCTCGTAGGCCGGGTTCTGCTGCGGCAGGATCCACTGGGGCGTGCGCTGGAACAGGTCGAGGTGACCGACCTCGTCCACGATCGCCCCGACGATCTGCACCGCCGTCGACCCGGTGCCGATGACGCCGACCCTCTTCCCGGCGAGCGCCACGTCGTGATCCCAGCGGGCGGTGTGGAAGCAGGCGCCGGCGAAGGTGTCCAGCCCGGCGATGTTCGGATAGCGCGGGTGGTGCAGGACGCCGGTGGCACCGATGACGACGTCGGCCTCGTCGGTGTGGCCCGAAGCCGTGGTCAGCTCCCAGCGGCCGGCATCGGTCCAGCGCAGCGCCGTGACCTCGTCGCCGAAGCGCACCCGCCGCACGATGTCGTGGTCGGCAGCGACTCGCTCGAAGTAGGCCTGGATCTCGTCGCCCGGCGAGAACAGGTGGCTCCACCTCGGGTTGAGGGCGAACGAGTAGCTGTACAGGTGCGACGGGACGTCGCACGCCACGCCGGGATACGTGTTCTCGCGCCACGTCCCACCGACGCGGTCGGCTTTCTCGTAGATGGTCCAGTCGTCCAGGCCGGCGGCGTCGAGCTGGACGCCCGACAAGATGCCGGCCATGCCGGCGCCGATGATCGCGATGCGCATGACACCCCCCTGCGTCGAGGGGTCACGCTAGCGGCTCCGGCACCGTTGTTGATTGCTCGATCAGCAATGCGGAGGCGGACGACGGTGCGTGTCTCAGTCGAGCAGCACCGGCAGCGTCGTCATGCCGCGCACCAGCGTCGAGCGACCCCAGGTCGGCGCACCGGTCACCTCGTAGGCGCCGAACCGGTCGAGCAGCTCGCGCAGCACGATGCGGCCTTCGAGACGGGCGAGGCTGGCGCCGAGGCACAGGTGCTCGCCGAAGCCGAACGCCAGGTGGGCCGGGTTGGGCGGACGGGTGACGTCGAAGCGGTCGGCGTCATCGCCGAACGCTGCCTCGTCCCGGTTGGCCGAGGCGTAGAGCAACACCACCCGGTCACCGGCGGGGATGACGACGTCGCCGATGCGGGCATCGGTGGTGGCGGTGCGGCAGAAGAGCTGGATCGGCGTCACCCAGCGCAGGCACTCCTCGACGGCACCGTCCAAGACGTCGGCGTCGCGTCGGAGCAGAGCACGCTGATCCGGGTGCTCGAAGAGCGCTGCGGCCGCGCCCGACAGCAGATGGCGTGTCGTCTCGTTCCCCGCCACGAGGATCGACAGGCAGTACATGACGACCTCGTCATCGGTGAGCGACCGGCCCTCGACCTCGGCCGTGACCAGCAGGCTGAGCAGGTCGTCGCCCGGCGCTGCCCGGCGCGCTGCCACGTGCTCGCCGAGGAAGGCCAGCAGCTCCCCGACGGCCGCCATCTTCTCGAGACCTTCGGCCTCGTGGTCGGTGTCGTCCTCGGCGCCTTCGATACAGGCGTCGGACCAGCGCCGGAAGTCCTGCTCGTCGGCGTCGCCCACGCCGAGCAGCTCGGCGATGACCAGCACCGGGATCGGTGCGGCCACGGCGTCGACGAAATCGACCTCGCTCCCCGGTTCGACCCGGTCGAGCACCTCGACGGTGCGGGCGTGCACACGCTCGGCCAACTGCGCGACGGCGCGTGGCGTGAACCAGCGCGACGCCACCTTGCGCCACTCGGCGTGCACCGGCGGGTCCATGTGCAGGATCGACCCGGGAAGCGTGGCGCCGTCACGGACCGGGTCGAGCATCAGCACGCCTTGGCCGGAGCAGAAGGTCTCGGGGTCGCGGCTGACGGCGCGCACGTCGTCGTAGCGGGCCACCGTCCACGATCCGGGGGTGTAGGCGAACACCGGCGCCTCGGCCCGCAGCCGGGCGAGGACGTCGGTGTAGTCGGGCCGGGTGAAGAACCCAGCCACCCCAGGATCGATGGCCAGCTCGTCGAGTCCGATCTCTGCCCCCATCAGCGATGCCCCCTCCGTCGCCCGACCCTCAACCCATCGTTCTGGTGGTGCAGCCGGTCGGTTTGTCCACCGGATTCACTACCAGAACGGTGGAGGGGACTGCCGGAGATCACGGCGGCGGGGATCTGCGACGGCCGGGCTGAGCTGCGGGGTGGCCGCGCCGAGCGCGAGGCTGGGCGCTGTGAGCGACCCCCAGAAGCCCGACGTCAAGCCCGAGGACATCCGCCGCACGACACGGGACCACGCCGAGGTGCGCGACCGGCTCGAGGCCTGGCTCGATGCCCGCCAGCCCGGCGCCCACGTCTCAGAGCTCGTCGTGCCCTCGAGTGGCATGTCGTCCGAGACGCTGCTCTTCGACGCCACCTGGGACGACGCCGACGCACCGGACGGCCGCGCCGGCGGCAGCTTCGTGACCCGCCTGGAACCGGCAGCCGAGGCCGTGCCGGTCTTTCCCACCTACGACCTCGGCCTACAGCACCGCGTCATCGACCTGGTCGCCGAGCACACCGATGCCCCTGTGCCGACGGTGCGCTGGGTCGAGACCGACCCCGGCGTCCTGGGCGGCGCCTTCTTCGTCATGGACCGTGTGGACGGCGTCGTGCCGCCCGACGTGCTGCCCTACACGATGGAGGGCTTCGTCCTCGAGCTGTCCGACGCCGAACGGCAGCGGATGCAGGACACGACCGTCGACGCCCTCGTCGAGATCCACCGGGTCCCGATCGGCGAGGCCACGGCGTTCCTGGAGTACGACCAGCCCGGCGACACGGCGTTGCGACGTCATGTCAACCACTGGCGCGCCTACGACGACTGGGTGCGCGAGGGCCGCACCATCCCCGTCCTCGACGACGCCGTGGCATGGCTCGAGGCCAACTGGCCGACGGCGGCCGACGAGCGCGATCCCGTCGTGTCGTGGGGCGACGCCCGCATCGGCAACGTCATGTACGGCGACGACTGGTCGCCCGTCGCTGTCCTCGACTGGGAGATGGCCGGCATGGCACCGCGCGAGGTCGACCTCGGCTGGATGGCGTTCCTGCACACCTTCTTCCAGGACGTCACCACCGTCCTCGAGCTGCCCGGCCTGCCGGACATGTTGCGCCTCGAGGACCTGGCTGCCCGCTACGCCCAACGCAGCGGCATCGAACCGGTCGACCTGGCGTGGTTCGAGGTGTACGCCGCCTACCGCCACGGTGTGGTGATGGTGCGGGTGCGCGACCGCCAGCAGCACTTCGGCGAGGTCGAGCCGGTCGACGACCCCGATGAGCTCGTCATGCACCACGCGAGACTTCGCCAGCTCATCGGTACCTGACCGACCGGTCCGACGATAGGACTCCCGGGGCTAGAAGGTGCTGCCACCCGGCGGTTGCGGCGGGTGTCCGGGCGGCGGGTGTCCGGGCTGCGGCTGCGGCTGGTAGCCCGGCTGCGGCGGTGACCAGCCAGGTGGCGGGTAGTTGGGCGGCTGCTGTTGGCGACGGGCCCGGTTGCGGCGCACG
>CAZYKR010000286.1:0-5439 GCA_964648005.1 uncultured Iamiaceae bacterium
GGTCACTGATGCACGCGCTCGTCCTGCTCGCCCAGGCGGAGGCGGAGGTCACCGACGACGCCACGGTCTTCAGCCGCATCGGCTGGATCGTCGCCGTCGTCCTGATCGTCGGCTTCCTCATCGGCGCCTTCATCGTCATGCGTCAGGCCCGACCCGAGCTCGGCTCGGAGATCGAGCTCGCCGCCAACCGCAAGCCCTACTACGAAGACGACGAGCTCGAGACCAAGCGGCTCGACCGCGTGCTGTTCTTCGGCCTGCTACTGCTGGGCCTCGTCGCTGTTGCCGTGCCGCTGTACTGGCTGTACGAGCCGGGTCGCCAGGCCGACGCCATCGAGCAGTGGAACGAGACCTTCATCGAGCGCGGCGAAGAGATCTACACCGAAGGCGCCAACTGCCAGGCGTGCCACGGTCCCGAAGGCACCGGCGGCGTCGCCTCCACCGCCATCTTGAACGACAAGGGTGAGTTCGTCGCCCAGGTCAACTGGCAGGCGCCAGCCCTCAACACGGTGCTGTACCGGTACTCACGCGAAGAGGTCCTCTACATCCTGAACTACGGCCGGCCCGGCACGCCGATGCCGGCCTGGGGCGCGCCGGGCGGCGGTCCGCTCACCGAGCAGCAGCTCGAGAACACCATCGACTACCTCCTGTCGATCCAGCTGCCCGCCGACGAGGCGGCGGCCGCTCGTGACGAGGAGCTCGAGACGGTCTGCAAGCCCGAGCGCGACGCCGACGGGGCGCTCGTCGGGGTCAACCCGGTGTGCACCGCCGAGGACGCGGCGTTCGAGACCTACGGCGAGGCCGTGTTCAACCTCGGCCTCGACAGCGGTTTCCAGGCCGGCGCCTACTCCTGCGGTCGGTGCCACACCAAGGGCTGGTCCTACGGAGATCCGCAGCTCGCCGGCGGCGGCGGTGCCCTCGGCCCGAACCTGCGCGACGGCTCGGAGTTGCGCCAGTTCCCGACGGCAGCAGATCAGGTCGAGTTCGTGAGCGGTGGCTCCGAGCAAGGCATCGGCTACGGCAGCACGGGGCAGGGGTCGGGCAAGATGCCGGGCTACCTGTTCAACCCGAACGCCGAGGGTGACGACGCCCGCATGGAGGTCGACCAGATCATGTACACGCCCGAGATGGTCGATGCCGTCGTGGCGTACGAGCGGGGGTTGTGATGGGCGGCGTCCATGTCATCGCCGGTCTCGACTGGGACATCGCCATCCGGGGCATTCTCGTGGTGCTCGTCGGCGTCGTCGTGTTGCCGGGCTCGGTGTACCTGCTCCTCGGCACGAACCTGGGGGCCCGCCTCGGGTTCTCGGTGGCGGCGGCCGGCCTCTTCGGCTTCCTGACCATCCTCACCGCCGTGTGGTGGATCCAGCCGCCGGGCATCGGTCCGATGGGCCGCATGCCGAGCTGGCGCCCGGTCGAGATCTGGGTCACACCCGCGGGTGAGGAGCCCTCGGCACCGCTCACCCCCGTGCTCGAGACCTTGCCGCTCGGCGACGCGCTGCCGTCGACCAGCGAGGTCCTCGCTGCCGCCGGCGGCGATCTGGCCGACCAGTTGCCCTCGACGCCGACGCTCGGCGACATCGCCGCCGCTGAGTTCACCGACGACGCCGGCGTGACGATGTCCGGCGAGGAGTTCCTGCGCACGGAGTTCCAGCTGACCAAGGACGAGGCGCTCGATGGATGGCGCCTGCTGTCGACGGCCGACGCCGGCGAACCGCAGACGGCAGCCGACGCCATCCTGGTGGAGCAGGGCTACTTCGGTGCCGCCACCGAGTACAAGAAGCTCGACGTGTTCGAGACCGGCGGCAACCCGACCCTCGAGGACGACTGCCCGCAGGCGGTCGGTGAGCGCGAGAAGGTCCTGATCCCCGAGGACTGGCCGTGCCGGGTCTGGGCCCGCATCCGCAAGACCTTCCGCCTGACCGCCCCGCCGCAGTACGCCGTGGTGCAGGTCCAGGCCGTCATCGAGCAGGAGGCCGTGGCCGGTGAGCCGCCGCCGACGCCAAAGGTCGACGAGGACGCCCCGATCGTGAACGTGTTGATGGTGCGCGACCAGGGCAACGTCCGGGCCAAGCCGGCGCTGTGGTTCTTCATCTGCTCCTCGCTGTTCGTCTTCTTCGTCCTGCTGCTGCACTTCCGGGACAAGAAGGCCTGGGAGAACCGCGAGCAGAAGCCCTTGAAGGCCGGAGCCTGACCGTGGGGCAGTACCTGCCGATCTTCGCCATGTTCCTGCTCGCCGTGATCTTCGGCGTGCTGAGCCTGCTGGCATCGAAGATCCTCGCCCCGAAGCTGGCCATGCCGGCAAAGGTGGCGCCGTACGAGTGCGGCATCGTGCCCGGTCGGGACGCCCCCGAGCGCTTCCCCGTGCGCTTCTACCTGGTGGCGATGATCTTCATCGTCTTCGACATCGAGATCATCTTCTTCTTCCCCTGGGCCATGAGCTACGGCTCCCTCGGCCTGTTCGGCCTGGTGACGATCGTGGTCTTCGCCGCCGCGGTCTTCGAGTCCTTCGTCTACCTCATCGGCAACGGCGCACTGGCGTGGGGCCCCCGCAAGCGGGAGGTCCCCACCGAGCTCGTCACCCCGTCGCGCACCACGCGCACGACCGTGCGCCGGGTGGGCACCGAGGGCCGCGCCGGCGTCGTCGACGACCACGACGACCACGCCTCGCACGGCCACGGCGGTCACGAGGAGGCGGCGTAGATGGCCGACGACGGGGGGCTGATGGAGCGGGGTCTCGAGGGCCTCAACTACAACTTCTTGACCGGCAACCTCGAGCGGCTGGTCAAGTGGGCGCGCTACAACTCCTGCTTTCCGGCCACCTTCGGCCTGGCGTGCTGCGCCATCGAGATGATGGGCACCGGAGCCGCCCACTACGACCTGGCGCGTTTCGGCATGGAGGTCTTCCGGGCATCGCCGCGCCAGGCCGACCTCATGATCGTGGCGGGTCGGGTCAGCCAGAAGATGGCGCCGGTGCTCCGCCAGATCCACGACCAGATGATGGAGCCCAAGTGGGTCATCTCGATGGGCGTGTGCGCGTCGAGCGGCGGCATGTTCAACAACTACGCCATCGTGCAGGGCGTCGATCAGATCGTGCCGGTGGACGTGTACGCGCCGGGGTGTCCGCCGGGACCCGAGACCCTGATGCACGCCATCTTGACGTTGCACGAGAACATCCGCACGGGTGAGTTGACCCGCCGGCGCAGCGCCGGCGAAGGAGCCGGCCTGGTCATCGAGCATCGCTCGCTCGACACGCCGGTCACGCTGGGGAGCCGGTGACCGTGAGCGACACGGCGGCCGACGCGGCTGCTGACGAGCCGGGCGAAGACGCACCGGCGGCGCCCGAGCCCGTGCTGGTGCACGGGGTCCCGGTCACGACGTCCTGCGGCCAGGCCGTGGCGCACCCGAGCGCGGACCAGTACGTCGACCTCGTCAAGGCCCTGCACGACGACGGCTACGTGATGTGCGTGGACCTCACCGCCGTCGACTACCTCACCTACGCCGCCGACCGCCGCCTCCCCGAGGGCGTCCACGCCGAGCGGTTCGAGGTCGTGGCGTCGCTGCTGTGCTTCGATCCGCCGCAGCGCATCCGCCTGCGGGTGCAGGTCCCCGAGTCGGACCCGACGCTGCCGACCCTGTACGAGCTGCACCCCGGCACGGAGGCGTCCGAGCGGGAGGCGTACGACATGTACGGCATCCGCTTCGACGGGCACCCCGACCTGACCCGCATCCTGATGCCCGAGGACTGGCAGGGACACCCGCTGCGCAAGGACGAGGGCAAGGGCCGGATCCCGGTCCAGTTCAAGGACGCACCGGCGGCCCGATGAGCACGACGCACGACCAGGTGCGGCCACCCGACGCCGCCGGCACCGACGAGGGTGCCCAGGAGCTTCGGCCCGTCGCCGTCACCGCCGCCGCCGAGCGCATGCGCGAGGTGGGTGCGGTGCTGCGCATGTCCGAGGCCGAGGCCCAGGCGGCGCCGACGGTCGAGTCGATCGACGGCGTGCCCGTGGACGAGACCATGATCATCAACATGGGTCCGCAGCACCCGAGCACCCACGGCGTGCTGCGCCTCATGCTCGAGCTCGACGGCGAGACGGTGCTGCGCACCAAGCCGGTCATCGGCTACCTGCACACCGGCATGGAGTTCATGGGGGAGGAGCTCAGCTACCTCCAGGGACCGACGAACGTCACCCGCATGGACTACGCCTCGCCGCTGTTCACCGAGCTCGCCTTCTCGCTCACCACCGAGAAGCTGCTCGGGATCACCGAGGAGATCCCCGAGCGAGCCACGTGGATCCGGATGCTCATGACCGAGCTCAACCGGATGTCGTCGCACCTGCTGTTCCTGGCCACGAACGGCATGGACATCGGCGCCGTCGGCATGATGATCTACGGCTGGCGCGAGCGCGAAGAGGTGCTGCGGTTCTTCGAGATGGTCACCGGTCTGCGGATGAACCACAACTACATCCGCCCCGGCGGTGTGGCGGCGGACCTGCCCGACGGCTGGCGCGATGAGGTGCTGCGCCTGCTCGACCTGCTCCCGGAGCGGCTCGACGAGTACGACGTGCTGATGACCGGGCAGCCCATCTGGCGCGAGCGCCTGCAGGGCGTCGGCGTGCTCACCACCGAAGAGGCGGTGGCCCTCGGCGCCACCGGCCCGTTGCTGCGCTCGACCGGCTACGCCTGGGACCTGCGTCGCTCCATGCCGTACCTGGCCTACGACGAGGTCGACTTCGACGTGCTCGTCGGCACCTATGGCGACTGCTTCGACCGCTACGCCATCCGCCTCAACGAGGTGCGCGAGTCCATGCGCATCGTGCGCCAGTGCCTCGAGCGCATGCCCGCCGGGGACTACCGCATCCAGGACCGCAAGGTCACGCCGCCGCCGCGCGCTCGCATCGACGAGTCGATGGAGGCGCTGATCCACCACTTCAAGATCTTCACCGAGGGCTTCAAGGTGCCCGAGGGCGAGGCCTACGTGCCCGTGGAATCGCCTCGCGGCGAGCTCGGGTGCTACATCGTCAGCGATGGCAGCGCCCACCCCTACCGGATGCACATCCGGGGCCCGAGCTTCGTGAACCTCCAGAGCCTGCCGCACCTGATGCACGGTGGCTTCCTCGCCGACGCCGTCGCCGTCATCTCCTCGGTCGATCCGATCATGGGGGAGGTGGATCGCTGATGGCGCGCTTCAGCCCCGAGCACCTCGAGACGGCGCGCGAGATCATCGCCCGCTACCCCCGCCCGAAATCAGCGTTGATCCCACTCCTTCACCTGGCCCAGGAGCAGGACGGCTACGTCACCGACGACGCCATGCGCCACATCGCCGAGCTGGTCGGCGTGACCCCGGCGGAGGTGCTGGGCACCTGCTCGTTCTACGAGATGTTCAAGCTGCACCCCGTCGGGACCTACCTCGTGAACGTGTGCACGAACATCTCGTGC
>CAZYKR010000287.1:0-5366 GCA_964648005.1 uncultured Iamiaceae bacterium
CGTGATCCTCGTGCGCCAGAGCGTCGAGTGGTGGCGCACGCTGCACCAGAAGGCCACCATCCAGCCGACGCAGCTCGGCGCCGAGATGGACGGCCTGATGCTGTTCAGCCTGTTCTGTGGCTTCGTCGTCGGCACGCTCGTGTTCGCCTGGTTGGTGATCCATCGCTTCCGGGTCGCCTGGCTCGAGCGTGAAGCCGACGAGTCGATGCTCGCCGACGCCATCGCCGAGCGCCGCGCCGAGGCGATCGACAGCGGTACCGGCGGCGACCCCTTCGGCCCCCGCACCGGCGAGGCGTTCGGATGAGCTACGTCCTCGCCGCCTGGATCATCGTGTTCGCCACCGTGCTCATCTACGCCGGGGCGACCATGCTGCGCGGTCGACGCCTGGCCCGGCAGGTGCCACCGGAACGCCGGCGGTGGATGTGAGCCTCGATCTCACCCCCCGCACCAGCGAGGCGGACGAGCGGCGCAGCTCGGCCGGTCGGCGCGTGATGGTGGCCGTCATCGTGGCGCTGCTGCTCGGCGGCGCCTTCGTCGCCATCCGGGCGCTGTCGTCGGCGTCGGTGTTCTTCTACACCGTCGACGAGGCGGTCGAGCGCCAACCCGATCTGGGTACGGCGCGGTTCCGCCTCGAGGGCATGGTGGTGCCGCAGTCGGTGCGCCCGACCCCCGAAGGCGTCGAGTTCGAGGTGTCCAACGGCGCCGCCAGCGTGACGGTCGACCACATCGGTGACCCGCCGGAGCTGTTCCAGCCGTGCATCCCCGTCGTGCTCGAGGGGGCGTTCAGCTCGGCGACCAGCGCCGAGCGGTTCTCGAGCGATCTCATCCTCGTGAAGCACACCGAGGAGTACAGCGAGGCCAACCCGCAGCGCATGGCCGAGGCCGAGGCGTCGGGCAGCTCGGCGCTGTGCTCGCCGGAGGCGTCGGACGGGTGAGCGCCATCCTCGGCCCAGCAGCCGTGGCGCTGGGGCTGTTGGGGTCGGTAGCGGGGGCGATCACGGTGGCGTTCGGGCTGGCCCGCGGGCGCGCGCAGCTGCTGCGCATGGCGCGCAGCTACGCCTGGTTGCTCCTCGCTGCGGGGCTCGTCGCCGCCGTGGCCATGGAGATCGCCCTGCTCACCGACGACTTCTCGATCAAGTTCGTCCACGACAACAGCGCCATTGCCACGCCGCTGCCGTTCAAGATCGCCACGCTGTGGTCGGCGCTCGAGGGGTCGATCATCTTGTGGGCGCTCATCCTCACCGCCTACATCGCCGCCGTCGGTCACCGCTTCCGCGACCGCATCACCGATCCACTGGTGGCGTGGGCGATGCTGACCCTGTTCGTCGTCGCCGGGTTCTTCTTCTTCCTGCTCGCCGGTCCGGCCAACCCGTTCCACGTCGTGCAGGTGCCGCCCGGCTACGACGGGCCGGGGCCGAACCCGTTGCTGCAGAACCACATCCTCATGGCCGTGCACCCCCCGATGCTGTACCTGGGCTACGTGGGGTTCACGGTGCCGTTCGCCTTCGCCATCGGCGCGCTCGTCACCGGTCGGCTGGGGGAGGGGTGGCTGCTCGAGACCCGGCGCTGGACGCTGCTGGCGTGGGGCTTCCTGTCGCTCGGCATCATCCTGGGCGGGTGGTGGTCCTATGAGGTGCTCGGCTGGGGTGGCTACTGGGCATGGGACCCGGTCGAGAACGCGTCGCTGCTGCCGTGGCTCACCGGCACCGCCTATCTGCACTCCGTGATGGTGCAGGAGCGGCGCGGCCTGCTGCGGGTGTGGAACCTGTCGTTGCTGTGCGCCACGTTCTCGCTCACGATCCTCGGCACCTTCTTGACCCGTTCGGGCGTCGTCGCCTCCGTGCACGCCTTCTCGGACTCGTCGATCGGCCCGTTGCTGCTGGGGTTCTTCGGTGTGATCGTCGTCGTCTCGGTCGGGCTGATCACCTGGCGGGGCGAGCAGCTGCGCGCCCCGGGCCGCATCGACGCGCCCGTGTCGCGCGAGGGGGCGTTCCTGGCCAACAACGTCGTGTTCGCCGCCTTCGCCGTGGTGGTGCTGCTCGGCACGACGTTCCCCCTCATCGTCGAGGCGACCGGCGGCGGCCGCCTGTCGGTCGGTGAGCCGTACTTCGACCGCATGACGATGCCGCTCGGTATGGCGTTGCTGTTCCTGATGGCGGTGGCGCCGGTGCTGCCGTGGCGGCGGGCCTCGACCGAGCTGCTGCGGCACCGGCTGTTCTGGCCGGCGGTCGTCGGTGTGGTGAGTGCCGGCATCGCTGTGCTCGTCGGTGCCCGCGGCGTCGTGCCCGTCGTCGCCTTCGCCCTCGCCGGCTTTGCCGGGGGCTCCGCAGGCCGGCACCTCGCCCTCGCCATCCGGCGGCAGGGATGGCGGGGCTTGGTCGGCCGCTCGAACGGCGGCATGGTCGTGCACATCGGTGTGGTGCTGGTGGCGTTGGGGTTCGCCGCCAGCTCGGCCTACGCCCGGCAGGCGGATCTCACCTTGGCGCCGGGCGAGTCGGCGACCTTCGCCGGCTACGAGCTGACCTTCCTCGGCGGTTCGACCCGCACCGAAGGGAACCGCTCGATCGTCGAGGCGCAGGTGTCGGTGAACGGCAGCGACCCGTTCGCTCCGTCGCTGCGCACCTTCAGCGCCTCGATGCAGCCGATCGGCACGCCCTCGGTGGCCACCGGTCCCGTCGCCGACGTGTACCTGGTGCTCACGGAGGTCCCGGGTGCTGACGGGGTGGCCACGATCCGCGTCATCATCCAACCGCTCGTCGTGTGGATCTGGGTCGGCGGCATCGTCATCGCGCTCGGCACCGTGCTGTCGGCGTTCGGCGGCGGCCGGACCCGGGCCGGACGCCGGGCGGCCCCCGAGACGGACCGGCCGGCGGAGGTGCCGGCGTGAGCATCGACGGGCTGGACCAGACGGCCGACGCCGACGTCGCGCCACGCCGCCGTTGGGTGCCGGTGGTGGCCACCGCCGTCGCCCTGGTCATCATCGGTCTCGTCGTCGTGCTGGCGATGAGCAACCCGTCCACCGGGCCCGCCACGGAGAGCACGCTGGTCGGCAAGCCGGCGCCCGGCGTCGTCGGTACGACGATGGACGGCGAGCCGTTCGACCTGGCCGACCACCGCGGCGAGTTCGTCGTGGTCAACTTCTTCGCCACCTGGTGCAACCCGTGCAAGGTCGAGCACCCGGAGCTGGTGCGGTTCTCGGAGCGCCACCGCGAGACGGGCGACGCCTCGGTCGTCAGCGTGGCCTTCGACGACTCGCCCGAAGCGATCGAGCAGTTCTTCGACGAGAACGGCGGCGACTGGCCCGTGCTGCCGGCCGACACGGGGCGCACCATCCTCGACTACGGCGTGACCGCCGTGCCCGAGAGCTACGTCGTGGCGCCCGACGGCACCGTGATCGCACGGTTCGTCTCCGGGGTGCGCGCTGACGAGCTCGACGCCGCCATCGACGCCTGGGACGGCGGATGAGCCCGGACGGTCGGCGCTCGGCCGCCGGTGCGCCGTGGGCCTGGGCGCTGCTGGCGGTGGCGCTGGTGGCCTTCGTCGTGATCGCGGCCGTCGGCACCCGCCCTCCTGCCAACGATCGCGAGGCCATGCTGGCGGTGGCCGAGACCGTGAAGTGCCCGACCTGCGTCGGCGAGTCGGTCGCGGTGTCCGAAGCGTCGATCTCCAAGACGATGCGCGGCGAGATCGCCGATCAGCTCGCCGCCGGACGCACCCCTGATGAGATCCGGGCCTACCTGGCGCAGAACTATGGCGACGTCGTGCTGCTCGACCCGGGCACCGAGGGCGTGGCCGTGCTGGTGTGGGTGCTGCCGCTGCTCGGGCTCCTCGGCGCCGCCGTCGGGCTCGCGGTGCTCTACCGCCGGTGGGGCAGGCGCGGACCGCTCGAGGCCACCGACGAGGATCGTCGCCTGGTGGCCGATGCCCTGAGCCTCGGCGAGGACGAGGCGGTCGAAGCGTGAGCAAGGCGCTCGAGGAACAGCGCGACTTCCTGCTCGACGCCTTGCGCCAGCTCGACGGCGACCACGAGGCCGGCCTGGTCGACGACGAGGACTACGCCAACCTGCGTGACGACTACACCGTGCGGGCGGCGAACGTCTTGCGAGCGCTCGACGCCGAGGCCGAGCGCGGGTCGCAGCGGGAGTCGTCCGGGCGCACGGGCATGCTGGCGGCGGCGCTCGTCGCCATGTCGATGGTCGTGGTCCTGCTGATCATCGTCGCCCGATCGGCCACCGAGCGCGTGGGGGACGCTCCGCTGACCGGCGGCGATGACGTGGCGGCGCGCACCAGCACCGTCGACCCGCAGGTCGCCGACCTGTTGGCCACGGCCCAGCAGCAGTTCTCCCAGCAGTCGTACGCGGACGCCATCAGGACCTACGACGAGATCCTGCAGATCGACAGCGACAACGTCGAGGCCCTGACGTACCGGGGCTGGCTGCTGCGCCTGGTGTCGCTGCAGGCGGCAGAGCCCGAGGACAAGGCGTTGCTGCAGGAGCGCGCCCGTGAGGCCTTGGATCGGGCGGTCGAGGTCGAGCCGACGTTCGTCGACGCCCGGGTGTTCCGCGCCATCCTGCTGCGCGACCTCGGCGAGGTCGACGCCGCGCTGGCCGATCTCGACGCCGTCCCTCCCGACGGGGTCCCGGCGTTCATGCAGCAGATGGTCGACGGCGTGCGCGCCGATCTCGAGGTGATGGATCAGACGGGGTCGACGCTCGGCGCACCGTGATAGGTGCCGCGGCACACCTCGCCGTCGTGCACCTCGAGCTCCCACACCGAGCCCTTCTCGACGGCGTCGGGCATGGCGGCGCGCATCCCGGTGGCGCTGAGGCGCCGGACCATCGCCGGGATGAGGTCGCCGTGGCTGCAGGCCACGAGGTCGCCGTCGGCCGAGCGCGCCGCGCCGAGCACGCACGCCAACGCCTCCTCGGGGTCGGCCCCCTCGGCGAGCGACGGTTCGGCGCGCACCGGCACGCCGCGGCGTTCGGCGAGACCGTCGACGGTCTCGACGCAGCGACTCGCCGGGCTCGACAGGACCATCGTCACCGGCTGGTGCTCGAGCCGCGCCGCGATCGCTGACGCCTGCGCTGCGCCCCGCGCGGACAGCGGACGGGCGGCGTCGTCGCCGGACCACGACGATCGGTTGCCGGCATGCGCGTGGCGCACCAGCCAGACGGTCACGGGCGGCACCTTAGCCGTGGCGCGCCCGGTACATTCACGCCATGCCCGAACCCGCCGGTGACCTCGACGTCGATGTGCTGATCGTCGGCGGGAGCGTGCTCGGGCACTACCTGGCGGCCGAGCTGGGCGACCGCTACTCGGTCTGCCTGCTCACCGATCCGGCCGCGGGCGCCGAGGCGCTCGTGATC
>CAZYKR010000288.1:0-5298 GCA_964648005.1 uncultured Iamiaceae bacterium
CCGGGCCATGCGACGGAATGGAACGAGATCGTGCCGGCGACCCGGCTCGGCGGCTGGCCAACGCCCTCGGGCTGGAGCGCTTCGGCAACGTCGAGACCCAGGTGCCGACCGAGCTGTTCGAGGCGGCCGGCGTCGAGCCCCGAGGCGAGCTGTGGGCGGCGATGCTCGACACCAAGGAGAGCTGGGACGGGCTGGTCCGAACGCACGCCCCCGACATCGAGACCCGCGACGCCATCCTCGCCAACCCGCTGTACCAGAACATCACCGGCAAGTTCGTCCAGAGCCACGACTACATCGCCATGGAGCGGCTCTATGAGATCCACACCTCGGGGCGCTACGACCTGATCGTCGTGGACACGCCGCCGACGCGCAACGCCATCGACTTCCTCGAGGCGCCCGAGCGCATGGCGGACTTCTTCTCGAGCCGGCTGCTGCGCTGGCTCATCGCCCCCTACCGGTCCCGCCTCCTGACGACGGCGTCGAAGCCCTTCTACTCGGTGGCGGACCGCGTGCTCGGCGCGCAGTTCCTCCAGGACATCGCCGAGTTCTTCATCCTCTTCCAGACAATGTACGACGGGTTCGTCGAGCGCGCTCAGGCGGTCACCGCCACGCTCGCCGACAAGCGCACCACCTTCGTCGTGGTGTCGACGCTCGAGTCGGCGCCGGCGCGCGAAGCCGACTTCTTCATCGAGGCGCTGCACGACAAGCAGCTGCACCTCGGTGCCGTGGTGCTCAACAAGGTGCTGCCGGACTACCTGCTCGACGAGGCGGCGGCCGCCAGCGCCGAGCGACTCTGCGCCGATGCCGCCAAGCTCACGGCACAGCTGCCGGACACGCTCGGCGATCCGGCACAGGTGGAGCGGGTGCTCACCGAGATCGGCGAGAGCTACCTGAACTACCGCGTCGTGGCCACTCGCGAGGCGGAACAGCGCCGGGAGTTCTCGCGCGTGCCGGACGTGGTGGCGACGGCACCGTACTTCGACGAGGACATCGCCGACCTGGCCGGGCTGCTGCGCATGGGCGCCCGCATCTGGCGCTGACATGGCCGGCATCGCCGACCTGGCGCGCATCCACACCCCGCTGCGTGCGCCCGATGTCGACCACCTCATCGGCCTCGTCGGCTCCTGGGGCCTGCTCGCCGACCTGTGCTTCTCGGACCTGATGCTGTTCGCCTCGATGGGGCACCCGGCCGACGGCGAAGGGGCGGAGCGGTTCCTGGTGCTGAGCCAGGTGCGCCCGACGACGGGGCAGACGCTGTACAAGACCGACTGGATCGGGCGCGTCGTCACCGACCACGAGCGGCCGCTCGTGGCGCGCTGCATGAGCTTGGGCGAGATCATCAGCGGGGAGGTGCCGAACCAGGAGCTGCGCGAGCTGGTGCGGGTCCTGTGCATCCCGGTGCGGCGCGACGGGCGGACGGTGGCCGTGCTCACGCGCGAAGCGGCCTCGTCGGTCGGTCGCCACACGGGCGAGCTCGAGCGGACCTACGTGGAGGTCTTCCACCGCTTCGCCCGGATGATCGCCACGGGCGAGTTCCCCTTCCGCACCCTCGACGAGTGGGAGGGCGACGCCCCGCGCGTCGGGGACGGGGCCCTGCTGCTCGACGGCACCGGGCGCATCGAGTTCGCCTCGCCCAACGCCATCTCCGCCCTGCACCGGCTCGGCGTGCACGGGCAGCTCGAGGGCAACCTCCTCGGCGAGCTGGGCCTGCCGGAGAGCGCCGTGCGTTCCGCCTTCGGCCGGGGCGTTCCGGCCTACGACGAGATGGAGCGCCCCGGGGAGGTCACGGTGTCGATGTGGTGCCTGCCGCTCCTCGAGCACGGCACCACCACAGGGGCGCTGGCGCTGCTGCACGACATCTCCGAGGTGCGCCGTCGAGACCGCCTGCTGCTGTCCAAGGACGCAACCATTCGCGAGATCCACCACCGGGTGAAGAACAACCTCCAGACCATCTCGTCGTTGCTGCGCCTCCAGGCGCGCCGGCTGGAGGCACCCGAGGCGAAGGCGGCGTTGGAGGAGTCGGTGCGGCGGATCCGCTCGATCGCGCTCGTGCACGAGACGCTCTCACTCGAGGCGGGCGACGACGTCCCGTTCCTCGAGATCGTCCGTCCGTTGGTGCGCATGGTGGAGGAGGGACTCGTCTCGCCCGAACGTCCGGTGTCGGTGACGGTCGTCGGCGATGCCGGGAAGCTCCCGGCGACGATGGCCACGTCGCTGTCCGTGGTGCTGACCGAGCTGCTCCAGAACGCCATGGACCACGCCTTCCCGTTGGGGTCGGTGCACGAGCCGAGCCACGTCGAGCTGCGGCTCGGCAACGACGGGCGGTCGGTGACCGTGCTCCTGCGTGACGACGGCGTCGGGTTGCCCGAGGGCTTCGACCTCGAGGCGTCGACCGGGCTCGGGCTGTCGATCGTGCGGACGCTGGTGACCACCGAGCTGGGTGGCACCATCAGCATGCGCCGGGGTCGCGGCGACGCTGCCCGGCCGGGCACCGTCGTCGAGCTGATCGTGCCGCTCTCCGAAGACCCGCTCGACCCCCTCGCCCGGTGACGACCGTCACCGCCTGCGCCCGAGCGCGACAAGGCCCCCGCACGGGGGGCCTCGGTCGTCGAACGGTGGGTGGGCCGTGTCGGCCCTGCGGGTCAGGAGACCCGGCGGCGGGCGGCGGCCCGGCGGCGACGGATCTGGCGTCGCTCGTCCTCGGAGGTGCCGCCCCAGATGCCCGAGTCCTGGTTGGTGTTCAGCGCGAACTCCAGGCAGGGCTCGGCGACCTCGCACTCGGCGCAGACGGCCTTGGCGTTGGCGATCTGCTCGATGGCGGGGCCGGTCGTGCCGACCGGGAAGAACAGATCGGGATCGGTGTCGCGACAGGCGGCGAACTCGCGCCATTCGTCGGGTTCGACGGACAGGGCGAGGGAACGTGCGGTCGTGAGGGCCACGGTGCCTCCACAGTCTTTCGGTCGGACGGCCGCTGCCCTGTCTTGCTTGACAAGCCAATCGGTCGTGAAGCTGTTCACATGCCACCACTGCAGACTGATCCGCAGATGTGCAGCTGGGACGTGAACAACCGTAAACGGTTCTAAAGGTGGTCGCAAGGGGTGTGCCAATACTTTTTCGTGATACCTGACACACGCTTCGAAGGATGGCTCCATGACCACATCGAGTGGTATCCACAGCCCGTCGATCATCGCCCATCGGGGCGCGAGCAGGGATTTCCCTGAGAACACGGTGGCCGCGTTCCGTGGTGCCGTCGACCAGGGCGCCGATTGGGTCGAGCTCGATGTGCGCCGAACGGCCGACGGCGTCCTCGTCGTCCACCACGACGCCGACCTCGGCCGACCCATCGCCGAGCAGCGCGCGGCCGACCTCCCCCCGTCGGTTCCCACGCTCGCCGCCGCGCTTGCTGCCTGCGAGCACCTCGGCGTGAACGTCGAGATCAAGCACGCACCGCACGAGCCCGGCTTCGACCCGGCGCGCTCGCTTGCCGAGCCGACGCTGGCGGTGATCGCCGACGCCGGCCGGCCGGCGTCCGCACCGGTGCTCGTCACCTCGTTCGATCTCGGGATGATCGACCGGGTGCATGCACTCGACCCGTCCATGCCCACCGGTCTGCTCACCCTGGGGGTGGTGCCCGAGCGCGTCGAACGGGTGGTGGCGCTGACGCACGATCGCGGCCACGTGGCGTTGCATCCCGATGACGTCAGCACCGACGCCACGCTCGTCGAGGCGGCGCACGCCGCCGGGCTGGTGTGCAACGTCTGGACGGTCGACGATCCGCAGCGGTTGCGGGAGCTGGCAGCGCTCGGGGTCGACGGGGTGATCACCAACGTCCCTGCGGCGGCGCGGCACGCGCTCGGCATGGCCGGCCCGGCGGGCTCGCGCTAGGGCACGACGATGTCGAGGGCGTCGGGCACGTGGCGGAACCGCAGCTCGTCGACCTCACCGAGGTAGTCGCCGTCGACCTGGTACGGGAACGGGCCGTAGCCGCGCACGGTCACCGTCGTCTGGTCGGGCCGATACGAGACGAGCGGGTGACGCTGGACCCGGCGTCCGTTCGACAACAGCCCCGAGGCCACGAGGCCCATCACCGTGTGGACGCGCAGTGTCCGGACGCAGACCGACACCAGGCCGCGCTCGAACGTGGCGTCCGGCGCCAGGTTGATCGGGAGCGAGCCCAGGTAGGTGTAGGGGTTGGAGTTGAAGCACAGCCCCAGGTAGCCGTCGTCGACGATCGTGCCGTCGCCCGTCTGCACGGCGAACCGTGGCCGGGTCCTGTCGTAGTGGCGAAACGCCGTGTCGAAGGTGGCGTAGATGAACAGCGGATGGCTCGCCCACCGCTTGAGGTGCCCGCGCCGCTCGACCTGGGCGACCACGGCGGCGTCGAAGCCGTAGCCGGCGTTGAACAAGAAGCTGCGGTCGTTGACCTCACCCACGCCGATGCGGCGGATGGAGTGGCGGCCGAGGGCCTCCAGCAGCGCCCCCGTTGCCTCGATCGGGTCATCGGGCATGCCGATGGTCCGGGCGAACACGTTCGTCGACCCGCCGGGCAGAGCCGCCAGCGCCGTCGCCGAGCCCACCAGGCCGTTCGCCGCCTCGTTGAGCGTGCCGTCGCCGCCGAGGACCGCGACGACATCGACGCCGTCGTCCGCACCCGCCTGGGCCAGGCGGGCGGCGTGGCCGCGCCGGCTGGTCTCGACCACCTCGACCTCGTGGTCGGCCCCCAGGGCTTTGCCGATGACCACCTTCGAGCGCGCCGTGACCGACGATGCCGACGAGTTCACGATCAGCAGGAGGCGCACGACCGCCAACCTAGCCAACCGATTTTGGGCTGGGTGCGGCGAGGAGCGGTGTGGATTTGGCCGGTCGTCGGGGCGACCGACAGAATCACCCCCCATGAACATCGTCGTCTGCGTCAAGCAGATCCCGGACCCGGCCGAGCCGGGTGCGCTGGATCCCAACACGAAGACGCTGAAGCGGGACACCAAGCTCATCCTCGATGAGTCCGACGCCTACGGCGTCGAGATGGCGCTTCAGCTGGCCGATGCCGCCGGCGGCGGCGAGGTCACCCTCGTGTCGATGGCCCCCAACAGCGAGACCTCGGGCCTGCGCACCGCGCTGGCCATGGGGGCCGCCAAGGCCATCCTGGTGAGCGATCCCGCCCTGGCCGGCACCGACGCGCTCGGCACCGCCAAGGTGCTGGCCGCCGCCGTCAAGCGGGTGGAGGGCGCCGACCTGGTGCTGACCGCCACCGAGTCGAGCGACGGCTACACCGGCACGGTGCCCGAGCAGCTGGCCGAG
>CAZYKR010000289.1:0-5259 GCA_964648005.1 uncultured Iamiaceae bacterium
GCAACTCCTCGCCGAGCCTCGCGTGGGTGGGAACAACGCTGTCGTGGAGCACGTGGTGTCGATGCTCGCCATCGATCCGGCGGACCGGCCGGACCCGGCGACCGCCTGGCTCGCCGCGCTCCACGCCGCCGTCGACGCTGCACCGACCGCCCCGGTTCCGGGTGACCAGCCGGCCCCGCCACCTCCGGCCGCGTCCCCGCCGGCCCCGCCGCCGCCTCCGCCACCCGGCACTCCGGGGCCGCCCCCGCCGCCGGTGGCCCCCGGTGGTCAGGCGCCGCCACCCCCACCGCCGCTACCCGGCAGCCAGCCGCCCCAGGGCGGTGCGCCGCCGGCGGAGCCCATCGGGGGCTACCCGATCCCGGGTGCCCCGGTGACCCCGGAACCAGCCAAGAAGAAGGGCTGGTTCCGCAAGGGTTGAGACCAGCGGCACGAGCCAGGTCGCTCACCTGCGCCAAGGCGGTCGACCGACCGGCCCCGGAGGTCCCGTTGGTCCAGGGGTAGCGTGACGGGATGCGTCGCGCCACGCGCCTGTGGATCGCCCTCGGGCTGAATGCGGTCATCGTCGTCGGCCAGGTCGTCGCGGGCATCGCGGCGTCCTCGGTCGGCCTCGTCGCCGATGCCGCGCACAACCTGAGCGATGTTGCCGCCGTGGTCGTATCGCTGGTGGCTGTTCGGCTCGCCCTGCGTCCCGCCACACCGCAGCGATCGTTCGGCTTCCACCGCGCCACGATCCTCGGTGCCCAGGCCAATGCGGCGATGCTGCTGGTGGTGACGCTGGTGGTGATGGTCGAAGGGGTTCGGCGCCTCGCCGATCCCGACCCGGTCGAAGGCGGCATCGTGGTCGTGGTCGCCGGGGTGGCGGTGCTCGCCAACAGCGCTGCCGCCTGGGTGCTCGCCCGCGACCAGGGCCACGGCCAGGACCTGAACATGCGGTCGGCCTTCTTGCACATGGTCTCGGACGCGCTGGTGTCGGTGGGCGTGATGGTGTCCGGCGCCGTCATCTTGGTGGTCGGGGGTTGGTACTGGCTCGATCCGGCGGTGTCGATCGTCATCAGCGCGGCCGTGGGGTGGCGGGCCTGGCGGCTGCTCGTGCAGACCGCCGACGTGTTGTTGGAGTCGACGCCTGATGGGGTCGATGCGGCAGCGGTGGCGACGGCGATCCGGGCAGTGCCGGGCGTGGACGACGTCCATGACCTCCATGTGTGGAGCCTGTCCTCAGACCTGCGTGCCCTCGCAGCGCACGTCGTGGTCGATGGCGAGCCGACACTCGCCGACGCGCAGCAGTTCGGCGTGGCGGTGAAGGCGATGCTCGCCGAGGACTGGGCCATCGAGCACGCCACGCTCGAGTTCGAGTGCGCGACGTGCGCGCCGACCTGCGCGGCCGAGGTGACGGACGTCGGTGCCGTCGCCCCCGCGCACCGTCACTGAGCCGAGCTCGGCGCTCCGGGTCGTCGTTCCGCGGCGAGCTGCTCCACGAGCGCCAGGGCCGCGTCAGCGCTCGGCGTCACATGGTCGACGCCGAGGGCGTGCGCCTGCGCCGGGTCGGTGATGGCGGCGCCGCCGACGAAGACGGGAGCGTCCGTGGCGGCGTGGATCGCCTGGACGGTGGTGCGTATGGCATCGAGGTCATCGGTCGACGTGGCGCAGATGCCGACGGCGAGCAGGCCGTCGACCCGTGCGACGGCAGCGGCCCACGACGTGGCAGGAACGTCGGCGCCGAGATCCATGACCTGGAAGCCGCGGCCCCGGAGCGGGTCGGCGAGCAGGGTGACCGGCAGGCTGTGCAGGTCACCGGCGGGTGCGCCGAGGATCAGCACGCCGCGCCGACGGCCACGACGGCCGAAGAGCGGACCGAGCCGACCGAGCAGGCGCGAGGCGATCGCCGACGCCACGTGCTCCTCGGCGACGTCGATCGTCCCGTCCGCCCAGCCGTCGCCGATGGCGGCGAGGGCGGGGCCGATCACCTCGAGGTACACGGCGTCGGGGTCGCGTCCCGAGGCCAGGCAGTCCTGGAGGACCTGCCACGCGCCCTGCTCGTCGCCTGCGATCAGACGCTGCACCAGCAGGTCGTCCCAACGTCGCTGACGGACGCGTCGCTGGGCGGTGGGCGACGTCTCCATGGCCACCACGTCACCCTCGGCGACCTGCCACTCACCGCCGACCTTCGTCGCCGGCAGCCGACCGGTGCGGATGTAGCGGTACACCGTCATGTAGTGCACACCCAGCCGGTCGGCCACCTGGTGGAGCGTGAGGGTGCTTCCGGTTGCGTGCTCGGGGCTCATGGGACCGCCTGGTGTCGGTGCGGGGGGCAGGTCCGCCGCCCTGCCCCCCGGCGTGCTCAGCTGGTCGTCGGGACCAGCACGGCGTCGATCACGTGGATCACGCCGTTGGACGTCTCGATGTCGGTCGTGACGACCATGGCGTCGTTGATGTACACGTTGCCATCCTTCACCGAGATCGTGACCTTGTCACCTGACACCGTCTCCACCTCGCCCGGCTGGACGTCGGCGGCCATCACCTCACCGGCGATGACGTGGTAGGTGAGGACCCGCTTCAGCAGTTCGGGGTCGTTCTGCACCGCCTCCAGGGTGGCGGCATCGAGCTTGGCGAACGCCTCGTCGGTCGGCGCGAACACCGTGAAGGGACCGTCGCCCTTCAGGGTCTCGACGAGCCCCGTGTCGGTGAGCAGCTTCGCCAGGGTGGTGAAGTCGCCGGCGGCGACTGCGGTGTCGACGATGTCCATCTCGGCAGCGGAGCCCGTGGTCATCTTGTCGTCGGACATCATCGTGTCGTTCGACATCTTGGTGTCCGAGGACTTCGCGGTGCCGCTCGACGCCGCCTGGCTGGTGCCGGTCGACGTCTCGGAGTCGGAGCTGCTGCACGCAGCGGCGACGAGCGCCAACGGCGCGATCGCCACGGCAGCGGCGACACGAAGGCGAGGGTGGGAGCGCATGGGGTTGGACCTCCATTTAGTAGTAAATGATACCGGTCCAACGTGCGTCCCGCCGTATGCGTTCCCGTTCCGGCGCGACTTTCTGTTCGCGGTCGGTCCCCGGATGAACGCGATCGCGCCCGGAGCGCGCCACGGGCCCGGTCCGAGGACCGGGCCCGTGGGTGCGTGGGCCGGGGAGGATTCGAACCTCCGAAGGCTGAGCCGACGGGTTTACAGCCCGTTCCCTTTGGCCGCTCGGGCACCGACCCAGGTGCGTCCGGCGGGTCGCCGGAGCGGTCGTACTGTATCGGCCGCGGGCGCGGCTGCCGAACCGACAACCCGTCCGATCTGTGCCGCAGCGCCGGCGCCTCGCCGACCGGTGGTAGTTCCCCGCACGTCGCCGCCCGAGCTGGCAAGGCGGCGGGATTGGCTCAAGCGGCGACGTGCCGGGAACGCTTGGACGCCGTGGTCTCGTCCGCTCGGCTGCGGCCGGCGGGTTCGACCAGGGCGAGATCTCCACTGATGCACTCGAGGCGGGCCCAGTGGACGACCGCGGGGTCGTCGGTGAGCACCACGATCTGTTGGTGGCGCGACGCCTGCGCCGCCACACCGAGCAGTTCGACCTTCTGCGCGGGATCCAGGTCGACGAACGGGTCGTCGAGGAAGGCGGGAAAGCTCTCGCCGCCTGCGCCGAGATGCCGCAGCCGGCTGAGGTGTTGACGCACGGCGGCCTGCGTGGCTGAGGCACCGGACTCGCCGGCATCGGCGTCGACCGTCAGGGGCATCGCACCGGTGACCCCCAACGCACGCCGCAGCGCTGCGTGCGCCTCGGCGATCTTACGGCGGTGCTCCAACGCCCAGTCGGCGGGGACGTCGCCGGCCAGGACCTCCCAGCGGGTCAAGGCCTTTCGGTGGTCGCTCGCCGCCGCCATGAGCTGGCGGCGTTGCGTCTCGGATGCCACCAGCTCGTTGACCCGGCTCACCTGGAACGCAAGGTACGAGCGAGCACCGACGGCATCGAGTGCCTCCTGCTCGCGCCGTTCGGCGTCGGTCGATCGCCGCCAGGCGACCAGCGAATAGGCGACGGCGGCGATGGCGCCCGCGAGCAGCGGCACGGTGAGCCAGGGGCCGGTGACCAGCATGGCTGGCAGCGCCGCCATGGTGCACAGCGCCGCGACGGCGAAGCTCAGGCCGCGGATCGACTCCGCTTCGCGCTGGACCGTCTCCAACTCGGCGTGTCGCCGCTCGATCTCGTCGTACGCTTCGACGTCCTCGGCGTTGGAGCCCAGCGCCTCGGCAATCTCCTCGAGACGGGCCTTGCTCTCGAGCACCCCCCGGGCGACGTCCCACAGCCGGTCGGGGTCGAGGCGGGCGAGTCGGTCGACCAGCGCATCTCCGTGCGAACGGGCCGCCAGGTCGGCAGCGGTGATGCGCATGGCGCGCCGCGCCGTGTTCGGCGTGAGCCCGGCGCGCTCGAGGATGTTGACCTGGCCGGCACCGTTCGTGAACGACGCCGTCACGTCGGCTGCTCGCTCGATGTCGACGATCCGCGGCGCGCCGCTGTGCGGCCGGAAGATGGCGTACCGCTCGCCGCCGTCGGACCGGACCTCTAGGTGGACGCCGGGTCGACCGGCGCTCAGGCCGCCGACGAGCTCGTTGACCAGCCCGTCTCGCTCGAGTTGGCCCATCCCGGCGATGACGGTGAGCCGCTCGTGGAAGTCCAGGGTGAAGGTGTCGTCACCGGCCTCGATGGCCAAACGCTCGAAGTGCACCTCCGGGTCATCGGCGCCACCCTCGGGGGACTTGAGTCAAAAGACCCATGCGTCTGGGCCGTGCGGCCCAGGCCGGTCGCCGACGTTGACGGCGCCCGCGACTTCCCCGGTCGCCAAGGCGGAACCGGCTTTGGATCGCGCCGTGCGACGTGGCAAGATGTCGCGCCGCTCCGCGTGGGCGGTGCTGCCCCCTTAGCTCAGTCGGCAGAGCGTTTCCATGGTAAGGAAAAGGTCGTCAGTTCGATTCTGACAGGGGGCTCTGTCGGCCGGTCGCCACAAGCGCCGGACCGACCCGGCGGCGTAGCTCAGGAGGTCAGAGCACTCGGCTCATAATCGAGGTGTCGTCGGTTCGAGTCCGACCGCCGCCACTGACCGACCGACGGGCCCAGGGATCTGGGCTCGTTTCCATGTACGAACCCCGGCCGGGCTGGCTCCCGGTCGCAGCCACCAAGCAGCACCACCCGGCGCCACCACCAGCGCCCCGTCCCAGGAGGACCCAACCGATGGCACGTGAGAAGTTCGAGCGGACGAAGCCGCATGCGAATGTGGGGACGA
>CAZYKR010000290.1:0-5223 GCA_964648005.1 uncultured Iamiaceae bacterium
AGCCCTCGCGCGCCATCACGTCCATGCCGAAGGTGGCGAAGAGCTTGCGCAGCACGTCGTACGGCGGCAGGTCGCCGTGCTCGAGATCGTCGTGGATCGGCACGATCTCCTTCTCGATGAACTGCCGCACGGCCTCGCGCAGCATCTGCTGCTCGTCGCTCCAGTCGATCATGTCGACGGTCCCCCTGATCCGGGCCGGTCGGGCCTCGTGCCCGCCGGACGGGCGATGACTCTACCGGTGCGGGCCGGCGCGGCTAGAACGAAGCGGTCATGGCTGCGACCACCTCCAGCGGCGGCGATGCCGCGCCGCGCCCGGGCGCGCGACCGGCCGGCACCCCCCGGGGGTCGATGCCGTACTTCCCCGCGCTCGACGGCATCCGAGCGCTGGCGGTGGCAGCGGTGCTGTGCTTCCACGGCGGGTTCAGCTGGGCCGTGGGCGGCTACCTCGGCGTGTCGACGTTCTTCACGTTGTCGGGCTTCTTGATCACCAGCCTGCTGCTCACCGAGCACCGGTCGACGGGTGCGATCGACCGGAGGGCGTTCTGGTCACGGCGCTTCCGTCGGCTCATGCCGACGGCGCTGGCGGGCATGGTCATCACCACGGTCTACGGCGCCACCGTCGCCACGCCGGACCAGCGCGCCAACCTGGCCGGCGACACGATCGCGGCGCTCACCTACACCGCCAACTGGCGCTTCATCCTCGAGGGCCGCAGCTACGGCCAGCTGTTCGCGGCACCGTCACCGCTGCAGCACTTCTGGAGCCTGGCGATCGAGGAGCAGTTCTACCTGGTGTTCCCGCTGATCGCCGCCGCGGCGCTGGGACGAGCCGTCGTCGGCAGGGCCCGGCCGACCGTCGGTCGGTTGGCGGCGATCCTCGCCGTGCTGATCGCCGCAGGCATCGCCGTGCCGCTGATGTTCGGCTGGGACCACGATCGCATCTACTACGGCACCGACAGCCGCTCGCCGGAGCTGCTGCTGGGCGCCGTGCTGGCCATCGCCGTCTCCCGTCGCCGGGTGGCGACCCGCCTGGCGGCGCCGGGTCCGTTGCGCAGCGCCGTCGCCGTCGGCGGCACGCTCGCCGCCGTGCTCTCCGTCGTGTGCTTCGCCACCGTGGCGCAGCAGTCCGAGTGGCTGTACCGGGGTGGGTTCGCCCTGTTCGCCGTCGTGACGTGCGCCCTCGTCACCGCCGCGCTCGTCCCGGTCGGCCCGGTCCGGCACGCCCTCGCGCTCCGACCCCTCGTGTACGTCGGCACCATCAGCTACGGCATCTACGTGTACCACTGGCCGCTGTTCCTGTTCGTCGACCGCCTCCTGCCCGACCTGGCGGACGCGCCGGCGTTCGTCCTGAAGCTGGCGCTGACGGTGCCGCTGGCGATCGCCTCCAAGCGATGGCTCGAGGACCCGATCCGCCACGGCGCCCGCATCGCCGGACACGCACCGTGGAAGGTGGCGCCGATCCCGATCGCCGTGATCGCGGCGGGCGCCATCATCGTCAGCGCCACCGCACCGCCGCCCGAGAACGACTTCGAGGCCGATCAGGCCTCGCTCGAGGCCCTGATCGCCGAGCAGTCGGTCGGCGCCACCGCCCCACCCGGGACGACCGCGCCGCCGCGCGTGGCGATGTTCGGTGACTCGACGGCGCTGCGCACCGGCTTCGGCCTGGCGATGGCCTTCAGCGAGTCCGGCGAAGGCGTCCTCGTCGACGGCGGCGTCGAGCTCGGTTGCTCGATCGTGCGCGCGGGCACGATGCGCGACAACACGGCCGAGGGGCCCAACAAGCCGTTCTGCGCCGAGTGGGACACGACCTGGGCGCAGGCCGCCGACGCGGATCAGCCCGACGTGGCGGTGATCCAGACCGGCCCGTGGGATGTGATCGACCACCAGCTGCCCGGCGATCCGGTGTGGCGCGCTCCCGGCGACCCGGTCTTCGACGCCGTGCTGGCGGACGAGATGCGCGGGATCGTCGAGCTGTTCGCCGATCGAGGCATCCACGTCGTGTGGTTGACGCTGCCCGAGCTCGGTGCGCCCGAGGGCGAGGATCCGTTCGAGTGGCGCGGCCCGGGATCGGATCCGGCGCGAGCCGAGCGCTACAACGAGCTGCTGCGCCAGGTGGCGGCGGAGCACCCCGACGCCGTCACCGTCGTCGACCTGGCGGCGTGGCTGGCGGACTCCGGGGAGGACCGCCGCCTGCGTCCCGACGGCACGCACTTCACGAACGAGACCGCACGCGAGGTCGCCGACCGCTTCCTGATCCCCGAGATCCTCGCCGCCGCCAACGGCGCCGCCACGACCGCGGGGACGACGACCAGCGATTGAACGGCCGGGGGCTGCTCCGATCCGGCGAAGGCCCGCCGGTAAGCTGGCACGCCTGCCGCCCGAGCACCGGAGGGGATCGCAACACGTGGCGCGAACCGATGCCGACGCGCGACCTGACGGCGCGGGCCCAGCGCTCGCACCCGCTGCCGAAGGGACTGCAGCACCCGCCACCGACCCCACCACGGCCGAGCGGGCCCGCATGCCCTACTTCCCCGCGCTCGACGGCATCCGCGCCCTGGCCGTCGTCGCCGTGCTGGCCTTCCACGGCGGCTTCAGCTGGGCGGTCGGGGGCTACCTCGGCGTGTCGACCTTCTTCACGCTGTCGGGCTTCTTGATCACCAGCCTGCTGCTGACCGAGCACCGCGCCACGCACACCATCGATCGCCGTGCCTTCTGGTCGCGCCGCTTCCGCCGGCTGATGCCCACGGCGCTCGCCGGGCTGGTGCTCACCACCCTCTACGGCGCCACCGTCGCCACGCCCGATCAGCAGGCCAGCCTGGCCGGCGACACCGTGGCGGCACTGACCTACACGACCAACTGGCGCTTCATCCTCGAGGGCCGCAGCTATGCCGACCTGTTCGCGGCGCCGTCACCGGTACAGCACTTCTGGAGCCTCGCCATCGAGGAGCAGTTCTACCTGCTGTTCCCGATCATCTGTCTGGCGGCGCTCAGCGTGCGCCGCCAGAGCCGCACCAGCCTGCGGCGGGGCCGCAACACGCTGACCGCCGTCATCGTCGGGTTGATCGCCCTGGGCATCGCCGTGCCGTTGCTGGCGGGGTGGGACCACGACCGCATCTACTACGGCACCGACAGCCGCTCGCCGGAGCTGCTCCTGGGCGCCCTGCTCGCCGTCGCGCTGCACCACCGCCGCTTCACGGCCCGACTGGCGACCCGTGGCCCGGTGCAGACGACCGCCGCCGCCCTCGGCGTGGCCGCCCTCGCGGTGATGGCGGTGGCCTGGGCGACGGTCGGCCAGCAATCCTCGTGGCTCTACGAGGGCGGGTTCGCCGCCTACGCCGTCGTGTCGGTGGCGCTGATCACCGCCGCCATCGTCCCGATCGGCCCGGTGCGTCGGGTGCTCGCCGTGCGGCCCATGGTGTACGTGGGCACGATCAGCTACGGGATCTACGTGTACCACTGGCCGATCTTCTTGTTCGTCGACCGGCTGTGGCCATCGCTCGCCGACGCGCCGGCGTTCGCCATCAAGCTGGCGATCACGATCCCGCTCGCCATCGCCAGCCACCGGTTCCTCGAGCACCCGATCCGGCACGGGTCGCGCATCGCCGGACGGCGGCCGTGGACCGTGGCGCCGATCCCGATGGCCGCCGTCGCCGCCGGCGCGCTGGCGGTCACGCTCACCGCGCCCCCGCCGATTATCGATTTCGACAAGGCGCAGCAGGAGCTGGCCGCCGCCACGGACGACCTGCGGGCCACCCCGCCGCCGTCGGTCGACCCGGCGGCCCAGACGCCACCACGGCCGCGCGTGGCGCTGTTCGGCGATTCGACGGCGATGCTCACGGCGTACGGGCTGAACTCGTCGTTGACGGCATCCGGCGAGGCCGACTTCGTCGGCGGGTGGACGCAGCTGGGCTGCGGGATCAGCCGCTACGGCGAGCGCCGCGACGGCCAGTTCCAGGGTCCGGTCAGCGAGGAGTGCAACGCCTGGGACCAGTCCTGGCAACAGGAGCTCGACGAGGGACAGCCGAACGTCGCCGTGGTCCAGGTCGGCCCGTGGGAGGTGGTCGACCGCAAGCTCCCCGGCGACGCCATGTGGCGGGCGATCGGCGACCCGGTCTACGACGACTACCTCCGGGGCGAGATGCTCAACGCCGTCGACCTGCTCTCGGCCGACGGCGCCGTCGTCGTGTGGCTGAGCATGCCGAACATGGGCGCGCCGCCCGGCGAGGACCCATACGAGTTCCGTGGCAACGGCGCCGACCCACAGCGCCGGGAGCGGTTCAACGAGCTGCTCGCCGAGGTCGAGGAGCTCCGTCCCGACGCCATGCGCGTGGTCGACCTGGGAGCTTGGCTCGACGCCTCCGGCGAGGACCAGCGCCTGCGACCCGACGGCGTGCACTTCGGGCCCGACGAGGCACGCGAGGTGTCCGACCGCTGGCTCGTCGACGAGATCCTCGCCGCCTACCCCGACGTATGGACGCCCCGCAGGTCCGACGGCGCCGGAGGCGACACCCAAGGCGCCGACAGCGACGACGCCACGGCGGACACGACGGCGGCCGGACCGCACCGCGTCCTCGTCGTCGGAGATTCGTCCGCGCTCGGCTTCGCGCTGGCCCTGCACGACCTGGGCGAGCGCGACGGCACGTGGTCGGTCGGCAACATCAGCCGGCTCGGCTGCGGGATCGGGCGCGGCGGCCAACGCCTCCACGGCGACGCCGAGCAGGACATCCCGCCCGACTGCGAGCCGTTCGACACCGAGGTGCCGCGGGTGCTCGGCGAGGTACGACCCGACGTGGTGCTCGTGTCCACCGGCTTCTGGGACGTGACCGACCGCAAGCTGCCGGGTGACGACACCTGGCGGGCGCCCGGCGATCGGGTGTACGACGACTACCTGCGCCGCGAGTTCGGCGCCGCTGCCGACGCCCTGCACGCCACGGGTGTGCCGGTCGTGTGGATGACCTACCCGGCGATCGACCTCGGCCGGGACCAGGATCCGAACCCCGACTGGCCTGTCGACGATCCCGGCCGCATGGAGCGACAGAACGAGCTGATCCGCGAGGTCGCCGCCGACCGACCCTGGATGACCGTCGCCGCGCTCGAGGCGTACGCCGACGGCCTGCCCGACGGGAGCTTCGACCCCGATGCCCGCCCCGACGGCATCCACTTCACGGCGGCGGCGGCGGAGGTGGCCATCCACGAGAGGCTGGGCGAGGTCCTGCTCGACGCCGT
>CAZYKR010000291.1:0-5127 GCA_964648005.1 uncultured Iamiaceae bacterium
GGGCTTGGAGAACTGGCCGGCGATGCGGCCGACCTTCACGACCGGCACGCTCGAGGAGTACATGAGCACGACGGCCATCTGCAGGATGACCTTGAGCTTGTCGCGGATGGCGTCGGCCGAGAAGGCGTCGAACGACTCGGCGCAGTCCCCGGCCTGGAGCAGGAAGGCCTCGCCACGGGCGACGCGGCCGAGGTCCTCGCCGAGCGAGCGCGCCTCGCCGGCGAACACGAGCGGTGGATAGCCGCCGATGGCCTTGGCGACGGCGTCGAGCTCGGCGCGGTCGGGCCAGTCGGGCTGCTGCTCGGCGACGCGCGTGCGCCACGAGGTGGGGGTCCAGGTCTCGGACATGGGAAAAGGGTGCCGGTTCTGGGCCCGAACCGCAAAGCGGTTCTGCGGAAGGCTCGTCCTCAGGCGGCGTCGATGATGTCCGGCGCCATCTCGGGAGCGTGGTCGCGCACGGTGATCACGGCCCGCTTGACCAGGCGTCGCGCCGCCTCGGCGGTGACGCCCAGCTCCTCGCCCACCTCGCGGTACGACCGGCGTCGACCGTCGGCGAGCCCGAAGCGCTGCTCGACCGCGTACTTGGCCCGGGGCTCGAGCACCGATAGCAGGTCGTGGATCATGTCCTCTTCGGCGGCGGCGATCACCTGGGTCTCGGGGCCGGGGTTGGCGTCGGCGAGCAGGTCGATGAGCTCGTTGCCGTCCTCGGCGCCCACCGTGCGGTCGAGCGAGGTCGGCGTCGTGAGGCGATGCAGCTCGGCGTGGTCGTCGTCGAGCTGGTCGGCATCGCCCGACGAGGCCCGCAGCGCGGCACGGAGGCTGGCCGAGCGGTCGCCGGGCAGCCGCACCAGGCTCGCCTTCTGGTCGAGCGCCCGGCCGATGGCCTGGCGGATCCAGAACGTGGCGTACGTGGAGAACTTGAAGCCCTTGCGCCAGTCGAATTTGTCGACGGCGTGCTCGAGGCCGAGGTTGCCCTCCTGGATGAGGTCGAGCAGCTCCATCCCGCTCGGGAGGGGGTAGCGCCGGGCGATGCTCACGACCAGCCGCAGGTTGGCCCGGATGAAGCGGTCCTTGGCGGCGGCGGCGTCGCGCACGGCCCGCTGCAGCTCGCGCCCGCGTTCGCCGCGCTCGAGCCGGTCGGCCGCGTCGCGGCCCTTCTCGATGGTCTGGGAGAGCTCCCGCTCCTCTTGTGCGGTGAGGAGGGGGACGAGGCCGATCTCGTTGAGGTACTGGCCGACCGAATCGCTCATGTCACCTGTTCCGTTCTGCCGGGTGGTCGCCGACGTTGTTGGTGTGCGTCTCGTCCGCCGATCGTGCAGCGCCGGCGGGTGCTGTCGACGCTCCCCATCGTCGACATGCCGCCGGGCTGATCGGCAAGCGAAATATCACCGGCGTAACTGTTTCGAATGCCTGAATTGTTCCAAACCTCCCGGTGACATCGGTCACCGCTGCGACGTTTTGGGGGGCGATGCTGTAGATGCCAGGTCCAACCGCCGGTCGCGGCGAGGTGTTCCCCCGTCGGTCCTACACTCCTGCGCCCGTGGGCAGAACTCCGGCGCCGGCGCGCCGACGGCGCGGCATCCTGGGCGGCACGTTCGACCCGCCCCATCGCGGCCACGTCATCGCCGCGGAGGCGGTGCGCCGGCGGCTCGGGCTGGACGAGGTCGTGCTCGTCGTCGCCCACGACCCGTGGCAGAAGTCCGGCGACCGCGCGGTGACGGCGCCCGAGCTGCGCCTGGCCATGACGCAGCTGGCGGCGGCCGGTCACGACGGTCTGGTCGTGAGCGACCTGGAGCTGCGTCGCGGCGGGCCGACGTTCACGGTCGAGACGCTCGAGGCCATGCGGGAGGCCCACCCCGACGACGACCTGGTGCTGATCCTGGGTGAGGACGCGGCGGCGGGCATCGAGACCTGGCATCGCGCCGCCGACCTCCCCGCGCTCTGCCAGCTCGTCGTGGTGTGCCGGCCGGGGGTGGCGGTCACGTTGCCCGACGGATGGCCGTTCGTGCGGGTCGACATCGACGCCGCCGATGTGTCGAGCACGGCGGTGCGTGCGGCGGTCGCTGCGGGCGCCGACGTCGGTCAGCTGGTCCCGGACGCGGTGGGCTCGTTCATCATCGAGCACGGGCTCTATCGTGTGGGGCTCGCGTGAGCTCGGCGGTGCGGTCGCAGGCGCCCACGCGGGCGAGGAACCACTGGTGAGCGACACGACCGACGACCCCGGCGCCGAGAGCACGAGCGCGACGCCTGGCGATCCACCGACCGATGAGCAGCTGGCGCTCAGCGCCCTGGTCGACGACGTCGCCCAGGACCTGTCGACGTTCGTGGGTCCGCCGAGCGGTCCGACCCCCGTCATCGACGACGGGTCCACGCCGCCGTCGGGTCGCACCGATCCCGACCGGACGCTGACGCCGGACGAGATCGACGCCCTGCTCGACCTGGGGTCGATCGTCGTGCGCAAGCGCGGCGAGGGACCGAGCGCCGAGGCGTCCCCGGCGCCGACTCGGGCTGCAGGCCGTGCGTCGACGGAGCGGCCATCGGCTGGTGCCGTGCCGGCCCAGGCCACGGCGGCGGCGACCGACCTCGACGAGGACGACGGCGCCGGCCTGGCGCTGTTGGCCAGCGGCGCCAGCACGCCACGTCGGCGTACCAGCGCCCAACGGTCCTGGCGCGATGAGCCATCGGGCTGGTGGCGATGGGGCTTCCCGGCCACGATCCTCGTCCTCGTCCTGGTCGTGCCGGTGCTGGTGTGGGTCGGGTACCGCACGGTGCTCGAGAGCAACGACTCGACCCGAGTGCAGACCGACGTCGCCGAGAGCGACCCGGGCTGGCAGGCGCTGGTCGAGCCGACCGAGACCATGGCCGTCGGGTTCGTCGATGCCGACGGCGCGCTGGCGGCGGTATCGGTGCTGAGCCTGTCGGGCGAGTCGTCGGGCGGCATCGTGACCATGCACCCCAACACGGTGGGCCCGGTGCCCGGCACCGACGAGAACACGGTGCCGGCCAAGGCGTATGCCGATGGTGGGGCGCAGGGCATGGCGGACATGGTCGGCGCCATGCTCAACGCCGGGATGGGGGAGCACGCCACGCTCACCCCCGATCAACTGGGCGCGCTGCTGGCGCCGGTCGCGCCGCTGACCTTCGACAACGGAGATCCGGTGCGCGCCGGCGAGGTGCGTTTCGACCGAGGGGAGCTGAACCTCGCCGCCGACGAGGCGGGGCTGTACCTCACCACGCGCAACACGGTGAGCGACGATCTCAACCGCATGGACCGCTTCGAGTGGTTCTGGAAGGCGTGGCTCGCCGCCATCGCCGCCAAGGGCGACGGCGCCCTGCCCGGCGAGACCGAGAGCGGCCTCGGCTACTACCTCAGCCGCCTCGCCGACCGCCAAGTGCAGATCGCCACACTGCCGGTCGAGCCGGCCTCGTTGCCCGGGGGCAGCGAGTTCGACAAGGTCTACGTGCCGCTGGAGCCGCAGACCGATCAGCTGATGGTGACGGTCATCCCGTTCCCCGTCGGCGCGCCGCCCGGTGCTCGGGTGCGGATCCAGCTCTTCGACGGGACGGGAGAGCTGAACCACGGCCTGCCGGCCTCGCCGCTGCTCGTGTACGCCGGCGGCGAGATCACCTCGATCGGCAACGCCACGAGCTTCGACAACGCCGTCACCAAGGTCATCTACTACGACGACGCCATGCGGCCGGCCGCCGAGACCATGCGCGACGCGCTGGGCGTCGGCGAGGTCGAGAAGTCCGAGGCCCAGGGATCGGCCGTGGACGTCACGGTCATCCTCGGCCAGGACTGGGCTGCACTGCCCGTCGCCCAGCAGCAGGTGCCGCTCACGCAGGGCACGGCCGCCATCGTCGGTGCGTCGACGTCGATCGTGTCGGGGGCGTCCGGTGGCTGAGGCGACGAAGGCTGCGGCAGCCGACCCGCTGGCGTGGGCCTGCGAGGCCGCCCGGGCGGCGGACGACAAGCAGGGCAAGGACACGGTGGTGCTCGACGTGGCCGCCGTGCTCGAGATCACGGGGTGGTTCGTGATCACCAGCGCCCACAACTCCCGGCTGGTTCGCACCATCGCCGAGACGGTCGAGGAGCGCGTCGTTGCTGCCGGCGGCCCCAAGCCCCTGCGGGTCGAGGGCCTCGACAGCGGCGAGTGGGTCTTGTTGGACTACGGCGACTTCGTCGTGCACGTCTTCGGCGACGAGACGCGGGCCTTCTACGAGCTCGAACGCCTGTACCGCGACATGCCGAACGTCGACTGGGCCGCCGAGACGGCCTGACCGCCTCCCACGAACGCGTACTGGTCGTGCACCTGGTCGGTTTGGCGACCAGTTGCACTACCAGAACGGACCGCTACGCCGGTCAGCGGCACTCAGGAAGGGTCGGAGCCGCCGGCGTGGTGGGACTCGTGGGCCTTGCCCTCGGCCCACAGGAACGCTGCGAGCGCCAGGATCACGGCGCCCACGCCGACCCCGACCTCGAGCAGGGCCACCTCGCCACCCGACCCGAAGGCCGTGCCCAAGAAGTACACGCCGAGGGCGACGACGGTGACCTTCACCAGGGATGCCTTGAGCTCGTCGATCGTGTGGATGCGCACCGAGCGCGGCAGCTCGTCCGAGCTGCCCAGGAAGATGCCGTACAGCCCGAAGGCCACCGTGTAGAGCGCCGTGGCGATCAGCACCACGTCTGCGATCTGCACCGCCTCGGCGATGAAGTGCTTGGTGCCCAGCTCGCCCCGTCCGCCCTCGCGCACCAGGTCCCAGACGTAGTGGATGGAGAGGAACCCGGCGAAGATGAACAGCGCTGCCGAGGTGACCAGCGATGCCACGAAAGCGATCACGAACAAGAAGCGCGTGCCGCCGAGGATCTTCCCGCCGTTGAGGGGCATGACCGCCGATCGTAGGTGACCGCGGAACGGACCTGCGCCGTCGCTCCGAGCGTGTCGCGGCGCAGCTCGTCGGTAGCCTCGCAGGATCGATGCGCCGATGACCGATGATCCCGCCGGCATGCCGGGACCGACCGCACCGGTCGTGGTGGCGCCCAGCGCCCGCCTGGTCGGGCGGGTGGCACTGGGACCGGGTGCGTACCTGGCGCCGGGGACGGTGGTGCGGGCCGCCGACCCAGGC
>CAZYKR010000292.1:0-5074 GCA_964648005.1 uncultured Iamiaceae bacterium
GAGGAGGCGGCCTACCCCGCAGCGTGGGAGTTCGACGCCGTCCTCGCCGATGGCGGCACGGTGCACGTCCGGCCGGTGCTGCCGAGCGACGCCGAGGAGGTGCGGGCCTTCCACGAGCGCCAGTCGCCCGAGAGCATCTACTTCCGGTTCTTCAGCCCGCGGCCCAAGCTGTCCGATCGCGACGTCCAGCGGCTCGTGCAGGTGGACCATGCCCAGCGCGTGGCGTTCGTGGCGTGGATCGGCGACCGCATCGTGGGCATGGCCGGCTACGACATCTGGCGGGCCCGCACCGAGGCGGACGTGTGGTTCCTCGTCGATGACGACGAGAAGGGCCGCGGGCTCGCCACGATCCTGCTCGAGTACCTCGCCGAGGCCGCCCGCCGCAACGGGCTGACAGGGCTCACCGCGCAGGTGCTGCCGAGCAACCAGCGGATGCTCGGCGTCTTCCGCTCCGTGGGGTTCGAGACGACCTCGGCGTTCGAGGACGGCGTCATCGAGGTGCGCCTGGGCATCGACCCGACGCCGGAGACGCTGGCGCGCATCGCCGAGCGCGAGCGCGCCGCCGAAGCGCGCTCGGTCGAGCGACTGCTGCGCCCCGCCACTGTGGCGGTGATCGGCGCCAGCCGTCGGCCCGACTCGATCGGGCACGTGATCTTCCGCAACCTGGTCGAGCGCGGCTTCACCGGCACCGTCTTCCCGGTGAACCCGACAGGCGAGCCGGTGGCTGGGGTGCGGAGCTACCCGTCGATCAACGACGTGCCCGAGGTGGTCGACGTGGCCGTCGTCGCCGTCCCGGCGCTGGCGGTGCTCGACGTGGTCGAGGCCTGCGGGCACCGCCGCGTCGGCGGGCTCATCGTCGTCAGCGCCGGTTTCGGTGCCTACGGCCCGTACGGCACGACGGGGGAGCGGCTCATCGTCGAGCGTGCCCGCCTGTTCGGGATGCGGGTCATCGGTCCGGAGTCCCTCGGGGCGATCAACACCGATCCGGCCGTGTCGCTGCATGCCTCGGTGGCCCGCACGGCGGTGGCGCCGGGACCCGTCGCCTACCTGGCCCAGTCGGGGACGTTGGGCATCGCGGCACTGGAGCACGCCCGACGGGTCGGCATCGGCTTCTCCTCGTTCGTCGACGTCGGTGCCAAGGTCGACGTGTCGGGCAACGACCTGCTGCAGTTCTGGGAGCAGGATCCGGCGACCCGGGTGATCGCCCTGCACCTCGAGTCCTTCGGCAACCCGCGCAAGTTCACCCGCATCGCCCGGCGGATCGCCCGCACGACGCCGATCGTCGCCGTGCGCACCCGCAAGGACCTGCGTCCGGTCGGCCCGCTCCCCGGCACCCGCCCCAGCGAGCCTGCCGCAGCGTGGCCGGTCGAGGCGACGGTGGACGCGCTCTTGGACCAGTCGGGGGTGATCAGCGCCGACACGCCGACCGAGCTCTTCGACATCGCCCGTGTCGTCGCCCAGCAGGGCGCCGTGCGCGGTCCGGCGGTGGCGGTCGTGTCCAACTCGACGGGCGGCACCAACCTGACGGCGGACGCGCTGGCGGTGAACGGCCTGGCGTCGGCGGCGTTGGCCGACCACACACGGGGCGTCCTCGCCTCCGTCGTGCCCGATGGCGGTGCGGTGGCCGGGCCGGTCGACCTGACGTTCGCCGCCGGCGCGTCCGACTACCGGGCGGCACTGGACGCCGTGCTGCGCGACCCCGGCGTGGACGCCTGCGTGGTGATCCACGCTCCGGCGCTGGCGGCGGACACCGACGAGGTGGCCACGGCGATCGCCGATGCCGTGGCTGCCGTCCGTGCCGACGGGGTGACCCCGCCGGTGGTGGCGATCCTGTTGGGGCGCGAGGTCGGCGCGCCGGTGCGGGGCGCCGACGTCGAGGTGCCGGTCTTCGAGTTCCCGTCGGAGGCCGTGCGAGCGTTGGGGCGGCTGCACCGGTGGCAGCAGTGGGTCGATCGCAGCGAGGCGGCCGGCGAGGACGTCGCGCCCGAGGCGGCCAAGGGGTTGCGGGCGGTCGCCGCCGGCGTGCTCGACACCGAGCCCGACGGCCGATGGCTCGAGCGTGTCGAGGCCGAGACGGCCATGGCCGCACTGGGCTTCGACGTCCTGGCCAGCGCCGTCGTCGACGGTCTCGACGGCGCGGTGGAGGCGGCGGCACGGCTGGGGTACCCGGTGGTGCTGAAGGTTCCGGTCGACCGGCCGCGACCGACCGACGCCGGCGGGGTGGCCCTGGGACTGCGCGACGAGGCCGAGCTCCGGACGGCATGGGCCCGGTTGGCGGAGCTGCACCAGGGATTGATGTCGGCGACCGTCGTGCAGCCCATGGCGCCGTCGGGCCCGGAGCTGCGCGTCTCGGGCCACCAGCACGCCGGCTACGGGGCGGTGCTGGGACTGGCGATGGGCGGGCCGGTAGCCGTCACCGACACCAGCCTGCCGGTGCGCGTCCTGCCGATGTCCGCGGCGGACGCCGCCGTGCTGCTCGACGCCTCGCCGGTGCATCGGCTCGTGGAGGCGATGCCCGATCCCACCGTCGGTCGATCAGCGGTGTTGGCGTTCCTGCAACGGGTGGCCAGCGTGCTCGACGCCGTCCCCGAGGTGCAGGCGCTGATCATCGGCTCAGCGTTCGTGCACGAGGCCACCGTGGCCATCGCCGAGGTGGCGATCCTGGTGGCCCCGGATGTGTGGGAGCCGGCCGACCGCGTGCGTCGCCTCGACTGATCGCGTCGTGGCGGCGATCGCCGCGTCAGGCCCGGTCGATCTTCTTGAGCGCGGCGTAGGCCCGGTTGATCTCGGCCATGCGGTCGGCGTGCTCGGCCTGGACGTCGGCCTCGGCGGCAGCGAAGCGGTCGGGGTGGTGCTTCTTGGCGAGCTGCCGGTACGCATCGCCGACCTGCAGCGCCGTCGCATCGCCCTGCAGCCCGAGCACCGCCAGGAGCTCGGCGGCACGGCGCGGGTCCGGACGCTCCCAGGTCTCGGCCTCCTCGAGCCGGCGACTCTCGGCGAACACGGCTTCGGTGGTCCAGTGCGCCGACGTGCTGGCCGGGGCCGGCCCGTCCGTGGACGCCGTGGTGGCGTACACCTCCTTGGCGCGCGCCCGCTTCTGCTTGAGGCGCTCGGCCCAGGCGTTGTACTGCTCGGCCCGCTCGGTGGGCGTGCCCGCTTCGATGAGCGTGAGATCGGCCAGCTCGTCGAGCGGTGCCTGGCGGGGCGGATCGATCGGTGCGGACCGAACCGGCGAGGCGATGGGCTCGGTGACCGACGGCTCGGTTTGCGCCGTGTCGTCGGGTGCGGATCTCCGTCGCCTGAACTTTGTCATCACCGCTGTGTCCCTCCCGCCTGCTCGGGCCGCCAAACCCGGTGTGCGCACGCTTCTCGCCGAAGCGTGACGCCGGGCACGCTAGCACAGGCATCGAACACCGAACAGGCCTCCCCGGCGGCCCGGGTGGCACGATCGCCACCTGGCGCGCCAGGGTGGCGTTCGTGGAGCTCCAGATCGCCGACCTGTTCGAATCCGTGGCGGCTGCGGTGCCCCAGCGCCAGGCGTTGGTGGTGCGCACCGGTTCTGCCACGCGCCGGTGGACCTACGCCGAGCTGGCGGCGCGCGTCGACCGGGCAGCGGGCGCCCTGGCGGCCCTCGGCGTCGGCGTGGGCGACCGCATCGGGTTGCACCTGCGCAACGGTCCGACCTACCTGGAGGCCATGCTCGGCGCGTTCGCGCTGCGCGCCGTGCCCGTCAACCTGAACTACCGCTACGTGGCCGAGGAGCTGGCCTACGTCGTGGATGATGCCGAGCTGTCGGTCGTCGTGACCGAGCCCGACACGGCCGACCTCGTCCACGGGGTCGCCGCAGCCGCAGACCGACCGGTGGCGGTCATCGTGGACGGGGGAGCGTGGGAGCAGGCACTGGCGTCGGCGGACCCGGCGGCGGCGCGCGTCGCCGACCGCTCCGCCGACGACCTCTACCTGCTCTACACGGGGGGCACGACCGGGTTTCCCAAGGGGGTGATGTGGCGCCACGAGGACATCTACTTCGCCTCCCTCGGCGGTCGGGGCACCCCCTCGCGCGGCATCGGGCCGGTGCGCTCGCCCCACGAGGTGGCGGAGCGCGCCGTCGCCGGCGATCCGATCACCCGACGCCTGCCGCTGTGTCCGCTCATGCACGGCGGCGCCATGTGGGTGGCGCTGCAGACCCATCTCAACGGCGGCTGCCTCGTGCTGAGCGGCGACCGCCACTTCACCCCGGATGCCGCGCTCGACCTCATGGCGGACGAGGCGGTCGAGCTCGTGATGCTGATCGGCGACGCCACGGCGCGACCGATCGCCGACGCCCTCGACGCCGAGCCGGATCGGTGGGATCTGCAGGCCCTCCAGGTCGTGGCGTCGGGCGGCGCCGTGCTCTCGCCCAGCGTGAAGGCGCGGCTGCGCCGGCGCCTCGCAGGGGTCACGGTCGCCGACACGTTCGGCGCCTCCGAGACGGGGGGTCAGGGTCGGCTGCGGGCCGGGGCGCCGGGCGAGCCGCCCCGCCTCATCACCGACGCCGACACCGCCGTGCTCGACGACGATGGCCGGCCGTTGCCGCCGGGATCGGATCGCATCGGGCGCCTCGCCCGCACCGGGCACATCCCGCTCGGCTACCTCAACGACCCGGACAAGACGGCCGCCACCTTCCCGATCATCGACGGCCGGCGCTGGTCGGTGCCCGGCGACCTGGCACGGCTCGATGCCGACGGGACCGTCGTCGTGCTCGGCCGCGGGGCGCTGTGCATCAACACGGGCGGCGAGAAGGTGTTCCCGGAGGAGGTCGAGCGGGTCCTCAAGCAGCACCCGGCGGTCGCCGACGCCCTGGTGGTGGGGGTGCCGCACGAGCGATTGGGTCAACAGGTGGCTGCTGTGGTGGCCGCACGTCCTGGTGCGACGGTCACGGTCGATGCGCTCGAGGCGGTCGCCCGCGAGCACCTCGCCGGGTACAAGGTGCCACGCACCTGGCGCTTCGAGCCGAATTGTCAGCGCCTCCCCACCGGCAAGGGCGACTACCGGTGGGCAGCCACCGTGCTCGGCGGAGGCTGAACCTCAGCGC
>CAZYKR010000293.1:0-5055 GCA_964648005.1 uncultured Iamiaceae bacterium
GCAAGCCGCTCGACGGCGTGCGGATCCTGGCCGCCGAACAGATGCAGGCGCTGCCCTTCGCCACGCAGCTGCTGGCACGCCTCGGTGCCGACGTGGTGAAGGTCGAGCACCCGGTGCACGGCGAGTCCGGCCGAGGCTCGAGCCCGGCGATGACCGACCCGGCGGGCCGCAGCGTCGGCGCCACCTATCTGCGCAACAACCTCGGCAAGCGCTCGGTCGGCATCGACCTCAAGACATCCGAGGGCCAAGACCTGTTCTGCTCGCTCATCCCCCAATTCGACGTGGTCGCCGAGAACTTCAAGGCCGGGACGATGCAGCGCATGGGACTCGGTTACGACGACCTGGCCGACCGGTTCCCCGAGATGATCTACGTGTCGCTCACCGGGTTCGGCAACGGCTGGGGTGACGGGGAGACCAGCGGTTGGGCCCCGACGCCGTACCGCTCGTGGCCGGCCTACGCCTCGGTCGTCGAGGCGATGTCGGGCATCTACGAGTACAAGTCCGGCCCCGACGCGCCGCCCGTGACGATCCCGGTCGGCGCCCTCGGCGACATCTCGTCGGCGCTGTTCGCCGCCGTCGGCATCCTCGCCGCGCTGCGCCACCGCGACCGCACCGGCACGGGCCAGTACGTCGACATCGCCATGCTCGACGCCGTGATCGCCATGACCGACGTCGTCACCAACTTCTGGTCGCTCGGCGTGCGGTCGCACGAGCTCGAGGTGATCTGCGAAGGCTTCAAGGCCGCCGACGGGTACGTCGTGTGCCAGATCGTGCGCGAGCCCCAGTTCTTCGCCCTCGGCGACGTCGTGGGTCGACCGGATTGGCGCGACGACGAGCGCTTCGCCACCCGCGCCGGCTGGCGACCCCACCTCGACAGCGAGATCCGCCCCGCCGTCGAGGCGTGGATGGCGGACAAGACCAAGCTCGAGGCGGCGATGGCGTTGACCGAGGCCGGCATCGTCGCCGGACCCTCGAACAGCGCCCCGGACGTCATCGCCGACCCGCACGTAGCGGCGCGCAACATGCTCGTGGAGATGCCGCGCAGCGACGACGTCGACGAACCGGTGCTCATCCCGGGCAACCCGGTGAAGATGTCCGCGGTCGCCGAAGGGCCCGAGACGCGCGTGCCGTGGGTGGGCGAGCACACGGACGAGGTGCTGGCCGCCGAGCTCGGCCTCGACGCCGAGACGCTCGCCGACCTCCGCGCCCGGGGCGTCATCGGCGGCTGAGCGCCGGGCGGCTCAGAGCCGCACGAACTCACCGAGCTCGCACTGGGGCGGGTCACTCACCGTCCAACCCGTGCTCCACACAGAGTACAGCACCACGCACCGGCGCCACCCCGACAGCTCGACCTGATCGATGGCGTCACGCAACTCGGCGGTGCGGGCCTTGGCGCCGTTCCAGATGAAGCGGGCGAACCACGGCGGGTCGATGGCGACGTCGAGCCACTGCACGGTGCACTCGGGATTGGAGCTGCACAGCTGCCGGTGCACGACGGCGAGCTGGTAGCTCGGCCGGCGGAAGATGTGTGCGTGCACCGATCCCCACGGCGAGACGTCGACGCGATAGTGCGCCGTGGCGGTGAGCGTGCAGCCCACGGACAGCATGGTGACGGACAGGGCGATGAGCAGGATGCGTCGCATGGCGACCTCCACGAATGGCAGACGGGTTCAGGACGCGCAGTGCTGGGTGACTGCGGCGTCGAGCGCTTCGGCAGCGGATCGGTGCTCGTCGACGACCGCCGCGGCGTCGTCGCCGCGCTCGATGGCACGCAACGCCGACGCCACGTCGCGGGCGTGCGGCTGGAACCGCTCGTCGGCGGACTCGAGCACCTCGATGCCGGGGGCGACGATGCCGAGGGCGATCGGCTGGTCGACCGCGACGTCGAGCGCGTGCGTGGCACCGTTCGGCGGAGCGAGCAGGGCACAGACCTGCCCTGGGGCGGGATCCGAGCAGGCCCCGCCCGCGGCCATCGCAATGACGACCGCCATCAGTCGGCGAGGACGAAGGAGTCGGTGCGAAGCTCGATGCAACATGGCGGCCGACCGTAAGAGTACCTGGACGGAAATGCAATGAGATTTACTGAAATCGGCTATGCCTGACGGCGCCGGGTCGGCCTTGGTGCCCGCCATCGAGGCAGCCCGTGTCGAGTGGGCCGGGCCCTTCGTCGAGACCGAGATCTTCGGCACCGCCGATGCCGAGGCCGTAGCGGCGATGGTCGAGGCGGCCGTGGTCGAGCGCATCGGCGCCACGGTCGAGCGATGCCTGTTCTGGCAGGTGTCGGTCGGCTGCGTGGCTGGCGTGGTGCTCGGCGACGGCCGCGAACTCGTACTCAAGGCGCATCAGCATCGCTACAGCGAGGCGTTCCTGCGTGCCGCCGTCGAGACCCAGCGCCTGGTCGCGGCCGCCGGGCTCCCCTGCCCGACTCCGATCGTCAACCCCTTCCGCATCGGGCCGACCTGGGCAACCGTCGAGTCCTACCGGCCGGCGCCGCCAGATGAGCACCCAGCCGGCGACGACACCACACTCGCCGCCTCAGCCACCGCATTCGCCGCCGTCGTGCGGGTCGCCTCCCAGACGACCAACCCGACAACGCACGCCGCGCTCGCCGCCCATCCGCTGCGCGCCACCGAGCACGACGGCTTGTGGCCGACGCCGCACAGCCCGCTGTTCGACTTCGACCTCGCGGCTGCCGACGCCGCCTGGATCGACGCCCTGGCAACCGAGGCCCGCGCCCGGCGCGACGCACCCACCGATGCCGCAGCGGTGGTCGCCCACACCGACTGGTCGCATCGCAACGTGCGCTTCGCCGCCGACGGCACCGTGGCGGTCGCCTGGGACTGGGACAGCCTGGCGGCGATCGATGAACCGGCGGCCATGGGTCAGGCTGCCGCGACCTGGCGTGTCACGGGCGAGCCCGACCACGGCGACTATCCGTCACCCGGCGAGATCGACGCCTACCTCGAGGCGTACGCCGACGGTCGACGGCGTCCGCTCACGAGCGACGAGACGGGCCGGGCGCGCGCCGCTGCGCTGTGGGTCATCGCCTACGCCGCCCGCTGCGAGCATGCCCTGGCCCAACGATGGCCCGACGAGCCGACGCCTCGCATCGCCACCGAGCGGCTCGCCGCCAGCGGCGCAGCCTTGCTGCGCTGAGCGCGCGCTACTCGTAGATCACGCCGCGCCAGTCGCCGGTCAGCAGCACCGTCGACAGTGCCGTGCCCGCACGCACCAGCCACGTCACGACCAGCTCCGGGTCGGCGTCGGGCGGGATCTCGATGACGATGCCGCGCCGCGGGCTGTCCTGCACCGGTCGCCAGCCATCGGGCAGCGTGATGCCCGCCTCGCGCAGCACGGCCCCCGCCCGGGTGCTCATGCCGTGCTGGATGCCGACGGACTCGCGCGTCCAGGTGCACACCGGGATCGCCGGGCCGCGCGCGCCGAAGATCGACGCCCACACCGACGGGCGCGGCACGTCCTCGGGGTCGTCGACCAAGGGGATCAGGTTCACCCAACCCTGCCCGGCGCGCACCCTGCCGGCCGCGGCGCGCAGCAGCGCGTCGGGCACCGTGCCCACGAAGTCGACGATCTCGAGCGGGTCCGCCATGGCGACCCATTCTGGTCATTGGCAGGCCGGACACCGGACCCCTAGGATTCTGACGACCCGTCAGGAAACCCGAGGCAGCCCATGGACTTCGATTTCACGCCCGAGCAGCAGGCCTTCGCCGCCGAGGTCGAGGCGTTCCTCGACGAGCACGACGATCCCGACGTCTTCGACGTCACCCGCGAGAACATGGCGCAGATCGTCGACACCCCGAAGCGCCGGGCGTTCATGAAGCAGGTCGGCCGCAAGGGCTGGCTCGGCATGACCTGGCCCAAGGAGTACGGCGGGTCCGAGGGTGAGGGCGTGTACGAGTTCATCCTCAACGAGGCGCTGGCGGCGCGTGGCGGTCCGCAGATCGGCAAGGGCGTCGGCATCATCGGCAAGACCCTCATCGCCCACGGCAACGACCACCTCAAGGACACGTTCCTGCCGATGATCCTCGAGAACGACGTCGAGTTCGCCGTCGGCTACTCCGAGCCCAACGCCGGATCGGACGCAGCGTCGATGAAGCTCAAGGCGGAGCGCACCACCGTCGACGGCAAGGACGGGTGGCTCATCAACGGGCAGAAGACCTGGACCACCTCGGCGCACTTCGCCGAGTGGTACTGGCTCGGCACCCGCACCGATCCCGACAACAAGCACCACGGCATCACGCTGATGCTCGTACCGCTCGATCAGCCGGGCGTGGAGATCCGCGGCATCTGGACGATGGGCGACGAACGCACCAACGAGGTGTTCATCGACAACGTGTTCGTCCCGGACGAGTACGTCGTCGGCGAGGTGAACAAGGGCTTCCAGTACATCTCCCAAGCGCTCGACCTCGAGCGCTTCACCATGTTCACGTTCTCGCCCATCAAACAGCGCCTCGACGTGCTGACCGACTACGTGCGCACCACCACTCGCGACGGCGCTCCCCTCAAGGACGATCCGACCGTGCGTGCCCGCATGGCCCGGCTGCACACCGAGGCCGAGGTGGCCCGGGTGATGGGCCTCAAGGTCGTCGACCGGTCGGTGAAGGCCGAGCGCGCCACCCACGAGGGCGGCCAGTACGTGCCGCCGCCGACGGTCGAGTCGTCCGAGTACAAGCTGTTCGCCACCGAGTTCAGCCGCCGCCTCGCCAACGCCTCGATGGACATCGGCGGGCCCGGCAGCCAGCTGCGGGTGCGCACCGAGGACGCGCCGATGGTCGGTCGTGCCGAGTCGACCTATCGCTACACCGTGATCGACACGATCGGCGGCGGCGCCAGCGAGATCCAGAAGAACATCATCGCCAGGCGCGGCCTGGGCCTCCCGAAGAACTTCTGAGGCAGCACCCGACGTGGACCCGATGCTCGACGGCGTGACCGTCCTGGACTTCGCCACCGTCGGCCCAGCGGCGCGCGCCTCGCGCTGGCTGGCCGACTACGGCGCCACCGTGGTCAAGGTCGGCGCGCCCCCGAAGGCGGGTGGCG
>CAZYKR010000294.1:0-5014 GCA_964648005.1 uncultured Iamiaceae bacterium
GCCACGCCGGGCACGATCCGCGTGGGCGACCCCGTCGAGCTCGTCGACTGAGTGACGCAACGTCGCGCACGCCACACTGGTGGCGATGGCACCCAGCGACGACCGCAACGTCCTCGGCGGCCCGCTCGAACCGTGCGGCACCGAACCGATGACCGGCTTCTACCGAGACGGCTGCTGCACCACCGGCCCCGAAGACCTCGGCAGCCACACGATCTGCGCCGTGGTGAGCGCGGAATTCCTCGCCCACCAGCGATCCATCGGCAACGACCTGTCGACACCGATGCCCGAGTACCGCTTCCCCGGCTTACGTCCCGGCGACCGCTGGTGCGTCACCGCCCGCAACTGGCTGCGGGCCCACGAGGACGGCGCGGCGGCACCGGTGGTGCTCGCCTCCACCCACGAGGCCGTGTTGGCCCTCGTGCCCCTCGACGTCCTGGAGCGCCACGCCGTCGACGTGCCCGGCGACTTGTCCGCCCTCGACGACCTGAGCTGAACCTGACCGACCCCCGGTCACACGAGCCGTGCCGCCGCGAACGCCAGCGCCGCCACCGTCGCCGCCATCCCGGCGTTCGCTCCGATCAACGTGAGTGCCAAGGTGCGCTGATCGCGCAGCGACGTCGCTTGCAGATCGGCGATGTCGGCCCCAAGATCAGTGCGCACAGCCGCCAACCCGTCGCGCAACTCCGTACGCAGCTCCGCCATCTCCCCGCGCAGCTCCGTACGCAGATCCGCCATCTCCGCGCGCATCTCCGAGCGCACCAAGGCGAAGTCCTGGGAGGTCGCCGTCTGCAGGTGCGCGAAGTCCTGAGAGGTCGCCGCTTGCAGCTGCGCCAGATCGTGTTTGGTGGCCACGTCGGCCCACCCGACCGGAGGGAGGTGTTCCATGAGCGTCGTCGCCTGCTCGGGTCCGATCGCCGCCTCGAGGGCGACGTACAGGTCGTGTCGGTCGTGCTCGGTGATCGCCATCTCCGGCTCCTGATCGTTGCGGTCAAGAGGGGAGGTACGCTCCCGATCCACCCATGCGGGTGTCGGACCAGCATAGATACCCCACCTGCATGTCGATTCGGATTCGGGCGCAGCGGTGCACCGGCGCAGCCGACACTGCCGATACCACCGCTCCGGTAGGTTCTCGCTCGACTCGTGCCGGGGGGCGCGGCGAGGACATCGAGGGGGTCCGATGGAGCAGTTCGCGGGGAAGATCGCGGTCGTCACCGGCGGCGGCACCGGCATGGGACGCGAGCTGTGCCGGCAGCTCACCGCCGAGGGCGCCAGCGTCGCCATGTGCGACGTCTCCGAGACCGATATGGCCGAGACCGCAGCGCTGTGCGTCGAGGGCGCGCCGGAGACGGTGCGCATCGTCACCTTCGTCGCCGACGTGTCCGACGAAGCCCAGGTCCTCGCCTTCCGCGACGCCGTGGCCGCCGAGCTCGGCACCGATCACATCGACCTGCTGTTCAACAACGCCGGCATCGGCGGCGGCGCCAGCATGATCGCGTCGCCGCGCGACGAGTGGGAGCGCGTCTTCGCCGTCGACTGGTGGGGGGTCTACTACGGCGTCCGAGCCTTCCTGCCGCTGCTGCTCGCCTCCGAGGAAGGTCACGTCATCAACACGTCGAGCGTCAACGGCTTCCACGCCGCCCTCGGTCTCAACGGCGCGCACACCGCCTACAGCTCGGCGAAGTTCGCCGTGAAGGGGTTCACCGAGGCGCTGGTCACCGACTTCCGCGTCAACGCACCGCACCTGCACGCCCACGTCGTTATGCCGGGCCACATCGGCACGTCGATCGTCACCAACACCAACAAGGTGCTCTCGAGCGGCATGTCCGCCGAGGCGCAGGCGGCCCGCCGGAGAGAGATGGTGTCCTCGGCAGGGTTCGACGCGTCGCAGACCTCCGACGAGGAGATCGAGAACCTGATGGCGATGTTCGGCGAGGGGTTCAAGATGATGGCGCCGACGACGGCAGCCGATGCCGCCACCACCATCCTCGACGGCGTGCGGGCCAACCGCTGGCGGATCCTCGTCGGCGCCGACGCCGAAGCGCTCGACGCCGCCGTGCGCGCCACGCCCGAGGAGGCGTACGAGCCGACGTTCTGGCCCCGCCTCCAGGAGCAGGGCCACTTCGTCGGCGGCGGACAGCGCTAGCTCAGCTCACACCCACTTGCCCGGGTTCAAGATGTGCTCGGGGTCGAGCGCGTCCTTGATGCGCCGGGTCAGATCCAGCACGTCGTCACCGAGCTGCGCCCGCAGGTGACGAGCCTTGAGCACCCCGATGCCGTGCTCGCCGGTGACCGTCCCGCCCAGGGCAAGCGCCGCCGCCATCACCTCGTCGAAGGCCGTGGCGGCGCGCGCCGTGGCGTCCGGGTCGGCGGCGTCGTAGGTAACCAGCGGGTGGAAGTTGCCGTCGCCGGCGTGGCCGATCACGGGGATGGCGGTGTCGTGCGCTGCGGCGATGCGCTCCACCGCAGCCAGCAGGTCGGGGATGCGCGGCACCGGCACGCCGACGTCCTCGATCAGCACGGTGCCGAGCCGTTCGACGGCGGGGATGGCCATGCGGCGCGCCCCCATCAGCAGCTCGCCTTCGTCGACGTCGTCGGTGCACGCCACGTAGTCGGCTCCCTCGGCCTCGCAGGCGGTGACGACGGCGTCGGCCTCGTCGGCGACGCCGTCGGTGCGGGCCAGCAGCAGCGCGGCGGTGTCGGTGTCGAGCCCCATCGGCCGCAACCGCTCGACAGCGGCGAGGGCGGCGCGGTCCATCAGCTCGAGCGCCGCGGGCCGCATCGCCGCCACGATGCGGGTGACCGCCCGGCCGGCGGCGACGACGTCGTCGAAGGTCGCCACGACCGTCGATGCCGGCGGCGGTGCAGGGCGAAGGCGCAGCGTGCCCTCCGTGATGATGCCGAGCGTGCCCTCCGAGCCCACGAAGAGCCGCTTCAGGTCGTAGCCGGCGACGTCTTTGATCGTGCGTCCACCCAGGCGCACGGCCGAGCCGTCGGCGAGCACCACCTCCAGGCCGAGCACGTAGTCGGTGGTCACCCCGTACTTCACGCAGCACAGGCCCCCGGCGTTGGTCGCCAGGTTGCCGCCGATGGAGCAGATCTCGAACGACGACGGGTCCGGCGGGTACCACAGCCCGTGCGCGGCAGCCGCCTCCTTGACCTCGACGTTGCGCAGGCCCGGCCCGACGACGGCCACCATCGCCGCCGGGTCGATCTCGATGGCGCGCAGCTGCTCGGTCGACAACACGATGCACCCATCGATGGCGCTCGACCCCCCGGAGAGCCCGGTGCCGAGGCCCCGAGGCACCACCGGGACGCCGAGCCGGGAGGCGACGCGCAGGGTCGCCTGGACATCCGCCGTGCTGCGGGCGCGCACGAGCGCCGCCGGCGTTCCCGGGACGACCGGCGTGGCGCGGTCGGCTCGGTAGGCGTCGACGATGTCGGCGTCGACGACGACCGGCCCCTCGCCGAACTCGGCGAGCAGCGCATGCTGGACCTCGGTGGCGTCGTGAACTCGGTGCATCGGTCTCATCCTGACGCTCGGGCGCGTAACGCGGCGACATCTGCAGTGGCGCGAAAGACTGATGTCACATCACCAAAGGGTTGACCTGACGCGCGGGTCGTCGTAGCTTGCTATCGAACAGTTGTTCGTTTCTTGACCCTCTCGTTCGAAAGGAGCATCCATGGCCGACCTCGCTGCGGTGCTCGTCGAGTGTCGCGAACGACTCACCGCATCCCTCGCCGATTGCTGCGCGGATGACCTCGCTCCTGACGAGGCCGACGAGCTCCTCCGGGAGGCCATCGCCGTCGAGCAGCTCGGTCACGCCGCGGTGCTTGCCCTGGTGCGACGTGCCATGGTGGGCGAGCCCTGGCGCCGGGCCGGCGATCGCTCCGCTCGCCACCACGTCGCCCGGCGGTGCGGCATCTCGGTCTTCCGGGCCACGCAGGTGCTCGAGACCGCCGCACAGCTCGACGACCTCCACGAGGTCGCCGCTGCGGTCCGCTCCGGTGCCCTGTCCTCCAAGGTCACCCAGCTGGCGGCGGCGACGGCGACGCTTGCGCCCGACCGCCAGGCCGACATCCTCCAGTCGGCGCGTTCGGAGCCCTGGGTGGCGTTCAAACTCGCCTGCGACCGCATCTGCGTCGCCGCCGACACGCGATCCGATGCCGAACGCCACGATGCCGCACGGCGCGCCCGCCGCTGCACCGCCCGCACGACGCCCGACGGGATGTTCGAGCTCACCTGGTCCGACGCCACGACCGCTGGCGCCGAGCTGTGGGCGCTGCTGCAGCCGTTCATCGATCGCCGGTACCAGACCCTCCGCCAGGAACGTCCCGACGACGGTGATCGACCGAGCCCCGAGGCCATCGTCGCCGACGCCCTGCTCGACATGGCGCGAGCAGCCTCGGCCGTTCCCGAAGGCCGAGAACGCCCCGGCGCGCCGTCACCACCGGCGACGGGTGCGAAGGCCAAGGTCATCGTGCACATCGACTACCGCGCCTGGCTCCACGGCACCGTCACCGGCGACGAACGGTGCGAGATCGAGGGGCTCGGCCCCATCCCCGTGGCAGCGGTCCGCGACCTCGTCGATGACGCCTTCGTCGCCGCCGTGGTGCGCGACGGCACTGACATCCGCCAGGTGGTGCACCTCGGGCGTCAACCCACCGCACTCCAGCGCACCTACCTCCAGGCCCGCTACCCCACCTGTGCGGTGACGGGGTGCCCCAACACCGTGCAGCTCGAGATCGATCACACCGTCGAGTGGGCCGAGACGCATCACACCACGGTCACCGAGCTGTGTCGCCTCTGCGGGCATCACCAGGACCTCAAGACCTTTCACGGCTACACGCTGCGCACCGATCCCGACGGCACCACCGCCATGCTGCCTCCCGAACACCCCCCGGCGGGACGACGAGCCGATCGCCAAGCCAAGGCCCGTCGCCAACGCCAGGAGCACCGCGATGCCTCGTGAGGCCACTCGCGGTGCTCCACAGCGATCCTTGACAACTGAACAGC
>CAZYKR010000295.1:0-4996 GCA_964648005.1 uncultured Iamiaceae bacterium
AAGTGCGTCGCCAGCCGCGCATCATCGAGTGCTCGAAGCGACATTCCCGACTGGGAGTCCGCGTGATCCCGCATGGCGTCAGCATGCCGATGTTCCGGCTCCGAGGCCAAGTCACAAGCCCCGAATGCACAATCTTGATGCGTTCTTATCGCCGTAGTGCCTCGCTGGTCGCCACGGGCACGTGGAACGCTGCGACGCGCACTCACCCGGGGGGATCAAGCGGACTGGCCAGGTCGCGGTCGCCAAGCCACCGGTAACCGATGCCCGGTTCGGTCGCGATGAACGTCGGCGACGCCGCGCTATCTCGCAACTTCTTGCGGAGCTGTCCGACGAAGGTGCGCAGGTAGTTGGACTCGGTGCCGTACTCGGGACCCCATACCGCCTGGAGCAGGGTGGCGTGGGTCAGCAGACGTCCCGGGTTGTGCGCCAGCAGGTCGAGCAGCGACCACTCCGTACGGGTCAGGGCGACCGTCTCGCCCCCGAAGGTGAGCACCTTGTTCCGCAGGTCGATCGTCACCGCACCGCGCTCGATCCGCTCGGCGAGCGGGCCCGATGTGCTGCGCCGAAGCGAGGCGCGGACCCGCGCCATGAGCTCGGGTGGGTCGAATGGCTTGGTGACGTAGTCGTCGGCGCCGGCGTCGAGGGCGTCGACCTTTTGCGCCTGCACGTCGCGGGCGGTCAGCACGAGCACGGGCACGGCACTGATGGCCCGAACGCGCTCGATCACGACGATGCCTGACTGATCTGGCAGGCCGAGGTCCAGCACGACGAGGTCCGGGCGCTCGTCCGTGACCAATCGGACACCGGCCTCGCCGGTCGACGCCTCGGTGACGTCGTAGCCGCGCGCGACGAGGCTCGTGCGCAAGGCACGCCGAAGTGGCGCGTCGTCGTCGATGACCAGGATTGTCGTCATGGCGCTGTCCTGTGCTCAGCGCCCACCCGCCGGCAGGCGCAGGGCGAACGTAGCGCCGCCGCCCGGAGTGGCGCGCACGCTGACCGTGCCGTCCTGCACCTCCGCTAGCTCGCGTGCGACGGTGAGCCCGATGCCGGTCCCGACGATGTCGGCGTCGTGCCCGCCGCGCTCGTACTGGGCGAAGATGCGGTCCCGATCAGCCTCCGGGACGCCGGCGCCGTGGTCGATGACCGCCACCTCGATCTCCCCGTCGTCGGTGGTCGCCACCACGTCGATCGGCGTGCCGGCCGGGGCGTAGCGGCACGCGTTCTCGATGAGCACCGTGAGGATCTCCTCGGTGAGCGCAGCGTCGGCGTACAGCACCGCCATCTGGTCGGCGTCGTCGTAGGTGCATCGGCCCGACGCCACCGGCCCGAGGCGTCGCACGGCCGCCTGCACGAGCTCGAGCGCGTCGATGTCGGCCGGTCTCGGGGCGAACCCGCCTTCGTGGATGCGCGCCTGCTCCATGGTGCGCGAGACGAGCAGGCCGAGGCGCAGGGTCTCGTCTCGGATCGATTCGAGCAACTCCCGCCGCTGCTCGGGCGTCAGGTGGCTGTCTGTCGTCAACAACGTGTCGACGGCGGAGGTGACCGTCGTCAGCGGCGTGCGCAGGTTGTGGCCGGCGGCGGCGAAGAACGCGGCCTTGGCTTCGGCAAGGTCGGCGTCAGCCCGGCCTCGGTCCGCCGCCGCCTGCAAGGCGCTGGCTCGGGACGCCAACGTGCCGACCAGCAGCGCGACAACGACGAACGCGCCCAGGACGATCAGGTCGGAGATCTTGCCGAGACGCATGTTCTGCGACGGAGGCAGGAACGCCAGATCGAACACGACGCTCGCCAAGACGGCGCAGATCAGCCCACCGACCCGCCCGGTCAGCGCTCCCAGCGTCACGGCGAGCAACAGGACGAAGCCAGCGGCCACGGGTTCGAGCTCGAGCGCCTTGCTGGTCGCGGCGGCGGCGCCGACAGCGACGATTGGGACCAGCAACAGCGCCGGGCCTCCGGTGCGCAGTCGAGAAACAGCGGGCTCGGCGATCCTGCGCATCACGGCGCCTTGCGGATGCCGCGCAGCGCCTCGCGCCGCGACAGCGGGCTGAGCCGTTCTCCCAGGCGGTCGACGAACGCTCCGACGGCCGCGGCATCGGTTCGGGCGTACTGGCGCAAGGCCCAGCCGATGGCCTTGCGGATGAAGAACTCGCGTTCATCGGCACACCGTTCGCAGTAGGCGAAGAGCCGAGCCGCGTCGGTCGACGCGCCGGCGTGCAGCTGATGCAGCAGCGCCGTGCGTCGCAGCCACAGGTCATCATCGGCGATCCAACGGTCCGGCACGTCGTGCAGGTCGGGTGAGCGCAGCACGAGCGGGCCGGCGACGTTGGCGGCCAGTGCGTCGACCGTGTCCCACCACGAGGAGGTCGTCATGCACCGCTCGACGGCGCCGAGGTGCTCGCCCGCGAGGCGTCGCTCGTGGCGCACGAGGAGGTCGGTCGCCGCGTACGTGCACTCGCGCTCGGGTGCGTGCCAGAGGGCCTCGGCGAGCGCGACGACGGTGTCGGGATCCGGATGGCGTCCCAGGTCGAGGATCGGTCGCGCCAGCGCGCGGCGTGCCGGCGCGGGGATCCCGAAGAACGTGAATTGGTCGCGCTGGTACGCCCGCATCTGCTCGGCGCGCGGCGGGTCGGCGACGGCGGCGAAGGCGTCACGCAGGACGCCGACGCGCTCGGCGAGGTCGACGGCGGAGCTCATGGTCGTGATGATCGTCGCAGGAGTGCGGCGCGCAGCGCATCCACCGCCGGATCGGGTGGTGCGCCATGACGGCGCGCCAGCACGAGGTGCCGGCGGACAAGGGGGGCGGATCGCACAGGGACGAGCGGATCGGAGCCGGTCTCTGCTTGCGCCACGGGCAGTACCGTCCAGCCGAGCCCGAGCTGCACCATGGCGCGCAGGACCTCCGGTTGATTGGACTCGGCGACGACGTCGAGCGGTGCGCCGGCGCGGCGTAGCGCCTCGGTGACCAGGGCCCGGGTGTGCGACGCCGCGGGGAACAGCACCCACGGTCCCCACCCGGGCGGACCGGCGCGCCGCGCGCCGGCCGGCGCGTACACCCGCAGCGGTTCGGCGAGCAGTGGCTCGAGCGCCAAGGCGCCGGTGGGAGCGCGCGGCTCCACCACGACGGCGGCGTCGAGCGCTCCGCCGGCGACGGCCACGAGCAGTTCGGCGCTCGGCGCCACCTGCAGCCGCAGGTCCACGTCCGGGCGTTCGTCGCGGTACCGGCGCAGGTCGTCGGCGAAGTGTCCGACGGCGGCGGCGTCGATCATGCCGATGCGCACCCGCCCGGTGCTGCCCGCGCGCGCCCGTTCCGCCCAGCCGGCGAGCTCCGCCGTGCGCGCCACGACGTCGGTGGCGTAGCGCAGCACCTCGTCGCCGGCCGGCGTGCGTCGCCGCTGCCGGCCGTCGCGGGCGAACAACGCCAGTCCGAGCCGTCGTTCGAGCTCGGCGAGTCCCTGCGACAGCGCCGAGGGGGTGACGCCGAGACTCGCTGCCGCCTCAGCCCACGTGCGGTGCTGGTCGACGGCGACGAGGTACTCGAGCTGGGCCACGGTCAGGGCGGGGAGGGCGGCCGGCTTCATTGTGTAGTGATGCTAATCGAACCTGGACATCGCACGAGCGTTCCTGAAGGATGCCCGTCATGCCCTCCACCACGATCGCTCCCGCCGCCGGCCGCCTCGGCGTGCTCACCCCCGGACTCGGTGCCGTCGCCTCGACCTTCGTCGCCGGCGTGCTCTCGGCTCGTGCCGGCCACACCGTGCCCGTCGGGTCGCTCTCACAGTTGGCGCACATCCGCCTCGGCGAGCGCTCCGAGGACCGCAACCCCTTGATCCGCGACTTCGTGCCGCTCGCCGGTCTCGACGACCTGGTGTTCGGTGGATGGGATCCGATCTCGGCAAACGCCCTCGAGGCGGCGCGCACCGCAGGCGTGCTCGAGGAGCGGGACCTGGCGCCGATCTCGGGTGAGCTCGAGGGCGTCGTGGCGATGGACGCCGTGTTCGACCAGCGCTGGGTCTCCAAGCTCACCGGCACGCGGGTCAAGGCGGCGCCGACGAAGTGGGAGCTTGCCGAGGCGCTCGTCGCCGACATCGAGCGGTTCCGGGCGGACAACGACTGCGACCGTTTGTCGATGGTGTGGTGCGGGTCGACCGAGGCGTACCAGATGGCCTCGGAGGTGCACGCCTCGGTGGCGGCGTTCGAGGAGGGCCTCAAGCGCAGCGACGAGAACATCGCCCCCAGCCAGATCTACGCCTACGCCGCGCTGGTGTCGGGTGTGCCGTTCGCCAACGGCGCCCCCAACCTCTCCGTCGACACGCCGGCCATGGTCGAGTTGGCACGGGAGCGGGAGGTGCCGATCGCCGGCAAGGACTTCAAGACTGGCCAGACGTTCATGAAGACGCTGCTGGCTCCGGGTCTCAAGGCGCGCATGCTCGGTCTGCGCGGCTGGTACTCGACGAACATCCTCGGCAACCGTGACGGCGAGGTGCTCGACGACCCGGAGAACTTCAAGACCAAGGAGGTCTCCAAGCTCGGCGTCCTCGACACGATCCTGCAGCCCGAGCTGTACCCGGAGCTGTACGGCAACATCGACCACGTCGTGCGGATCAACTACTACCCGCCCCGTGGCGACAACAAAGAGGGCTGGGACAACATCGACATCTTCGGGTGGATGGGGTACCCGATGCAGATCAAGGTCAACTTCTTGTGCCGCGACTCCATCCTGGCGGCCCCCATCGTGCTCGACCTGGCGCTGTTCATGGACCTGGCGGCGCGCGCCGGGCAGTCGGGCGTGCAGGAGTGGCTGTCGTACTACTTCAAGTCGCCGCAACCGAGCTCGCCGATGCCGGCCGAGCACGACCTGTTCATCCAGGTGACCAAGCTCAAGAACACCCTGCGCGGCTGGATGGGCGAAGCGCCCGTCACGCACTCCGAAGCCGACTGGACAGACGAGGACTAATGGGAGTCGACCAGGTCCTGTAGGACTTGGTTTCGAGCCGCTGGT
>CAZYKR010000296.1:0-4939 GCA_964648005.1 uncultured Iamiaceae bacterium
GACGGCGACGCCGACCAGCAGGCCGGCCAGCCGCGTGTCGGTGCCGTACTGGAGGCGATCGACCAGCCGTCCCCCATCGATGTCGAGCAGTCGTACGAGCCACGCCGGCAGATCGGCCGGGTTCCCCAGCGGCGACGACCCGGGCTCTGACGATGCGGCGAGCCAGCCCAGCAGCGCCGTCCACAGCGTCGCCACGACGGCGCCGCCCAGCGCCAGGCGAGCCCCGCGCCCCACCGTCACGCCCTCGGCCTCGGGGCCGGGTGCATCCTCGGCGGGACCGCGGCGACGCACGACGACGGCGGCGACCAGCACGACCTGCGCCACGATGGCGCCGAGCCACAGTCCCGCCAGCGGCGGCAGGGGCGCCAACGCCAGCGGGCGGTCGAACACCAGCCACCAGTTCGTCACGCCGGCCATCGAGGCCACAGTGGCGCCGCGGGCGGCGTCGACCTCGGTGCCCGTCGCCATCACCCCGGTGAAGACGGCGCTCCACAGGGCCAGCCCGACGATCGCCGCCAACGCCGCCACGGCCAACCGGCGTCGGGCAGCCGGCCGCCGCCACACGACGGCCAACGCCATCCCGACGGCGCAGAGCAACACCTCGGTGGCGACCATGGTCGCCCCATCTGCCTCGCCGGCGATGGCATCCATGTCCGCCCCGGTGGCGAGCGCCAGCACCACGCCGACGGCGCCGACCGCTGCCGGGCCGGCCAGCGTCAGCGGTTCGGTGTGCGGGCCGGTCGAGTCGGCATGCCGGGCGGAGTCGAGGTCGGTGGAGGTCATCGAACGGTGGTGACGCCGGCCGTCGCTCAGGCGCCGGGCGAGCTTATCGGCGCCCGCCACCGACCCCGGGTCCCCCGGTGGCGCCGTGCTAGCGTCGCCCGCTGTTGCCTTCGGTCCTGACGTCAACTCGAGGAGATCCCGCAGTGCGCATCCGATCCGCCGTGGCCGTCGCCGCGCTGGCACTCACCGCTGCCGCCTGTGGCACGCAGCCCAAGACCGACAGCGCATCGGGCGAAGGGGACGCATCGTCCACGACCGCCAAGGCCGCCACGACGACCGCGCCCAAGCAGACGACCACGACCAAGCCCAAGGCCAAGATCAAGGCGCAGCCCGACTGCCAGGCCTACGCCGCCTTCTCGATCGGCTACTCGGCTGTCACCTTCGCCAAGCCGGAGCAGAAGGAAGAGGTGGTCGCCAAGTTCCAGGTGCTCGTGGACAAGCTCAAGCAGGAGACGCCGCAGTTCGCGGCGCAGATCGACACGATCAACTTCCTGACCACCAAGCAGGCCACGTCCCCGCTCACCCCCGAGGACAAGACGGCGCTCAACGAGGCCTTCGCGCCGATCACCGAGTGGAACAAGACCACCTGTGTGATCGAGCCCGGCGCCTGAGCCACCGTCGGCGGGCCTCGAGCCCGCTCACGGTGCCTCCATCATCCATCGCGCCAGGTCTGACGCGGTGCCCACGCCGCGCTCGGTGAGGTACGCCGTGACGAGCGCCGGCGGTGTGACGTCGAAGGCCGGGTTCCACACCGCGGTCTGCGGCGGAGCGATCCTGGCACCGCGCACCAGCACCACCTCGTCGCCGGCGCGTTGCTCGACCACGATGGCGCTCCCGTCGACACAATGACGATCCACGGTGCTCATCGGCGCGGCCACGAAGAAGGGCACCGCGTGGTGCCGGGCAAGCACGGCCAGCGGGTACGTCCCCACCTTGTTGGCGACGCTGCCGTCGCGGGCGATCCGGTCGGCCCCGACCACCACGGCTTCGACCCGTCCTCCGGCGAAGAGCCCGCCCGCCGCGGCGTCCACCAGCAACGTGTGCGGCACCCCCGCCGCGGCCAACTCGAACGTCGTCAGGCGCGCCCCCTGGAGCACCGGTCGGGTCTCGTCCACCCAGACGTGGGTGACCCGCCCAGCGTCATGGCCGGCGACGAGGACGCCGAGGGCGGTCCCGACGGCGCCGCACGCCAGCGCGCCGGCGTTGCAGTGCGTCAACACCTGACCAACCGGGAGCACCTCGGCGCCATGGGCGGCGATGGCGGCGTTGGTGGCGGCATCCTCGGCCAGCACCGCCAGCGCCTCGGCGAGCGGGTCGGCCGCGGCCCGGGCGCGCTCGACCCCCCAGCGCAGGTTGACCGCTGTCGGCCGCGTGCTGACGAGGGCGTCCGAGGCAGCGTCGAGGTCATCGCCGCGCGCCGCAGCGAGCGCCACGCCCATGGCCCCGGCGATGCCCAGTGCCGGTGCGCCGCGCACGGCGAGGGTGGCGATCAGCTCGCACAGCTCGGCCACCGTCGTCGCCCGCACCGTGATCAGCTCGGTCGGCAGCCGCCGCTGGTCGATCAGCTCGACCGCGCCGCCGCCGTCGGCCACCCAGCGGATCGTCGGCGGGATCACGCGCCCGCCGCGGCCCGCTCGGCCGCCATCGACTGGACCATCTCGCGCCGTTCCAGCACACCGGCGACGCCGGAGGACCCAGCCACACCTGTGACGAGGCCCGGATCGAACACGGGCAGGTCCCCGGCGATGGCCGCCACCCGCTCCCCGAGCGGGGCGCCCACCCCGCCGGCCACGATCGCCCGGAGCTTGCGCAGGGCCACCCCGCGGTTGACCCAGAGCAGCAGGCTCCCCCACCACTGCACCTCGGGGACCACCCAGAACGGCTCCTCGACGTCGATGTCGTAGGGGTGCAGGTAGCTCCACGGCACGAGGGCCGGGTCGTCGAGCCGGTTGCGCAGGGCGCGCACCAGCGGCATCGGGAACACCCGCAGGAACGTGCCCCCGAGGAACGGCATGCCGACCGGACCGACCGACACGCACGGGCAGGGCAGCTCGACGAGGCCCGACGGCCACACGAACGGTGTCGCCGGCGCGCCCGGGAACCCAACGACGTACGACTGGACCGGCAACACGCTCGCCGAGTACGTGAAGCCCACCTCGGCGAGCACGTCGGTCGCCCAAGCGCAGCGCGGCATGATCGTGCCCGCCGGGGCGCGGTACCCGGCGACCGGCGCACCGGTCAGGTCCTCGAGGAGCCGGCGACCGTCGCCGATCTCTCGCCGGAACTGCGCCGGCTCGTAGGCGAAGGTCGCCCAGTGCCGGTAGCTGTGCAGCCCCACCTCGTGCCCGCGTTCGGCGATCTCGCGCACCAGGCCGGGGGCGTTCGCCGCCACCTCGCCGACGACGAAGCACGTCGCCCGCACCCCCAGATCGTCCAGCTCGTCGAGCAGGCGCATCGTCAACGCCGGGTAGCGCGCCTCCCACGACGGCGACGGGCGGTGATCCTCGATGTCGAAGGTGACGGTGATGGGGGGCCGGTCCGCACGCATGGTGCCCCGAGGCTATTGCGATCGTCCGGCGCGCCGAACACCAACCGTCACTGCGGCATGACGAACGGTGGCGCCTCCCCGGAGAGGATCGAGGTGGTGCGCCGCTCGACCACGGCGGCGGTGGTGTCGTGGGTGAGGATCCAGAACCGCCGCTGCAGCACGGCGTCGAGCACCAGCTGCGCCACGTCGTCGGGGTCCATCCCCTCCGAGACGACGCTGTTGATCATGTCGCGGATGCCGCTCGCCATGGCGTCGCTCTCGGGCGTCGCCGGATTGGCGAGCTCGGCGGGCCGGGCACGCTCGGATTCGTGGATGCGGGTGGCCACCCACGAGGGGCACAGCACGGAGGCACCGACTTGGGAACCGACCATCGCCAGCTCGTGGTGCAGGACCTCGCTGACGCCGACGACGGCGAACTTCGAGGCGGTGTAGGGCCCCATGAACGGCGAGCCGAACAGGCCGGCGACCGATGCGGTGTTCACGATGTGGCCCTCGTCCTGCGCCTTGAGGAGACCGAGGAAGGCCGAGATGCCGTTGATGACCCCCCACAGGTTGACCCCGAGCGTCCACTCCCAGTCGTTGCGGGTGAGACCCTCGAGTGGTCCGCCCGACCCGATGCCGGCGTTGTTGCACAGCACGTGGGCCGTGCCGAACTCGGCCACGACGCGGTCGCGCAGCGCTTCGACCTCGGTGTCGAAGCGCACGTCGCAGCGCTGCGTCAGCACCGACGTGCCCGATGCGGCGACCTGCTCGGCCGCCGCATCGAGTCCGTCGACATCCACGTCGGCCAGCGCCACGTTGGCGCCGGCCGACGCAAAGGCCTTGGCCATGGCCAGCCCGATGCCGCTGGCGGCACCGGTCACGACGGCGACCTTGTCCTGGAACGTGTCCATGGCCTGCGTCCCCCTTCGGTCGCCGACTCGGTTGATCAGTACCGGTAGTGCTCGGGCTTGAAGGGCCCCGACTGCGCCACGCCGATGTAGGAGGCCTGCTCCTCGCTCAGCTCGGTCAGGCGCACCCCGAGGCTGTCGAGGTGCAGCCGTGCCACCTTCTCGTCGAGGTGCTTGGGCAGCACGTAGACCTTGCGCTCGTAGATGTCGTTGTGACCGAACAGCTCGATCTGGGCGATGACCTGGTTCGAGAAGCTGTTGGACATCACGAAGCTCGGGTGCCCGGTGGCGCAACCCAGGTTCAGCAGGCGGCCCTCGGCGAGCATGATGATCGAGTGGCCGTCGGGGAAGACGAACTCGTCGACCTGCGGCTTGATGTTGATGTGCTGGACGTCGCTCATCTTCTTGAGCCCGGCCATGTCGATCTCGTTGTCGAAGTGACCGATGTTGCCGACGATCGCCTGGTGCTTCATGCGGCGCATGTGCTCGGCGGTGAGGATGTCCTTGTTGCCGGTGGCCGTGATCCAGATGTCGGCGATGTCGAGCATGTCCTCGACCCGCTTGACCTCGTAGCCCTCCATGGCCGCCTGCAGCGCGCAGATCGGGTCGATCTCGGTGACGACCACCCGGGCGCCCTGGCCGCGCAGCGAGGCGGCGCAGCCCTTGCCGACGTCGCCGTAGCCGCAGACGACGGCGACCTTGCCGCCGATCATCACGT
>CAZYKR010000297.1:0-4902 GCA_964648005.1 uncultured Iamiaceae bacterium
GGCCGGCGACGGCTACGACGCCATGGCGAGCTCGGGCAGCAACCTCGGTCCCACGAGCGAGGACCTGGCCGCGTCCGTGCAGGAAGCCGCCGCCGCCTACCGCGCCGAGAACGGCCTGCCCGACGACGCCCTCGTGCCCGTCGACGCCGTGACCGCATCCGGGTCGGGCTTGGACCCGCACATCTCGGTGGCCAACGCCCGTCTGCAGGCGCCCCGGGTCGCCGAGGCACGCGGCGTGCCGGTCGACGATGTCCTGGCCCTGGTCGACGAGCACACCGACGCCCGCCCGCTCGGCATCCTCGGCGACGACGGGGTCAACGTGCTGCAGCTCAACGCCGCCCTCGTCCGTACACTCGCAGCGTGAGCCGCGGAAAGCTGCGCATCTACCTCGGCGCGGCGCCGGGGGTCGGGAAGACCTTCGCCATGCTCAACGAGGGGCGACGGCGTGCCGAGCGCGGCACCGACGTCGTCGTCGCGTACGTCGAGACGCACGGCCGCCCGAGCACCGTCGCGCAGCTCGGTGAACTCGAGGTGGTGCCGCGCCGCACGCACGACTACCGCGGCACCGTGCTCGAGGAGCTCGACCTCGATGCCGTCCTCACCCGACGGCCCGCCGTCGCGCTCGTCGACGAGCTGGCGCACACCAACGCTCCGGGCGCCCGGCACGCCAAGCGCTGGGAGGACGTGCAGACGCTGCTCGAAGCGGGCATCGACGTGATCACGACCGTCAACGTCCAGCACCTGGAGTCGCTCAACGACGTGGTCGAGCGCATCACCGGCGTCCGGCAGGCCGAGACCGTCCCCGACTGGGTCGTGCGCGACGCCGACCAGGTCGAGCTCGTCGACATGACGCCCGAGGCGCTGCGGCGACGGATGGCGCACGGCAACATCTACGGACCGGACAAGGTCGATGCCGCGCTCGCCAACTACTTCCGGGTCGGCAACCTCTCGGCGCTGCGCGAGCTGGCCCTGTTGTGGGTCGCCGACAAGGTGGAGGACGCCCTGGTCGCCTACATGGCCGACCACCACATCGACCACAGCTGGGAGACGCGCGAGCGCGTCGTCGTCGCGGTGACCGGTGCGCCGAGCGGCGAGGCGCTGATCCGGCGTGCCGCACGCATGGCGCAGCGCAGCCACGGCGACCTCGTCGGCGTGCACATCCAGCCCGCTGACGGGCTGACGTCGGGACCCTCGGCGCTGCTGATCGAGCATCGCCAGCTCCTCGCCGACCTCGGCGGCGACTTCCACCAGGTCGTCACGAGCGACGTCGCCGGCGGCCTCGCCGACTTCGCCCGGTCCGTGCACGCCACGCAGCTCGTCCTCGGGGCGACGCAGCGGTCCCGATGGGCCGAGCTCGTGCACGGCTCGATCATCAACAAGGTCATCCGGCTGTCGGGCGAGATCGACGTCCACGTGATCTCCCAACCCCCCGCCGAAGACGAGGCGCGTCCCGGCTTGCCGCAGCTCCCGGCAGGGCGGCGCTCCGCACTGCCGGCACGCCGCCGGGCGATCAGCTGGGCCATCGCAGCGATCGGGCTCCCTGTGCTCACCGCACTGCTCCTGGCGGTGCGCGACACGATCGACCTGTCGACGGTCCTGTTGGCGTACCTCGTGCTCGTCGGTGTCGTCGCCGCGCTCGGCGGCCTGCGGGTCGGCCTCGTCAGCGCGCTGGCGGCCGACGGGTTGTCCAACTGGTACTTCACCGAACCCTACGGCACGCTGCACATCTCCGACCCCGAGCAGATCGTGTCGCTCGTGGCGTTCATCGCCATCGGTCTGCTCGTCAGCCTGCTCGTCGGCACGGCCGCCCGCCGATCGTTCGAGGCGCAGCGCGCCCGCGCCGAGGCGGAGGCCTTGGCGGCCGCCGCCGGTCAGGTGACCTCAGTCGAGGACCCGCTCGTGGCGCGCCTCGCCCACCTGCGCCTCACCTTCGACCAGCAGGCGGTGGCGCTCCTGCGTCGGGCCGACGGCGACGCGTGGCTGGTCGAGGCGGCCGACGGCGCACCGGTGCCCCGTTCGCCCGACGACGGCGAGTCGGTGCCGCTGGCGGACGACCTCGTGCTATGCATCGTGCCGGGCGGCCTCGGGACCGACGACCGGCGAGTGCTCGACGCCTTCGTGGCGCGCGTCGCCGATGTGCTCGAACGGCGGGCACTGGAGCGCGCCGCGCAGGCCGCCGCCGCTCGACAGCAGGCGGACGAGCTGCGCACCGCCATCCTGCGGGCGGTCTCGCACGACCTGCGCACCCCGCTGGCCTCGATCAAGGCGTCCTCGACCAGCCTCTTGCAGACCGACGTGCCGTGGACCGGCGAGCAGCAGCACGAGTTCCTCGCCACCATCGATGAGGAGGCCGATCGCCTCGCCCGCCTCATCGAGAACCTGCTCGACATGAGCCGCATCGAGGCCGGCGCCGTGGAGGTGGCGACCCGACCGGTCGGCCTCGACGACGTGGTCGCCGCTGCCCTCGACAGCCTCTCGGCGGCGACCGACGACGTGGTCGTGACCATCCCCCCCGATGTGCCCGACGTGCTCGCCGACCCAGGGCTCCTCGAGCGTGTGATCGCCAACCTGGTCGGCAACGCCCTGGCGCACGCGCCCGCCGACCGGGCGGTGCGCGTGGAGGGGGCGTCGCTCGACGATCGCGCCATCGTGCGGATCATCGATCGGGGACCTGGCATCGACGAGCGGCGACGTGAGCAGGCCTTCGCACCCTTCCAACGCCTCGGCGACCAGGTCGGCAGCGGCAGCGTCGGGCTGGGGCTGGCGATCGCGCGAGGCTTCATGACCGCCATGGGCGGCGGGCTGACCATCGACGACACGCCGGGCGGCGGGCTGACCGTGACGCTCGATCTGCCAACGGACCACTCGGCGCGCCTGATCGACCTGCCGGAGGTGACCCGATGAGCCCGGTGACGGCGACGTCGGTCGAGTGGGCGCACGTCGTGCGGGCACGGGTCGTGGGCGTGCGCGTCGTGGGAGTGGCGTCGTGAGCCGGGTGCTGGTGGTCGACGACGAACCCCAGATCCTGCGGGCGTTGGCCACGAACCTGCGGGCACGCGGTCACGAGGTCGACCTCGCCCCCGACGGCGAGACGGCCTTGCGCCTCGCCGCCGATCACCGACCCGACGTGGTGCTGCTCGACCTCGGCCTCCCCGGCATGGACGGCATCGAGGTCGTGCACGGGCTTCGCGGCTGGAGCGAGGTCCCGATCATCGTGCTCACGGCGCGCAGCGAGGAGGCCGACAAGGTCGAGGCCCTCGATGCCGGTGCCGACGACTACGTGACCAAGCCGTTCGGCATGAACGAGCTGCTGGCACGCATGCGCGCCGCGCTGCGTCGCACCAACCCGTCCGAGCCGGAGGTCGCCGTCATCGAGGCCGGCACCTTGCGCTTCGACCTCACCGACAAGCGGTGCTGGCGTGACGGCGAGGAGGTGCACCTGACGCCGACCGAGTGGGGGCTCGTCGAACACCTGGTGCGGCACCACGACCGGCTCGTCACGCAGCGCCAGCTCCTCCAGGCCGTCTGGGGTCCTGCCTACGGCACCGAAGCCAACTACCTCCGGGTCCACATGGCGAACCTGCGGCGCAAGGTCGAGCCCGACCCGTCACGGCCGCGCTACTTCCTCACCGAACCGGGCATGGGCTACCGCTTCGTCACCGACGACAGCGGCTGAAGGCCTGCCGCTCAGCGCAGCTCGGGGTGGTCGCCGACGCGTCGGTCGTGGCGAGATCGACCGTGCAGATCCGGTGCGATCGTGACGCGATCTGCACACTCGATGCGCGCAAGGGTCGCAGCCGCCCGGATGCACGGTCGCCGGTGACTGCCGGCCGGCGTTCGTCGACAGCTCCCGGGAACACGTCGCTCGCGGCGTCTACCGTGCAGCGAGTGGATGATCCGGTGCTCGACGACCTGGTAGCGCAGCAAGCCGAGCTGGCGGGACTGCTGGCGTCACTCGACGACGACGGCTGGGCGCGGCCGTCTCGCTGTGCCGGATGGTCGATCGCCGACGTCGTCCTGCACGTCGCCCAGACGAACGAGATGGCGATCGCCAGCTGCGAGGGGCGCTTCGATGACCACCTCGCCGCCGTGCTCACCGGCTCGGTCGTACCGGGAGACGCTGCGGCAGCCGAGTCCGTCGGTGCGGTGGAGGACGGTGCGGGTGCGCTGGTCGCCGCGGAGCGAGGGGCTCCCGGTCCGGCGGTCGGGAAGCGTTGGTGGCGCAGCGCCGAGGCGCAGGTCGCCGGGTTCCGGGAGGTGCCCGCGGACGCTCGGCTGCGCTGGGTGGCCGGCGAGCTGGCGGCGCGGACGCTGTGCACGACCCGGCTCACCGAGTGCTGGATCCACACCTTCGACGTGGCGTTCGGTCTCGACATCGCCCTGGCCCCTACCGATCGTCTCTGCCACATCGCTCGCCTGGCGTGGCGCACCCTGCCCTACGCCTTCGCCGGAGACGGTGTCGCCCTCGACGGCTCGGTCGTGTTCGATCTCGCCGCGCCGTCCGGGGATCGCTGGGTGTTCGGCAGCGACGCTGGGCCGGCGATCGACGAGGCCGACACGACGACGATCATCGGTCCGGCGGTCGACCTCTGCCTCGTCGCCGGTCAGCGGCTGGACCCGTCGCAGACGGCACTGATCGGCACCGGCCCGCTCGCGGACGACGTGCTCCGCCTCGTCCGCACCTTTGCCTGACGACGGGTAACGGCGACGGCAGCGACAGACCCACTGGAGCGCTGCTGCTGCCTCACGCCTGGCCGGTGGTCTTGTCATGCCGCACCGGGGTGTGCGCCTGTTGTGCGCCGCAGGGTCGGCGCTGGGCTGGGTGCGGGTGCCGCGCCGACGGTTCGTGCAGTGACGCTAAGGACTGATGTCACATCACAGATCGGTTGACTCGGGCCGACC
>CAZYKR010000298.1:0-4892 GCA_964648005.1 uncultured Iamiaceae bacterium
AACTGCATCACGGCCTTGGTCAGGTTGGCGCCGGTCAGGTCGGTGCCCGACAGCGACGCGCCGTTGAGGGTCACGCCCGACAGGTTGGCGCCGACCGCCATGGCCAGGTCGAGCGTGATCTCGTCCAGGTTCCCGCCGGCGAAGTCGGCGTTCTCCAGGTTGGCGTAGGGCATGATCACCCCGAACAGCGACTGGCCGGCGAAGTTCGAGCCGGCGCACTCCGTGCGGGCGACGACCGTGCACCCGGCCACGACCGAGCCGGTCTCCACATACGGCGTCGAGTAGGCGACCACCAGCGGGTAGTACGGGTTCTCGTCGTTGATCGTGAGGGGCTCGTCGCCGGCGGCCACGGCAGCGCCACACGTCTCGACGGCCGTCTCAGCCGACGGCTGTGGATTGCGAATCGTGCCGTCGGGCATGACCGTCTGGCAGAACACCGCACCGTCGAGCGTGGCGTCGGTGAGGTCCGCGCCGGTGAGGTCCGCCAGGGTGAAGTTCACCCCGTTGAGGTTCGCCTTGGCGAACGACGACTCGGTGAGTCCGGCCGACGTGAAGTTGGCGCCCTGCAGGTTCGCACCGCTGAAGTCGGTGCTGGAGCTGGCGCACAGCACGCACTGCACGTCGGTGAGGTTGGCGTCGGCGAACGACGCTTCCGTGGTCGCCGTGGCCGACAGCTTGGCGCCCTGCAGGTTCGCCCCCTGCAGCGAGCCGTACGCCACGCTCGACTGCAACAGGTTGGCCCCGGCGAGATCGGCGCCGGCCAGGTCGGCGTAGGCGAGGAACCCGCCCTGGAGGTACTCCCCGGCGAGGTTGGCGCCCGGGCACTTGGTGTAGGCGACGATCACGCACCCGCCCACCGTGGCGCCGGCTTGGACCTGGGTCGCCGACAGCGCCTTGGCGGCGACGTAGTACGGGTTCGTCGGCGCCAACGTCACGGTGGCGCCGCGGGCGGTCCCCGTCGTCGTGCCCGGCTGCGCCGACGATCCCGTCGATCCGGCGGTCCCAGCCGTCGTGCCCGACGTCGACGCGTCCTCGCTGCTCGAGCACCCTGCGCCCACCAAGGCCAGCGCTGCCATGGCGCAGAGCACCCCGCGCCGCAGCATCGTCCGGGACCTGCCCGCCTGTGTCGCCATCTCCCGCTCCTTGTCCACGCCGCGCCCCACACCGATCGTCGAGCCGCGGCACCCGCCGGCGGCTCCGCCGTCGCCGATCACCGAGACGCGGATCATACGGTGGCGTCGGCGTGTCTGCTCGCCGGCATCGGTGGCTAACGTCGCCGCCGTGAAGCGCCAGGACAAGGCCGATCGCATCGGCGAGATCCTCGACGACCTGTACCCCGATCCGCCGGTGCCGCTCGACCATGTCGACCCGTACACGCTGCTGGTGGCGGTGGCGCTGTCGGCCCAGACGACGGACAAGAAGGTCAACGAGGTCACCCCGGCGCTCTTCGCCGAGGCGCCGACCCCCGAAGACATGGTGGCCCTGGGGCCGGACCGCATCCTGGAGCTCATCCGCGAGATCGGCCTGGCGCCGACCAAGGCCAAGAACCTCTGGCTCGCCGCCGACCAGATCGTCGAGTCGGGCGGCGAGGTCATCGCCGACTGGGATTTCCTCGAGTCGCTGCCCGGCGTCGGCCACAAGACCGCCAGCGTGGTGATGGCCCAGGCGTTCGGCGTGCCGGCGTTCCCGGTGGACACCCACATCCACCGCCTGGCGGCGCGCTGGGGCTTGTCGAACGGCACGACGGTCGAGCGCACCGAGCGCGACCTCAAGGCCGTGTTCCCCCGCGACACCTGGAACCGGCGGCACCTGCAGATCATCTACTTCGGGCGCGAGCACTGCCCCGCCCGCCACCACGACTTCGCCACCTGCCCCATCTGCTCATGGGCGGCGACCAAGCGCCGGGCCCGCGATGAGGCCGCAACCGCACGAACGGCGCGCGCAGCGCAACCCCCTCGACCTTCGCATCCCCCTCGAGGCCGCTGATCCGGGGGGTGTGGCTTTTCCAGAACTGGAACACGTTCTAGTCTGGAGCGGACCAGCTGACGCTTCGTCAGAAGCCGACGCCCTCGGCACCCGCCGTCGTCACGACCCCGCGAGGCCCACGATGACCAACTCCGATCCGTCGATCGACGCCGCCAAGGCCCGCTACGCCGCCGAACGCGCCAAGCGCGTGCGCGAGGAGGGGATGGCGCAGTACCACACCCTCGACGAGCACGACCTCGACCGCGACCCGTGGGCCGACCCCAACTTCACCCGCGACCCCATCGTCGAAGAGACCGACGTCGTCGTCCTCGGGGGTGGCTGGGCCGGGATGCTGATGGGCATCAACCTGCGCAAGACGGGCATCACCAACTTCCGCATCATCGAGAAGGCAGCCGACTTCGGCGGCACCTGGTACTGGAACCGCTATCCGGGCTGCATGTGCGACGTCGACTCCACGATCTACCTGCCGCTGCTGGAGGAGACCGGCTACATGCCGACCGAGCGCTACGCCTCGGCGTCGGAGATCTTCGCCTACGCGCAGATGCTCGGGAAGCACTTCGACCTGTACCAGCACGCGCTGTTCCAGACCGAGATCTCGACGCTCACCTGGGACGACGACGCCCACCGGTGGGAAATCACCACCAGCCGCGGCGACACGATCCGGGCCCGGTACTTCGTCGCCGCCGGCGGGTTGATGCACAAGGCCAAGCTGCCCGGCATCGACGGCATCGACACCTTCGCCGGCAAGGCCTTCCACACCACCCGGTGGGACTACGACTACACGGGCGGCAGCCCGACCGAGCCGATGGACCGCCTCGCCGACAAGGTCGTCGGCATCATCGGCACCGGCGCCACGGCGGTGCAGGTCGTCCCGCAGCTGGCCCGGTCGGCCAAGGAGGTCTACGTCTTCCAGCGCACGCCCTCTGCCGTCGGCGTGCGCGCCCAGCAGCCCATCGACGAGGAGTGGTTCCGGTCCCTCCCCCCGGGTTGGCAGCGCGAGCGCACGCTGAACTTCACCGAGGTCGTCACCGGCAACAAGCCCGAGGTCGACCTCGTCGGCGACGGGTGGAGCAAGGTGCTCGGCACCGACACGATGCGCGAGCCGGGCTCCGAGGAGGAGAAGGCAGAGCTCGAACGCATCGACTTCGAGATCATGGAGGGTTTCCGGGCCCGCATCGACGAGATCGTCGAAGACCCCGAGACCGCCGAGAAGCTCAAGCCCTGGTACGGCAAGCACTGCAAGCGCATGTGCTTCCACGACGAGTACCTCCAGTCGTTCAACGAACCCAACGTGCACCTCGTCGACACCGACGGGCGCGGCGTGCGGGAGATGAGCCCCGCCGGCCCCGTGATCGACGGCGTCGAGTACCCCCTCGACCTGCTCGTGTTCGCCTCGGGCTTCGAGATCACCAGCGGCCTCGTCGACCGGCTCGGCTTCGACCCGGTCGGGCGTGGCGGCGTCAAGCTCAGCGAGCGCTGGCATGACGGCACCCACTCGCTGCACGGCATCCTCACCGCCGAGATGCCGAACTTCTTCGTCGTCAGCTTCATCCAGGCCGGCTTCGGGCTGAACTTCGTGCACTTCCTGTCGGAGTCGACTCGGCACATCGCCTGGCTGATCGACCACTGCGAGCACGAGGGCATCGCCTCGATCGAGGCCACCGTCGAGGCCGAGGATGCCTGGCTCCAGACGCTGTGGGATGCCTCGGGCCCGCTCGCCCGCTACAACCTCACCTGCACACCGAGCTACGGCAACAGCGAGGGCGCCCGCACCATGCTCGCCGCCCGCAGCGCCGTGTTCCCGGGCTCGCTCATGGACTACGCCGCCCACCTCGAGCGCTGGCGCGACGAGGGCAGCCTCGAGGGCACTGCCGTCCAGCGGCCCACCTGACCCCCGGTCACCGGTCGGCGCCCCGGAGTTGCCTACAGTTCCGCTGCAGACGCCACCCACCGAGGAGCCAGCCATGTCGACGCGTTCCCGAGTCGCCGCCACGTCCGCCACGGTGCTGATCGCCGCGGCCGTGCCGTTGGCGCCGGCAGTGATGGGCGTCCCCGCCGGCGCACAGTCCGCCGGATGTGCCACGACGGCCTTCGTCACCGGCGCCGGGGAGAACGCGTTGACGACGATCGACGCCCAGACGCGGGCGACGAGCTGGCCCGATGACGACATCGCGCTGCCGCAGGGCTCGCTGCCCAACGGCATCGCCATCACGCCCGACGGCACCACCGCGCTCGTGGTGCTGACCGGCACGAACCAGGTGGCCTTCGTCGATGTCGCTACCCGCACGTCGGTCGGCATCGTCGACGTCGGCGTCGCACCGCAAGAGGTCGCCATCACCCCGGACGGCACGACGGCGTTCGTCACCAACTCCACGGCCAACTCGGTCTCGGTCATCGACGTCGCCACCCGCACCAAGGAGCCCGCCGACCTGCCGGTCAGCCCCGGCCCGCTGGGGCTGGCGATCACGCCCGACGGCGCCACGGTCTTCGTGGCCAACTTCGGCTTCGACACGGTGTCGACCATCGACGTCGCCACCCGCACCGTCGCCCCCGACGACATCCTCGTCGGCCCCGACCCGACCGACATCGCCATCACACCGGACGGCACGACGGCGCTGGTCACCAACCGCAACGGCAGCGATCCGATCCCAGACCCGGGCAAGACCGGCTCGGTCACCACCATCGACGTCGCCACGCGCACGGCCGACCCCACCGACATCGGCGGCCTCGAGCGACCGGCGGGCATCGCCGTCACGGCCGACGGCACGACCGCTTATGTCGCCAGCTTCGGTGGCGGTCACGTGTCGACCATCGACATCGCCTCCCGCACCGTCGATCCCGACGACATCCCCGTCGGCGACAGCCCGTTCGAGGTCGAGCGCAGCCCCGACGGTACGCAGATGTGG
>CAZYKR010000299.1:0-4886 GCA_964648005.1 uncultured Iamiaceae bacterium
CTCCACGGGGAGCCTGATGCCGGACGTGCACGGTCGACCCAAACGCAGCTGCGCTGCGGGGGCCGGTCGGACGGGACAATAGTTGCCGCTCGCGGCGCGACCCCAAATCCCCACGGCAGCCGTCTGGCTCACAGGCCGAACCGGACGAGGACGTCCACCGCCATGGCCACGAACAGGGCCGTCAGGTACGTGATGGACCACGTGAACAGGCGCATCGCCCGCTTCGCGCTCTCCTCGCGCAACACCTGGACGGAGTACCACAGCAACAACCCGCCGAGCACCGCTGCCGACACCAGGTAGATGGCGCCGAGGTCGGCGACCGGACCGAACACGAGGCTCAGGACGACGACAACCACTGAGTAGCGCACGATGCGCACGGCTGTGGTGTGGTGGTCGACGACCGAGGGCAGCATCGGGACGTCGGCGGCCGAGTAGTCGTCGCGGTACTTGATCGCCAACGCCCAGAAGTGCGGGGGGGTCCAGAAGAACACGACGCCGAACAACAGCCACGGGGCCAGCGCCAGGCTGTCGGTCACCGAGGACCACCCGATGAGCACGGGCACCGCGCCGGCGGCCCCACCGATCACGATGTTCTGGGTCGACGTGCGCTTCAACCACAGCGTGTACACGAACACGTAGAACAGGCAGGCCGAGACCGCCAGCACGGCCGAGAGCAGGTTGACGAACCCCCAGAGCCACACGAAGGCCAGCACCTCGATGCTGACGGCGAACACCAACGCCTCGCGCGGTTCGACGACGCCGGTGACCAGCGGTCGCTTGCGCGTGCGCTCCATCAGGGCGTCGATGTCGCGGTCGACGTACATGTTGATGGCGTTGGCGCCGCCGGCGGCGAGGGTGCCGCCGAGCACGGTGGCGATGACCAACCACGCCGAGGGCAGGCCCTGCTCGGCCACGACCATCGTCGGCACCGTCGTCACCAGCAGCAGCTCGATGATCCGGGGCTTCGTCAGCGCCACGAAGCCGCCGATGCGGTCGCGGAGCGGGACCCTCGTGACGGTGGCCTGCACGGCGCCAAGGGTAGAGGGGTCGTCCCGCCCAGGTCGATTCCCGAACCGGCGGCGCGCGCTCCTAGCCTGGTCGCCGTGCGTCTTGCCCTCTCGGCCCGCGCCTACCGCCGCATCACCTTCGGCGCCGTGCTCGCGCTGTCCTTCATCACCATCTCGGGCGCCGCGGTGCGGCTCACCGGCTCGGGCCTCGGATGCTCGGACTGGCCCACGTGCGAAGAGGACCAGTTCGTCGCCGCGCTCGACTCGCCGCACGCCATGGTCGAGTTCGTCAACCGCCTGGTGACCGGCGCCGTGTCGATCGCCATCATCGCCGCCGTGCTCGGCGCGCTGATCCGTGTGCCCCGCCGTCGTGACCTGCTGTGGTGGTCGCTGGGCCTCGTCGTGGGCATGATCGCCCAGATCGTGCTCGGCGGGATGGTCGTGCTGCTCGAGCTGGCGCCGGTCTCAGTCATCGGCCACTTCATGCTCTCGATGATCCTGCTGTGGAACGCGCTGGTCCTCCACGACCGCGCCAGCACGGCGGCCGGTCCTGCAGCCGTCGTCGCACCCCCAACGGTGCGTCGGCTCACGGGCGCCCTGTTCGGCTGGGGCCTCGTCGTGCTGACCACCGGAACCGTCGTCACCGGCGCCGGGCCGCACGGCGGCGACTCGCGCGCCGACCGCCTGCCGATCGCCATCCCCGACGCGGCACGGATCCACGGCGTCGCCGTGATCATCCTGCTGGTCCTGGCCGTCACGACCATCGCCTTGCTGGTCCGGCACGGCACGACCCCTCGACTCGACCGCCGGTCGCGGTGGCTCGTGGGTGCCATCGTCGTGCAGGGCATCATCGGCTACACCCAGTACTTCACGGGCGTGCCGGCGCTGCTAGTCGAGCTCCACATAGCCGGCGCCGTCATCGTATGGGGCGCGGTCGTGCAGCTGCGGCTCGCCACGGTCGCTCGACCCGACGAAGTGCACGAGCGCGATGCCGACGACCCGGTCACGGTCGGCGATGTGCACCAGCCGGCACCGACCTCGGTGGGCTGAGCCGTGACCGCGCCGATGACCGCGCCGGTCGAGGTCGAACAGCCCGATGTCGAGACGACGCACGATCCGGACCGCCCCTGGGTGGTGATCGTGTGGAACGACCCCATCAACTTGATGGACTACGTCACGTTCGTGTTGCAGAAGCTGTTCGGCTACTCCCTCGCCGAGGCCGAGCAGCTGATGTGGGACGTGCACACGAAGGGCCGTGCCGTCGTGTCGAACGGGACACGTGAGCAGGCCGAGCTCGATGTGTTCCGCCTCCACGAGCATGGCCTGTGGGCGACCATGCAACAGGACTAGCGTCTCGCCCCAGCGCGCCGGGCGGAGCCGCCGAGTCGGTTCGCCCCTGGCCGTGAGGCGCACCATTCCATGACCTGGCAACCACCCGACGGCACACCGCCGAACCTGCCGCCCCACGATCCGTGGGGCACACCACCGCCCGGGCCGCCGCCGGGACCCGGGTGGGGCGCCCCGCCGCCACGACCGGGCTGGACACCGCCGCCGCAGCCGCCGGGCTGGGGCACGACGCCGCCACCGCAACCCGCGCCGCCCGGTTGGGGTACGCCCCCGCCGGGATGGGGAACCGCCGGCGGCGCGGGCGCTCCGCCGCCTCCCGTCGCTCCCTCGCCGTCGAGGCGCGCCACTCGGCTCGCCATCGCCATCAGCGTGGCGTCGGTGGTGGTCGTGCTGGTCGTCATCGGCGCTGCGGTCGCGCTGATCGCCGCCACCAAGCCGTACCCCGACGCCTGGGACCCACGCGTGGAGCCGTTCGCTGCGTTCGTCGAGCAGGAGCGCGGACTCCAGTTCGAGCACCCGGTCTACGTCGACTTCCTCCCCGATGCCGAGTTCGACGCGCTCCTCACCGACGACGAGGGTGTCGACGGCGAGGAGGCCGCGGCGCGCCAGGAGGCGTACGCGCAGTACGGCGAGCTGCTTCGGGCCTTGGGCTTGCACGAAGGCCCGATCGACTTGGAGGCCCAGACCGATCAGATGTACTCGGCTGGTGTGCTGGCCTATTACTCGTCAGACGACAAGCGGGTGCGCGTCAAAGGCGAGCAGCTCACCCCCGACGTCGAGGTCACCCTGGTGCACGAGCTGACGCATGCGCTGCAGGATCAGCACTTCGACCTCGGCGTGCTCGACACGGCCGAGACGACGAGCGCTTCGGACGCCTTCCGCACGGTCGTCGAAGGCGACGCCGTGTGGGTCGAGGATGCGTACGTGGCGTCGCTGTCCGACGCCGAACAGGCAGAGATCGACGACGCCGAGTCCGAGGGCGTCGAGGAAGCCACCGAGGCCTCGGAGGGCGTGAACGACGCGTTGATCGCCTCGTTCGGCGCGCCGTACATCCTCGGCCCGGCCTACCAGAGCCTGCTGCACGCCCAGGGCGGGTACGACGAGGTGGACGGCGCCCTGCGGACGCCCCCACCTGACGAGGGCGCCATCTTCGACCCGGCTGATCAGCTGCTCGGCGCCGAGCGAGAGGTGCTGCCACCGCCCGACCTGCCCGATGGTGCCGACGAGCTCTCCGAGCAGGAGCGGCTCGCCAACACCGACTCGCTCGGGGCGCTCACGCTGTTCCTCATGCTGGCGGCGCGGATCGACGCGCACGAGGCGATGGCTGCCACGGACCTCGTGGCCGGCGACCAGCTGCTCGTCTTCACCCGGGACGGCGCCACCTGCGCCGCCATCGACCTCGCCACCGCGTCCGACGCCGACGCCGACGACCTCGAGGACACGATGCAGGCGTGGGCCGATGCGATGCCCGAGGGCGCCGACGCGTCGGTCGAGCGCGACGCCGACGTCGTGGCGATCGAGTCGTGCGACCCGGGACCGGAGGCGGACATGAGCATCACCGCCAAGGGCAGCGAGTCCATCGTCCTGCCGACAACCCGCCTCTACGTGGCCGCCCAGGCGATCCAGCTCGGCGCGACGGAGGACGAGGCGCTGTGCGCTGCGAAGACCACGACCGACGCGCTGACCGTCGAGCAGCTGGCTGACCCCGACCTGGACCTGTCCGTCTTCCAGCAGGCGCAACGCGACGGCGTGCGCGCCTGCGTGCGTTGACGGCTCCGGGTTCACACCGCGCGGTCGCTCAGGTCGGCCCGTTCTGGTGGCGCAAGGCGTCGATGATCGATCCGACCAGGTAACCGAGGTACGTGTACAGGTCGTACAGCGCCAGACGCGGGTCGTCCTCGGCGAGCTCCCACTCGTCGTGGTCGACGCCGAGCTCCGTACCGAACGCCAGGCGCAGCGCGTTCATCGCCTGGAGCCACGCGTTGGCCTGCTCGGCGTCGAGCACCTCGCTGTCGAGCGACTCGGTCACGGCGTCGAGCGCGCCGAAGCGCGACCGGAGCAGCTCGTCGCCCATCAGGCGTCGGTACTCGGCGTCGAGCGCCGGGTTGTCGGGGTACGCCGTCGGGAACAGCCGGCGGGTGGAGTCGTCGCCCATGACGATGCGGTGGCGCAGGTCGTCGACCGCCTGGTGCAGCACGGCTCGGAACACCGGCGGGAGGTTGACGTAGAACGTGCCGTCATCGAGCGGCACGACGGCACGCAATGGCAAGGCGATGGCACCGGGTTCGGGATCGTCGTCCCAGTCGTCGTCCCAGTCCTCGTCCCAGTCGTCGTTGGGTTCGTCGTTCGGTTCGTCCTCGGTGCTGATGCCTCCATCGTGGCGGTCAGACGGCATCCCCGTCGAGACGGCATCGAGCACCTTGGTATCGTGGCCCGTCCGCATCGTGCGGACCCCAGCCCCCATCGTCCAGTGGCCTAGGACGCCGCCCTTTCAAGGCGGTAACACGGGTTCGAATCCCGTTGGGGGTGCCA
>CAZYKR010000300.1:0-4857 GCA_964648005.1 uncultured Iamiaceae bacterium
GCAAGCGGGACTACACCGTGGACTGGGTCCATCTGAAGCTCAACGACCAGGCGCAGCGGACCGTGCTGTGCAAGGACCCGTTCAAGTCGCGCGACGAGCGGGTCGAGAAGCTGATCGCCTCGCTGTAGGGCTGGAGCACCGGTGGACAAGCTCGAGCGGTTGATGACGCTCACGGCGACGCTGCTCAACACCACGCGCGCCCTCACCGCCGAGGAGCTCCGCGAGAAGATCCCCGGGTACGCCGACGCCGACGCCAGCTTCCGGCGCCAGTTCGAACGGGACAAGGACGACCTGCGCGAGATGGGCCTGCCGCTCGTCGTCGAGGATGCACCCGGAACCGATCCGCCCGTGGCCGGCTACCGGATCGATCGTAGCGCCTACTACCTCGACGATCCGGGCCTGACGGCGGACGAGCTCGGCGCGCTGCACCTCGCCATGTCGCTGGTGCAGCTCGAGGGCGGCGTGGGCGTCGACGGGCTGTGGAACCTGGGTGGGGTCGTCGGCACCCCGGCGGCGCCCGATGCCGGCGATGTCGTCCTGGGGAGCGAGCCGGCGCTGGTGACGCTGTTCAGCGGGGTGGCAGAGCATCGCCGGGCGGCGTTTCGCTACAAGGATCGCGAGCGTGAGGTCGATCCCTACCGGCTCGACTACCAGCGCGGCCACTGGTACCTCACCGGTTTCGACCACAGCCGGGCCGATGAGCGCGTGTATCGCGTCGACCGCATCGACGGCGTCGTGACGCTGGGTGCGCCCGGAACGTTCACCCCGCCCGGCGACACGATGCCCGGTGCGCGCACTCCGGCGTGGCAGCTCGGCGAGGGCGAACCGATGCAGGCGCGCGTCCTCGTCGACGCCGGGCACGCACCCTGGGCGGTGCAGTCGGCAGGAGCCGACGCTGTCGTCGCCGAGCATCCGGACGGGTCCGTCGAGCTCGAGCTGGCCGTGGTCGACGTCGACGCGTTCCGCGGCTTCGTCCTCGGGTTCCTCGAACATGCCGAGGTGCTGGCGCCGCCAGAGCTGCGAGCCGATCTCGTCGCCTGGCTGGAGGCACGGCGATGAGCCCGGCCGGAGCGCCCGAGCGCGCCCGCCGCCTCATCGCCATCGTCCCGTGGGTGGCGGCCCGCGACGGCGTCACCGTCGACGAGATCTGCGAGCGGTTCCAGATCGATCGCCGGCGCCTGCTCGACGACCTCGAGACGCTGCAGTTCGTCGGCGTGGCGCCCTACACCCCGGACCTGCTCGTCGAGGTCGTCGTCGAGGACGATCGCGTGTGGATCCACCTGCCGCAGGGCTTCGACCGGCCGTTGCGCCTGCGTGCCGACCAGGCGCTGGCGCTGCTCGCCGCGGCGCGTGGGGCGGCGAGCGTGCACGGGGCGGTCGACGGACCGCTGGGGTCGGCGCTGGAGAAGCTGGCGCGCGCCCTGGGCCTGGCCGACGCGGACGCTGTCGACGTCGACCTGGCCACCGCCGACCCCGCCACGCTCGAGCTGCTGCGCCACGCCGTCACCGACCGCCGGTGCGTCGAGCTGGACTACTACGCCTTCGGCGCCGACCGGCGGAGCCATCGGGTGGTCGAACCGCATCGCATCTCGGCGTTCGAGGGGCACTGGTACCTCGCCGCGTACTGCCGCCGTGCTGAAGCCGAACGCGTCTTCCGCGTCGATCGCATCAGTGGTGCCACCGTGCTCGACGAGCGGTTCGAGCCGCGGCCGGAGGTGGGGGAGGCCCGTCCCTTCGTCGACGTCGCCGAGCTCGACGCACCCGACGTGGTGGTGGATCTCGGACCGACCGCCCGATGGGTCGTGGAGTACCACCCGGTGGCCAGCGTCGAGGAACGGCCCGACGGCTACCTGCGGGTCACGATGCCGGTCACGGCGGAGCCATGGCTCGGTCGGTTGCTCGTGACGCTCGGGCCCGCGGCGCGGGTCGTCGGTGGGGACCCGTCGTTCGCGGATCTCGCGGCGCGCACCGCGTCACGCGTCCTGGGGCGCTACGAGTAGCCTGCCCCGGGTGAGCACGCCTCCCGTGACGGACGAACCGACCGACGAGCACGTCCACCGCGCCCCGTCCAAGACGCGCTCGACCGTCGAGTGGATCGTCGTCATCGGCGGGGCCATCATCGTCGCCTTCATCATCAAGACCTTCGTGATGCAGGCGTTCTTCATCCCGTCCGGGTCCATGGAGCCGACGCTCGCCATCGACGACCGGGTTCTCGTCAACAAGCTGAGCTACCGGTTCGGCGAGCCTGAGCGAGGCGACATCGTCGTCTTCGCCCGCCCCGAGTCGTCGCCGCGCACCGGCGACGACATCGAGGACCTGATCAAGCGCATCGTCGGGCTCCCCGGCGACTCGATCGTGATCGAGAACGGCAAGGTGGCCGTGAACGGCGCCGTCCTCGACGAGGCCTACCTGCCCGAAGGCACCGTCACCCAGAACGGCATCCTGCCGTGCACCGCCGCAGCGCCCTGCGAGGTTCCCGACGGCGAGATCTTCGTGATGGGGGACAACCGCGGCAACTCCCAGGACAGCCGCTACATCGGCACGATCGACGAGTCGTCGATCGTGGGCGAGGCGTTCGTGCGGATCTGGCCCCTCAGCCGGGCCGGCGGTCTCTGACGAGCGCGTCGACCATCCGGTCGACGTGGATGCCCCGCACCGCGTCGATGCCGGCGTCGATGGCGGCGTCGAGCGTCCGGTCGTACTGCGCATCGGCCGCCACCGCCAGGCGTCCGAAGCGGTGCACGAGGGCGATCGTGCCGCCGCTCCACTCCGACTCGTGCATCGACAGGGCGTCGACGCCGGCACGGCGCAAGGCGGCGGCGTGTGCCTCGGGACCGGTGGGCAGGCGGTCGAGCTGCGCCTGGTGCACGAGCCGCACCTCGGCACTGAGCTCCCGCCAGCCGGCGAGGGTGTCGAGGTCGGGATGCGCCAGCCACAGACGGCCCTCCAGGTCCGGGCGGTCCCGCACCTGGGCGATCGTCTCGAGCACGGCACCCGCATCGATCACGTCGAGCAGGACGGCTTGGCCGTCGCCCACGAGATCGAGGAGCTCGGCGAGCTCCAGCGGCGGTGCCCCACGTGCAAAGCGCCGGCGCGGCGGACCGACCGCCGGGCGACCGTCGACGGCGCGCAATGAGCCGGTGAGGCCGGTGGCGCCGAGGCGGATCGCCGTCTGGTAGGCGTCGAGCGTCTGCGCGCGCACCTGCGCTGCCGCGCCGCCGTCGGCGAACAGCACCGGAGGATCGAGGAGGCTCGGCAACCGGGACATGGCGTGATCCTGGTGCACCGGTGCCGGGGCGGGCCAGCGCAGCCGAACGAGATTGAGGCGTTTGGCCTATGTGGAAGGCGTCGCGATCCGCCGAGAACACACGAGAGGATCGAGCACCAGCAGGAGCCGGGCATCATGGCGACCATCAGGGCGAGTTGCACCGATTGCGGGGACGTGGAGCTGACCACGGCCGACGTGCACGTGCGCGTGTGCACCGCGGACAACCAGGGCACCTACACGTTCCGCTGCCCGACCTGCCACATGGCCGTCGTCAAGAACGCCGAGCCGCGCACGGTCGATCTGCTGGTGGCCTCCGGGGTGTCGTACTCCACGTGGAGCCCGCCGCTCGAGCTCACCGAGTCGCATCCCGACGAGCCGTTGACGCACGACGACCTGCTCGACTTCCACGAGCTGCTCGGCGACGACGACCGACTCGCCTCGGCGGTGGCCTCGCTGATCGACGGCTGAGGCGCCCTGGGTAGACTCGCCCGCATGTTCAACGTGGGCAGCGGCGAGCTGCTCGTCCTCTTGGTCCTGGCGCTCATCGTGCTCGGGCCCGACAAGCTGCCGGAGTCGATCCGCAAGGTGAGCGGGTTCCTCGGCGATCTCCGACGCATGTCGCAGAGCTTCCAGGACGAGATGCGCCAGGCCGTCGACCTGTCCGACCTCCAGCGCGAGTTCACCGGGAACCCGGGTCCGAGCCTGCCACCCCTGCCCGAGGCCGATCAGCCCGCAGCAGCCGCCCCGGCAGCGGACCCCGATCCTCCGGAGCAGGTCCAGTCGTGACCGAGGCGAAGCGTGCACCGTCGGAGTTGCCCGACGACGCTCGCATGACGATCTGGGAGCATCTCGCCGAGCTCCGGACCCGGATCATCCGGGCCTTCCTCGCCTTGGCGATCGGCTCCCTCGTCGGGTGGTTCCTCTACCCGTACGTCGTGTCGTTCCTGGTGCGGCCCTACGAGTCGATCCAACCCGACGCCACGCTGTACGCCACCAGCTTCCTCGAGCCGTTCTCGATCCGCATCCAGACCTCGGTCTACCTGGGTGTGGCGCTGGCGATGCCGGTGATCCTGTGGCAGATCTGGCGCTTCGTCACCCCCGGCCTCTACCCGAACGAACGGCGCGCCGCCATCCCGTTCATGGCGAGCGCCCTGTTCCTGTTCGTCCTCGGCGCCACGATCGCCTACCTCACCCTGCCGGCGGCGCTGTCGTTCCTGATCGACGTGGCGGGCGCCGACATCGAGGTCATCCCGACCGTGGACAGCTACCTCAAGCTCAACATGTTCATGATGCTGGCCTTCGGCGTCGGCATGGAGTTCCCGGTGCTGCTGGTGGCGCTGCAGCTCATCGGCATCCTCGAGCCGGGCCAGCTGAGCAAGTGGCGCCGCTACGCCATCGTGGTGATCGCCGTCATCGCCGCCGTCATCACCCCGAGCGGCGATCCGATCTCGATGATGGCGCTGGCCGTGCCCATGTACTTCTTCTACGAGGTGTCGATCCTGCTCGGTCGACTGTTCGCCCGCCGACGGCGCAAGGCCGACGCCGCTGCTGCCGGGCACCGAGGGCCAGTGGCAGAAGGTCGACGGCCC
>CAZYKR010000301.1:0-4795 GCA_964648005.1 uncultured Iamiaceae bacterium
CGGCCCCGTCACCGGTCGGCCGCTCGATTGCGCCGTGTCGACCGGCGACAACATCGACAACCAGCAGGCCAACGAGCTCGAGTGGTTCATGGCCGTGCTCAACGGGGGAACGATCACCCCGAACAGCGGCGCGCCGGACCGCTACGAGGGCGTGCAGGCGGCCGACTGGGCGAACCCCGACGTCTGGCACCCCGACGAGGGCCCCGACAACGGCGTCTACGAGGCGGCCGGGTTCCCGAGGGTGCCGGGGCTGCTCGACGCCGCCATCGCGCCCTTCAGCTCACCGGGCCTGTCGATCCCCTGGTACTCGTGCTACGGCAACCACGACGGCCTGATCCAGGGCAACCTGCCGGCCTCGGACGCCATCGACGCCGTGCTGACGGGCGACCGCAAGATCACCGCGTTGCCGGCAGGGATGGCCGACCCCGTCCCGTTCGTCGTCACCATCGCCGGCCGGCCGGACGAGATCGTCTCCGGCATGCGCGACGGGACCTACCCGACGCGCACCGTCACCCCCGACGACCGTCGCCACACCGTGCGGACCCAGGCCTGGGTGCAAGCGCACCTCGATCGGCCCGGGCGCGCCGGGGCGCCCGGACACGGGTACGACGACGGCCACCTCGAGGCACCGGCGCTGTGGTACTCGTTCCCGATCGCTCCCGGGGTGCTGGGCATCAGCCTCGACACCGGCGGCTACAACTCGGGCAGCATCGGCCAGCTGCAGATCGACTGGCTCGAGACGGAGCTGGCCCGGGCGCACAGTCGCGCCTTCGACGGCGGCGGCCTCGAGGTGGCCACCGGCGGCACCGATCAGCTCGTCGTGCTGTTCAGCCACTTCACGATCGGCACCATGACGGGGGCCATCCCCGATCCCGCCCACCCCGACGAACGTCGCTACGAGGGGCCCGAGCTGGTGGCGTTCCTGCAGCGCTGGCCCAACATCGTGGCGTGGGTCAACGGCCACACCCACACCAACACCGTGACGCCCGTCCCCGATCCCTCCGGCCGGACCAACGGGTTCTGGGAGATCACGACGGCGTCCCACGTCGACTTTCCGGAGCAGGCCCGCATCATCGAGCTGGTCGACAACGGCGACGGCACCCTGTCGCTCATCTGCACGATGCTCGAGCACGCTGCGCCGGCGGAGGTCGATCCCGAGGACCGATCGCCCCTCGGGCTGGCCGGGCTCTCGCGCCTGCTCGGCGCCAACGATCTCGGCGTCGACCCGACCGCTCGCCTCGGACGGGTCGAGGACCTCAACGTCGAGCTGAGCCTGCGGGCGCCGTTCGACCTGCGCGCCGCGGGCCTCACGGCGGCCGCCGAAGCGAGCGCACCGACGCCGGACACCACCGTCGCGGCCGGCGATACCAGCGGCGCACCCCTCGCCGTCGCCGGCGCCGCTGTCGTGGCGGTCGGTGCCGCCGCCGCCGGGGCACTCGCCCTGCGCCGACGAGTTGTCAACCAGTCGGTTGACAACTCGGACGACCACGCCTAGGTTGCCATCGTCAACCATTCGGTTGACATTCCGTCGCACACCGTGCGACCCGTCGCGAGGAGCAATCGTGGCCGCAGCTGATCCGTTGTCGCGCGCCTTCGCCGCGCTCGCCGATCCGACCCGACGCGACCTCGTGGCTCGCCTGGCCGACGGCGACGCCACCGTGCAGGAGCTCGCCGAACCCCACGCCATGTCCGTGCAGGCGATCTCCAAGCACGTCCGGGTGCTGCGCGATGCCGGAGTGGTCACCCGACCGGGTGACGGGCAACGACGCCCGGTGCACCTCGATGCCGACGTGTTCGACCTCATGACCGCCTGGATCGAGCGGTACCGCCGGCAGGCGGAGGCCCGCTACCAGCGTCTCGACGCCGTGCTCGCCGACCTGCAGGCCGACGAGGACCAGGACCGAGCCACCGACCCGACCAGCCCTACCGACCCGACCAGCGCCACCGACCCGACCAACCCCACCGACCTGGAGGCAACCGCATGACCGCCACCGACCAGACCACCATCGAGCTCGACGCCGCCGTCCCGCTCGTGCGCATCGTCCGCACCTTCGACGCGCCGCCGGCGCTCGTGTTCGCCGCCCACGTCGAGCCGGACCTCATCGTCCGCTGGCTCGGTCCGAGCCGCCACGAGATGGTGCTCGACCACTGGGACTGCCGCGACGGTGGCAGCTACCGGTACCTGCACCGCAGCGACGGCAACGAGTACGCGTTCCGCGGCTGCTTCCACACCGTCCGGCCACACGAGCTGATCGTGCAGACCTTCCAGTTCGAGGGCATGCCCGACCACATCGCCCTCGAGCGCGCCACGTTCGAGGCGATCGACGGCGACCGGACCCGGCTCGTCGCCACCTCGCTCGTCGACAGCTTCGCCGACCGCGACGCCTTCGTCGCCAGCGGCATGGAGGAGGGCGTGCGCGAGGGTTACCAACGCCTCGACGCGCTGCTGGACGGCTGACGGGCACGGCGCCGCGGCCGTGCCCGGCTCGGAGCGGCAGCGGTCAGGGACCCGGCGGCAGACCGTCGTCCGGTTCCACCAGCAGGGCCGCCGGGACCGTCACCAGCAGGTCGACGGCGGCGACGCCCAGCGCGTCGAGCAGCAACGCCACCCCGTCCGGCTCGTCGTGCAGGACCTCGAGCGCCCGGCGCGCCTCGCGCACCCAGGCGAACGACCGCCCGCACGACACCACGCGCAACCCGGTGCGGTCGGACGACTCCACGACCAGCCCGTTGGTGAACGGCCACGAGCTGCGGGTGACGCCAGCAGCGGGTGGAGGGAAGCGGGAGCGCCGCAACACGATGAGCTCGGCCGGAGCGTCGAGCCACGCCGCGAGGTCGCCGGGCGCCGTCGGCGCATCGTCACCCGTCGGTGTCGCCGACCCCGGGACGACCGTGAGCGTCCAGGTGGCCCCGGGATCGAGATCGACCGGAAGCCAACCGCTGCCGAGCGCGACGCTCGGACGGTCACCGACGAGACGATCGCCCTCGAAGGGCAGCCAGTCGGCGGGACGCGGCGCCGGCAGCAGCGACCGCCACTGCTGCACGGTCCGGCCGAAGAGGGCCAGGACGATGACCTGCGCGGCGATCAAGACGGTGAAGAAGATCCAGGCCTCGAGATCCACGAGACGACGCTACGCCCGGACCAGCCCCGGGCGCGCCGTCACGAGGCGAGCAGCGACGGTCGGCTGCAGCGGCGACCTTTGCCCGACTGCTTGGCGTCGTACATGAGCGCGTCGGCGGCGTGCACGAGGTCCTCGATGTCGACGTTCGCCGGCACCGGCCCCGCTGCCAGCCCGACGCTCACGCGGATGGGCAACGGCTCGGCCCCGGCCAGCGCCGCCACGAAGCGGTCGACCACCGCCTCCGCCTCGTCCAGATCAGCGTCGACGAGCAGGGCGCAGAACTCGTCGCCGCCGAGGCGCGCCAACAGATCGGTCGACCGGAAGCACCGCCGCGCCACATCGGCGAACGAGATCAGCATCTCGTCGCCCGCCTGGTGCCCGTAGGTGTCGTTGCGCGCCTTGAGGTCGTCGACATCGAGGTATGCCACCGCGACGGCGCCACCGGATCGGCGGGCCCGGTCCAGCTCGCGCTGCGCATCGACATAGAACTGGCGACGATTGGGGAGCCCGGTCATCGGGTCGGTCTGCGAGGCGGCGCTGATCGCCGAGCGCGCCCGCCGTTCGGCATCGACCAGCACCGCGATGAAGGCGTACGTGACGAAGCGGAACACGCCGTTCCACACGTACACCGGTGCGGTCACCTCACCCGGGTCCAGCGCCGTGCTCAACGCCCCCACGACCCCCGCCGCCGCGGCAACGACGAGCGCAGGCCTCCGGCCCACATACCAGGCGGCGATGACCACCGGCACCAGGTAGAAGGTGGCGAACACCAGGTAGGGGCCCGTCAGGTAGTCACCGACTGCAATCAGCACCAAGACGGCGACGGACACGCCGAAGGCAACCGTGGGCGGGACATCGCGGTCGAGCCACGCGTCCCAGCGTCCGCCGCCGCTGAGTGACACCGCTCTCCATCGACCGCCCGGTAGCGCTTGTGAGTTGGGCGGCTTCAGCGCCACGACCGCCGCCCGGTTCGCGCACGGCGGGAGCTCTGCCACGCGCCGCAGGATCCTCACGTGTGGCGTTGAACTCACCGCAATCCGCGCGTAAATCACTGCAGGCGCGTGGACAGACCAGGATGCACCAGGGCAAAGGAGCAATTGCACCTGGACGCCACCACGCAACGTGGTCAAGATGCCAACGATGCGAACGACAGCGAAGCGGCGGACCCGCATGACCGGCCTGCTCCTGGTGGCGCTGCTGGCCGCGACGACCGCCTGCCAGGTCGTCGAGAAGAGCACCGACCGTCCGGTCACCAAGGTGCTGCTGGTCGGAGACTCCGTCATCGGGTTCGCCCATCCGGCGCTCGTGCAGCAGTTCAGCGCCTACGGCGTCGAGGTCGTGAACGCAACGGTGCCGGGCACCGGACCGCTGTACACCACGGATGGCCAGAAGCTCTGGGCGACCCAACTCGAGGAGAAGCTGCAGACCTACGACGCCGACATCGTGCTGTTCGAGTCGTGCTGCCACTATCCGGGCGGCCCCGCCGGGTCACCGCTGTACGTGAACGACCAGGGGGTCACCGTCCAGCCCGGCACCGAGCTCATGTACACCGAGATCGCCAAGGCGAACACCGAGCTCGTGAACATCGCCCGGGCCCATGGTGCCTCGCCGTACTGGATCAAGCTCCCGCCGACCACCGCAGGTTCGATCATCTACGGACCCGACATCGCCGA
>CAZYKR010000302.1:0-4749 GCA_964648005.1 uncultured Iamiaceae bacterium
ATCGCCGCCGCCACGACGATCACCCGCGCCACCGTGGACAGCCCCGTGCGTACCGCCTCGCGGGCGTCGCCCGAGGCCAGGTAGTGCTCGCGGATGCGCGAGATGAGGAAGACCTCGTAGTCCATCGACAGGCCGAACAGGACGGCGAACATCATGACCGGTACGAACGGCACGATCGGCAGGGTCGTGACCAGGCCGATGGCGTCCTTGGCCCAGCCCCACTGGAACACGGCGACGAGCACGCCGTAGGCGGCGCCGATCGAGAGCAGGTTCATGATCGCCGCCGTGCCGGCGACGTACACCGACCGGAACGCCATCAGCAGCAGCAGGAACGCCGTGGCGACCACCGCCAGGATGTAGATCGGCAGCTCCTCGATGAGCTTGTCCGTCATGTCGATGTTGATGGCGGTCTGACCGCCGACGTAGACGTTCGACGCCGGGATGGCCGTGCCCTCGAGGGCTTGGGGGATGACCGTGTCGCGGAGGTTCTCGACGAGCGTCGTCGCCGCCGGGTCGTTGGGCGCCACGGTGGGGACCACCTGCATGATCGCCGCCGTCGGCATAGCCGAGGGGTCGCTCGAGGTGGGGAAGTTGTTGGGGATCGGCAGCGACACGCGCGCCACATCCTGGGCACCGGCAACGGCCGTCTGGAGCTTCTCGAAGGCGTCGAGCACCTGCACCATGTTCTGGTCGGTGATGGTCGGCAGGTCGATCGCCAGCAGCAGGGAACCGTTCTGGCCCGGCCCGAAGTTCTCGTCGATCAGCTGGAACGACTGTTGTTGGGTGAGGGTCGGGTCGATGTCGCCGTCGTCGGGCAGACCGAAGGTCATGCTGCGCACCGGCAGGATCAGCACCACGAGGATCACGAGTGCCACGCCACCGACAAGGCCCCGGCGGCGGTCGATGAACCCGGCCCAGCGGGCCCCGATGCCGACGTAGTCCGGGCCGTGGTCGCGGTGGAAGATCCGTCCGCCGTTGATGTGGTTGCCGATGGCACCGAGCAGCGCCGGCACCAGCGTCAGCGCCGCCAGCATCGACATGACGACGTACCCGGCGGCGACGAAGCCGACCTGGGTGATGTACGGGATGCCGACCAGGATGAGACCGCACAGCGCCAGGCACACGGCGATGGCGGCGAAGAGCACGGCGGTGCCGGCCGTGCCGAGCGCGTGCCCGACGGCGTCGAGGGTCTCCTGTCCCTCGTCGCGCAGCGATCGGTACTTGGACACGATGAACAGCGAGTAATCGATGCACACGGCCAGGCCCAGCATGTCGCCGAGCACCGGGCCGATCGAGCCGACCGTGAAGCTGGCCTCGAGCACGGTGGTGAGGAAGGTCGAGATCGTGACCGAGACGACTGCGGTCCCGATCGGCACCGACATCGACACGGCCGAGCCGAAGGCGAAGAGCAAGATGATGATCGCCACGCCGAGCCCGATGTACTTCGAGTACTCCGAGACGCCCGGCGGCGCCGGGTTGCCAGCATCGACGACGGCGCCGCCGAACGTCACGTCGATGCCGGCCTGCGTCGCCGGCTCCGCCGCCTGCTGGAGTTGGTCGAACCAGCTCGTCGCCTGGTCGGCGCTGGTGATCTGCGCGTCGAAGGTCACCGAGGCGAAGCCGACTTGACCGTCAGGGGTGATGGCCTGCTTGGCGGTCTGCACGCTGGGAGTGCCCTGGTCCCAGGTGATCGCCGTCGGGGTCTCAGCGAACGGGCTCGAGACAGACGTGACGCCGGAGATCTTCTTCACGTTGTCGAGCGTCGTGTTGACTGCGGCCTCGGTGGCGCTGTCGGTGAGCGCCCCTGACGACACCTTGAACACGACGGTCGCGCCGGCGCCCGACGCCGACGGGAACTCCGTGGACAGCAGGTCGAGCGCCTGCTGTGACTGAGTGCCCGGCACCGAGAACTCGTCCTTGGGTTGACCGTTGCGCGCCGTGGCGGCCACGCCGGCGCCGATCAGCAGCACCAGCCACACGATGATCACGATGCGGTGATGATGGGCGCAGAAGCGTCCGAGGCGTTGGAGCACGCCGGTCCCCCTCGAGTCGTTCCGCCGCGCTCCGCTCGACACGGCAGCCGTGGCGTCGACACTAGGCGCGTGCGTCGCAGCGGGCGGGCTACTCGAAGCCCAGCTCGACCCGCAGCCGCTCGCGCACGTCGGGCGGCGCCAACGCCGTCGCCTCGATGGTCACCCCGGCGAGGTCGGCGCCGCGCAAGGTGGCGGGGGGCGTGTAGGCGTCGTGCACCGGGAAGCCGCCGTCGTGAGCGATGCGCAGGCCGGCGCCGCCGATCTGCCACCGGAACGGCAGGTCACAACCCAGCCGGGCCTCGGCGACGGGTGCGCCGTCGACCCGCACCAGCATCGGTCCGCCACCGGCGCGCTCGCGGTGGTACGCCACCTCGACGACGTGCGCGCCCGGCGTCAGTGCATCAGCGGCATCGGCGGCGGCGACGATCGGCTCGCCGAACAGGTTGATGCAGCACACCGGCCGTCCGTCGAGCAGGTGCAGGACCCAGCCGTTGGACCAGTCGCCGAGTGCGGCGAGCACGCCGTCGGGCGTCGCGTCGGATGCGACCGTGAGCTCAGCGGTGAGCCGGAAGCCACCGCCCATCGGCGGGAGCACGTCCTCGGCGACCGGACCGCCGCCGGGGCGGTACGTGTGGCGCCAGCCGACCGGCCACGGTGAGGGTTCCAGGGCGATGGCGCGCCCGATGAAGCTGTCGTCGAGCGGCAGCACGTCATTGGCCCCGGCCTCGGCCCACCAGCGCTCGACCAGCTCGGCGAGCACCTCGGGGTGATCGCCGGCGACGTCGTGGGCCTCCGAGAAGTCGTTGCTCAGGTCGAACAGGGCCCAGCGGTCGGTGGCGAAGTCGTGGCTGCCCTCGAGCAGCTCGACCTCGACGTCGAGCTGGGCGCCGACGTGGTCGGTCGTGGCCTTCCACCCGTCCTGGTAGATGGCTCGGCTGCCGAGCATCTCGAAGTACTGCGTGCGGCGAGGAGTGGGAGCCTCGGCGTCGTCGAACGTCGGCGCCAGCGACGCGCCGTCCATCGGCTGCTGTTCGACCCCGTCGACGTGGGTGGGCACGTCGAGGCCGACGATGTCCAACACGGTGGGGGCGAGGTCGACGGCGTGGCAGAACTGGTCGCGGACGGCGCCGGCCTGCGCGGCGTCGATGCCGGCGGGCCAGTGCACGACCAGCGGGGTGCGCACGCCGCCGAGCCACGTGTAGCGCTTCCACAGCCGCATCGGGGTGTTGCCAGCCCATGCCCAGCCCCAGGCGTAGTGGTTGTACGCACGTGGGCCGCCGAGCTCGTCGATGCGGGCGATGGTGTCGGTGACGTCGTCGACGAGGTTGTGGGTGAAGCGGTGCTCGTTGAACGAGCCGGTCGGGCCGCCCTCGGCGCTGGTGCCGTTGTCGGAGAGCACCACGACGACGGTGTTGTCGAGCTGGCCGGTGGTGCGGAGGTGGTCGACGACCCGACCGAGCTGGGCGTCGGTGTGGGCGAGGAAGCCGGCGAAGACCTCCATCATGCGGGCGTAGAGGCGGCGCTCGTCGGGGGAGCAGTCCTCCCACGCCGGTACCCACGACGGGCGCGGCGGGAGCGTCGTGCCCGAGGGGACGATGCCGAGCGCGACCTGGCGGGCCATCACCTCGTCGCGCCAGGCGTCCCAGCCGTGGTCGAAGCGACCGCGGAAGCGATCGATCCACTCGGCCGGCGCCTGGTGTGGCGCGTGGGTGGCGCCCGGCGCCAGGTAGCAGAACCACGGCTTGGCCGGCGTGGCGTGGTGCTGGTCGGTGAGCAGCCGGATCGTCTGGTCGGCGAGGTCCTCGCTCACGTGGTAGCCGTCGGCGGGCGTGCCTGGTGGTTCGACGAAGCCGTTGTCGCGGACCAGGTCGGGCGTCCATTGGTTGGTGTCGCCGGCCAGGAACCCGTAGTAGCGCTCGAACCCCTGGCCGAGCGGCCAGCGATCGAACGGACCGGACGCGCTCTGCTCCCACCGGGGGGCAAGGTGCCACTTGCCGACGGCGTAGGTCGAGTACCCGGCGTCGCGCAGCAGGCGCGCCACCGTCGCCGCGCTCGGCGGGATCCTGCCGGTGTAGCCGGGGAAGCCGATCGGCACATCGGTCAGGAAGCCCATGCCGACGCGGTGGTGGTTGCGCCCGGTGAGCACGCAGGCGCGCGTCGGTGAGCACAGGGCGGTGACGTGGAACCGGCGGTAGCGCAGCCCGCCGTCGGCGAGGGCGTCGATCGTCGGCGTGGACAGATCCGAGCCGAAGCAGCCGAGCTGGCCGAAGCCGAGGTCGTCGAGCACGACGACGAGCACGTTGGGGGCGCCGGCCGGAGGCCGCGGCACCGGGGTGAAGGCGGGGGTGGACTCGGCGACGGTGCGACCGATGCGAGCCTGCGAAGCCTGGGCAGCGACCATGGCGGGCGAGCTTACGAGGCGACCGGCGGGTGCGGGTCGGGGCGCCGGACCGCCGTGGCGAGCACGATCCCGCCGGCGGCGGCGAGCAGCGCCGGCGCCACGAAGGCGGTGGCGAAGCCGAAGGCGTCGGCCAGGCCGCCGACCAGGTAGCCACCCGTGCCCTGGCCGATGTCCATGAACGAGATGAGCGAGCCGAGGGCGCTGCCGCGCTCGGCGTCGGGCACGCGCCCCGACAGCCAGGCGGTCACCGCCGGGAACACGAGGGCCCAGCCGGTGCCGACGAAGGCGATGCCGATGACCGCTGCCGCCGGAGAG
>CAZYKR010000303.1:0-4746 GCA_964648005.1 uncultured Iamiaceae bacterium
CCACCTGCTGCGCGCGTGCACGGTGTGGCAGGTGCGCCCCGGCCCGGACGGTCCGGTGGTCAACGACCACGCCGATCCAGCGCACGATGCCGACGCCCTGGCGCAGCTCGACGACGTGCACGCGCAGGTCCTGCCACTGCTCGACCCGCTCGGCCGGACCCTCGAGCGGTTCGCCTCGTACGCCCCGCGGCTGGGTTACGCGTTGGACCGGGTGCATGCCGGGTCAACAGACTGGGTCGACAAGGCGACGATCGACTCGTACCACACGGTGTGGTTCGAGCTGCACGAGGATCTGTTGGCGACACTCGGCCGGGATCGGACGAGCGAGCGGGCCGACCGATCGGACGAGGAGTAGGCACATGGCACGGTTCGGTCCGGTGATCACGGCGATGGTCACCGCCTTCGACGCGTCGGGTGCGCTCGACCTCGACACCACCTGCCGACTGGCGAGCCATCTCGTCAGCAACGGCAGCGACGCCCTCGTGGTCACCGGCACCACCGGCGAGGCCTCCGTGCTCACCGACGAGGAGCAGGTGGCGGTGTGGCATGCCGTGCGCGGCGCCGTCGACGTGCCGCTGATCGCCGGCAGCGGCACCAACGACACGGCCCACGCCGCCGGGCTGACGGCACAGGCCGACGGCGCCGGGATGGACGCCGTGCTGCTGGTCACGCCGTACTACAACCGCCCGGGGCAGGCCGGGATCGAGGCGCACTTCCGCACCGTGGCCGCCGCCACCGAGCTGCCCGTGATGCTCTATGACATCCCGGTGCGCACCGGCCGCAAGATCGAGCACGACACGATCCTGCGCCTCGTCGAGGAGGTGCCGAACATCTGGGCGGTCAAGGACGCGTCGGGCAACCCGGGGGCCGCAGCGCAGCTCATCGCCGACGCGCCGGACGGGTTCGAGCTCTACAGCGGCGACGACCCACTGAACCTGCCGCTGGCGGCGGTCGGCTCGGTGGGCACGATCAGCGTCGCCTCGCACTGGGCCGGCCTCGAGCTGTCGGACCTCTACGACGCCTTCTTCGCCGGCGACGTGGCGCGGGCCGCCGAGATCAACGCCCGCCTCCTGCCGTCGTACGCCTACGAGACCGGCGACGATGCCCCGAACCCGATCCCGACGAAGGTGATGCTCGACGTCATGGGCCTCGGCGTCGGCCAGTGCCGCCTGCCGATGGGGCCGCCGCCCGACGGCCTCGCCGACCGGGCCCGCGCCGTGCTGGCCGGCCTCGGTCGCGCCTGAGGGCCGCCGTCTGCCACAATCGCCCGACATGGCCGCGCCCGTCACCATCACGTTCCTCGGCGGGCTGGGGGAGATCGGCCGCAACTGCGCCTGCATCGAGGTCGAGGGGCGCATCATGCTCCTCGACTGCGGGCTGATGTTCCCCGATCTCGACATGCTGGGCATCGACCTGGTCCTGCCCGACTTCAGCTACCTGCTCGACAACGCCGACCGCATCGAGGGCTGCATCGCCACTCACGGGCACGAGGACCACGTCGGCGGTCTGTCGTTCCTGCTCCGGGAGGTGTCCTTCCCGATCTACGGCTCGGCGCTGACCCTCGGGTTGGCGCGCAACCGCATCGAAGAGGCCGGGCTGCTGCGCAATACGGAGCTGATCCCGGTCGCCGACGGCGAACGGCGCCGCATCGGACCCTTCGACGTCGAGTTCATCCCCGTGACGCACTCGGTGCCGCACGGCTTCGCCACCGCGTTCCACACCCCGCAGGGCACGATCGTGCACTCGGGTGACTTCAAGCTCGACCTCACGCCGGTCGACGGTCGGCTCACCGATCTCGCCCGGATCGGCTCGCTCGCCACCGGCGACGGCATCCGGCTGCTGCTGTCGGACTCGACCAACGCCGACGAGCACGGGCATTCGTCGTCGGAGCGAGCGGTGGGACGGGTGCTGTACGACCTGTTCCACCAGCATGAGGGTCGGCGCATCATCACCACGTGCTTCGCCAGCCACATCCACCGGGTGCAGCAGATCGCCGACGCCGCCATCGCCTTCGATCGGACCATCGCCACGATGGGCCTGTCGATGGGCAAGAACGTGCGGCTCGCCCGGGAGATGGGGCTGCTCGACATCCCGTCGAACCGGTTGCGCGACATCGCCGAGATCGATGACCTCGACCCGGCCGACCTGTGCATCATCTCGACCGGCTCGCAGGGGGAGCCGTTCTCGGCGCTGGCCTTGATGGCTGCGGGGGAGAACAAGTTCATCAAGGTCGGCGACACCGACACCGTGATCTTGTCGAGTCACCCGATCCCCGGCAACGAGGCCAACGTCTCGAAGGTGATCGATGGGCTGATCCGCCTCGGCGCCGAGGTCGTGCACTCCGGCATCTCGGACGTGCACGCCACCGGCCACGCCAAGCAGGAGGAGCTCAAGATGCTGCTCAGCGTGGCACGACCGGAGTACTTCGTCCCGGTCCACGGCGAGTACCGCCACATGGTCTCGCACGCCCGGCTCGGCCGGACGATGGGCATCGACCACGACAACGTCGCAGTGTGCGAGGACGGGGACCGGGTGGTGCTCGACGACGACGGCCTGCGCGTCGAGCGCGACGCCGTCCCGGCCGGGTACCTCTACGTCGACGGCATCGTCGGCGACGTGGGCCAGGGTGTGCTGCGCGACCGCCAGGTGCTGGCCGAGGAAGGCGTGGTCGTCGTGATCGTCGCCGTCGACGTCTCCAACGGCTCGATCATCACGGGGCCGGAGATCATCACGCGCGGCTGGGTCTACGCCCCCGAGGCGGAGGACCTCCTCGACGAGTGCGCCGAGCAGGTGCGCGCCGCCGTGTCCGAAGCGTTCGACCACGGCGCCACCGACATCGAGACGCTGCAACGCAAGGTGCGCCGGGCCGCCGGGCGCTTCGTCAACGCCCAGACCAAGCGGCGTCCGATGATCGTCCCCGTGGTCATGGAAGCCTGACCGCCGACGAACTTCGTTCTGGTAGTGAAACCGGTGCGCAAACGCACCGGTTTCACTACCAGAACGGGCTTTCGGTACGGTCGCGGACCATGTCCGACGGCTCCGCTCGTGCCCTGATCGCCGCCGCTGGGGAGGTCCTGCTCGACCGGCGGGAGCAGCTCCCGCTCGCGGACCTCGCCGCGCTGGCGGCGCTGCCCGACACGGCGGTGCCGTCGCTGGCGGCGCTCGCGCACGAGGTGCGCCTGGCGTGGTGCGGACCCGAGGTCGAGGTTGAGGGCATCCTGTCTGCCAAGACGGGTGGTTGTCCCGAGGACTGCCACTTTTGCTCGCAGTCGGCGAAGTTCGAGACGCAGGTGCTCGCCACCCCGTTCCTCGACACCGACGAGGTGCTGCGTGCCGCCGAGGAGACCGCTCGGCTCGGCGCCAGTGAGTTCTGCATCGTGCTCGCCGTGCGCGGGCCCGATGAGCGCACCATGCAGCGCCTGCTGGAGCTGGTGCCGATGGTGCGGGACCGGGTCGGCATCAACGTCGCCGTCTCCGCCGGGATCCTCGACGACGACCAGGCCCGGCGCCTCGCCGAGGGCGGCGTCCACCGCTACAACCACAACCTCGAGACGGCCCAGTCGTTCTTCCCCAAGGTGGTCACCACCCACACCTGGGAGGAGCGCTTCGAGACCTGCCAGCGCGTGCACGAGCACGGCATGGAGCTGTGCTGCGGGGTCCTGTTGGGCATGGGCGAGACCGTCGACCAGCGCATCGAGCTCATCGGACAGCTGCGCGACGTCGAGCCGGCCGAGGTGCCGATCAACTTCTTGAACCCGCGCCCCGGCACGCCGTTCGGCAACCTCGACCTGGTCGAGCCGCTCGAGGCCATCCGCTGGATCGCCCTGTTCCGCCTCGGGTTGCCGTCGGTCATCCTGCGCTTCGCCGGCGGCCGCGAGGTGACGCTGCGCGAGCTGCAGACGATGGGCATGACCTCGGGCATCAACGCCCTGATCGTCGGCAACTACCTGACGACGCTCGGCCGCACCCCCGAAGCGGACCTGCAGATGCTCGAGGACCTGCGCATGCCGGTCGGCGTGCTGTCGAAGGTGCTGTGACCGACCCCTACTGCCGGTGGTGCGGCGCACCCGAGGGGTCCTGCGACCGGACCGCCTGTCGCCGCCCCCTCGATCCACCCCGGTTCTGTCCCAGCTGCGGACGTCGGCTGCGGGTGCGGGTCACGCCGGGAGGTTGGTCGGCGTCATGCCGTGACCACGGCGTGCTCGACTGATCAACGGATCCCGGTCGTCGCGCCATCCCCGAGGACGGCGCGCCGGTGCCGGTAGGGTGGGGCACCAGTACTGAGCGACAACGTCACCTCAGCGCGGGCGGAACCGGGCCGCTGCGGTGCCACGCAACTGTTCCTACGCGCACACGTCCGGATGGTTCGAGGTGGCAACGAAGCAGCAAGGCAGGTCAACGTCGAAGACGCGCACGTCGTCGACGTCCAAGTCGTCCGCCAAGCGCGGCTCGAGCAACCGGTCGAGGTCGTCCGCCAAGGGGCGCTCGGCCGGCCGGTCGCGGTCGTCGGCCAAGCGCTCCGCCAAAGGCGGAGGGTTCAGCGGCGCCGTTCGTGAGGCCTTCGACGGTCACGGGCACGACGCCTGGGGCATCGCGCTGCTCGTCGTCGCGGTCGTCGCCGGCCTCGGGATCTACGCCGGGTCCGCCGGGGTCGTGGGCAGCGCCATCGCCGACGCAGCCGCCTGGACGATCGGCCGGCTCGACGTGCTCGTCCCCGTGGCGCTCGTCGCCGCCGGGGTGCTGCTG
>CAZYKR010000304.1:0-4740 GCA_964648005.1 uncultured Iamiaceae bacterium
ACCCGCAACCGCCATCGGTGATCAGCCATCTCCTCACCCCGTCGGGCACCCCCCACGAGTGGCGGCCCGCCGACGGCGACGAGGACGAGCTCACCGGCCCCTCGGCCGACGCCGCCGCGCCCCCCGCCGACCGGTTCGCCGGGTCGACGCCGGACGACGCCGACCTCGACGGCACCGCCGCAGGTCCGGAGGCGTCGGCCGAGGCGCCTGCGTGAGCGAGGCCACGCCGGAGCTCGCCCCGCCGCCACACCCCGGCACCGTCCGGCGGACGCTGGCGGTGCTCTGGGACGGCAGCGACGCCGAGGTCATCGTCGCCGTCGATCACCGCTTCCCCGAGTTGGCCGTCGCCGCCACCGCCGTCGCCACGGCGCGCGGGACCGACATCACCGCCGTGTGCGCCTCCGGCCGGGACACCGGCGAGACACCGGCAGGGGCATCCGCCGGAGGGCGGGAGGTCCCGCTCGCCTGGGCCGACCGCGCACCGGTCACGGTGTCCGACGACACCGTGACCGTGCGAGCCGACCTCGGCGATGGTGCCACCGCCGGGATGGCCTGCGGTTGGCACCTCAGGGCCGACGGACCGCCCGCCCTCGACGGCGGCAGCTGGCCTGCGCCCGGACTCGGGCTGCGTCGAGCGACGGGCACGATCGTGGCCGTCACGGCGCACGACACGATCGGCCACGCTCCCCCACGGCACGGCCTGGTGCGCCACGACGCCGGCGTGGCGCACCTGCGCGCCCTGGCGGAGCTCGGCGCCCCGCCCCTCGTGCTGCCCGCCACGGCTGCGGCCCGTCTCGCGGTGCGCGCCGACGACGGCACCGTCGCGGCGTGGTCGTGGCACGACGACGAGGTGTTCGCTGCCGTGCGGTTCGCTCCGGGCACCCGTTGGCCGACCGCCGTGCGCACGCCCGACGGCATCGAATGCACCGTCACCTGCCGAGTCCCGATGCGAGCGCTCGGACCGACCGACGGTTGGTGGGATCCCGAGCGCTGGCACGACGAGCTCGCCATCGGCATCCGACGCCTCGATGGCTCCGCCGCCGCCGACGACGTCCGCCACCTGCACGTCCTGGCGGTGGTGCGGGGCGAGGACGGCTCGGTCGGCACGCTCGACCTGATGGTGCTCGGCGCGTTCGAACACGTTGGGTTCGTCGGCTTCACCGATGGATGGCTGCCGCCCACGGCAGCACCGGGCCGCTAGCGTCGCTCCGGTGATGCAGGCCTGGCGCGTCCACGCCCCCGGCGAGCCGCAGCACGTGCTGCGACTCGATGCGGTCGAGGTCCCCGAGCCGGGACCCGGCCAGGCGCTCGTCGAGGTCGAGGCGGCGGGCGTCAACTTCGCCGACGTGCTGCTGTGTCGTGGCGGGTATCAGGAACGTCCGCCCCACCCGTTCACCCCGGGGCTCGAGGTCGCCGGGCGGGTGCTGGCGCTCGGTCCCCGCGACCGGGCGGACTGGGCCGACCTGCCGGACCTCCCGGTCGGCGAGCGCGTCGTCGCCGCCACGGCGCTCCCCGCTGGGGGCTTCGCCGAACAGGCGCTCGTGCCCGTCGCCCAAGCCCACCCCATCCCCGACGAGCTGCCCGCCGACATCGCCGCTGCCACCCATGTCACCTACCAGACGGCGTGGTTCGCCCTGCACCGGCTCACCCACGTGACGCCCGACGACACGGTGGTGGTCCACGGCGCCACCGGCGGTCTGGGAACCGCCTGCGTCCGCCTGGCCGTCACCGCCGGCGCACGCGTCGTCGCCACCGCGCACGGCGCCGCCAAGACGGCACGGGCGCTCGCGCTCGGCGCCGACGTCGCCGTCGACACGGCGGCGCTCGACACGTCGGACGGCACCGACACGCTGGTGCAGGCGCTACGCGACGCCGTCGGCCCGGACGGGGCACGAATCGTGCTCGATCCGGTCGGCGGCGACCTCTTCGAGGCATCGACCCGCTGCATCGCCTTCGAAGGGACGATCGTGGTCCTCGGAGCTGCGGGCGGCACCTACGCGCCGGCGCGCACCAACCACCTGCTGGTCAAGAACTACGCCGTGAGTGGCCTGCACTGGGGCGCCTACCGTGCTCGCCGACCGGACCTGTGTCGCCAGGCCCAGGCCGAGATCGTCGACCTGTGGCGAGCTGGTGGACTCGTCGACGACCTCAGCCGGCGTGGCGCGCTCGCCGACCTCCCGGACCTGCTCGACGACCTGATCGCCCGGCGCATCGTGGGCAAGGCGGTCCTGGAGCCTCACCGGTGACCGATCGCAGCCGCAGATCGAGCCACGCCGTCACCGCCAGGGCTGCGTCCCCCAGCGATCGAGGTGCACCACCTCGCCCACCGGTCGGCGCGTGGTCGGTCCGTACCGGCCGCGCGGCCAGCCGAGGGGCACGACGGCGCACGGCGTCACCGACAGCGGCAGGCCGAGGATCGAGCGCGCCGACGTCACGCTCCACAGCGGCAGGGTGATCAGCGACGCACCGAGGCCGAGCGCCCGGGCCGCGAGCAGCAGGTTCTGCACGCTCGGGTAGATCGAGCCGAAGTACGACGTGTTGGCGATGTGCGGCAGCGGCACGTACGGCACCCGTCCCGACGAACCGGTCGAGCGCAGACAGGCGACGACGAGCACCGGTAGCTCCGTGAAGTGCTCGACCTGCCACGCCACGGCCGCCAGGACCTTGCGCATCGACTCGTCGCCGGCGGTCATCCGTTCGCCTGCAGCGCCGTAGAGCCGCCACGCCTGGGCGTAGCGGTGCGCCAGCTTCGCCTTCACGTCGGCGTCGCGCACCACCACGAACTCCCAGTTCTGGCCGTTGCTGCCCGTCGGGGCGCGCAAGGCCAGCTCGATGCAGCGCAGCACGATGGCGTCGTCGACATCGTCGGGCAGGAGCCGCCGCACGGCGCGCTGGGTCTCGAGCACCTCGACCAGCGGGGCGCGCAGGCGTTCGGCGACGTTGGCGAGGGTGTCGCCCGGTTGGCCGCGATCCACCGGGTGTTGGGGAGCGTCGGTCGTCATGGTTCCTCCTCGTCGAGGGCGGGTGGGACCTCGATCGGGACACCGCCGGCGTGTGCCGACCGGTAGCAGGCATCGAGCAGCACATGGGCGCGCACCGCCACCTCGAGCCCGGGCTCGGCGCAGGTGCCGTCACGCACGGCCCGCAGGAACCCGTCATCGGGGTTGCGCAGCCTGAGCCCGCGCGCCGCCAACTCGTCGCGCAGGGCGTCGCCGGCCACGTCGAGCGTTTCGGCGTCGCGCTGGCGGCGCACCGGACCCCAGAGGTCGGATTCCGCCGTGATCATGGCGTCGCGGCACAGGACCTCGATGCGGCGCAGGCTCGGGCGGGCGAGGATGTCGTGCCAGACCGAGGTCAGCGTGGCGATGCCGCCGCCGGCGAACGTCGCCAGCACGACGGCCAGGTCCTCGATCCCGTCGATGGCGTGCTGCCGCTCGGTACGGCACGTCACCGACGCGATCGGCCCGATGACCCACTCCAGCAGGTCGAGGTCGTGGATCGAGTGCTCGAGCAGCGCCCCGGCGCCGGCTCGCGTCTTGTCCGCACGCCAGTCCGACCCGTAGACGCCCTGCACCGGCAGGTACTGATCGTCGCGGAACACGACCCCCATCACCGGACCCGACGACGGCTCGTGCACCAGCGACTGGAGCAGGCGCATCGCCGGGGCGTCGCGCAGGACCAGACCCACCTGGTGCACCACACCGGCGGCGCGCACGTCGGCGAGCATCGATCGTGCGACGGTGAGGTCGACGGCCAGCGGCTTCTCGCAGAACACGGCCCGGCCCGCCGCCGCCGCTGCCGCCACCAGCCGCGGATGCTCGGACGTCCACGTGCACACGTAGACGGCGTCGGCAGCATCGAGCACGGCCTCCTCGGTCGGCAGGACCGTGACGTCGAACTCCCGGCCGAGGGACTGCGCCTTGGCGCCGTCGGGGTCGTGGATGCCGACGACCTCGTGGGGCGTGCGGGCGCTCGCCAGCATGCTCAGGTGGTAGCGAGCGATGAAGCCGGCGCCGAGGACGCCGATGCGAACCGTCACGGCGGCGCACGCTATCGCCGTCCACGACGCCGGCGCGTACGCTGCGCCGTCGAAGGAGGCCCGGTGCCCAAGGTCAGCGACGAGCACAAGGACGCCGTGCGGCGCCGCATCATGGACGCGGCACTGGTCTGCCTGCGGCGCTCGGGCTATGCCGACATCACCACCCGCGAGCTGCTGGCCGAGGCGGGCCTCTCCACCGGGACCTTCTACAACTACTTCCCGTCGAAGGAGGACCTCTACGAGGCGCTCGCCGAAGAGCTGCTCGCCGACGACGTCGCCCGGCTGGTCGACGCCGCGGACGCCCCCGGAGCGTCGATCGGCTTCGGGTTGCTGCGCCTGCTCGCCGACCAGGCCTTCGTCGACCCCGAGGCCGCCGTGGCCATCGCCACCTTCCGCAGCCGGCTCCACGCCTCGGCCGACGCCGCCGAGGCCATCGGCCGACTCAACGCCTTCATCGTGGCGCAGTTCGCTCCCCTGTTGACGCAGGCCCAGGCGGAGGGCACGATCCGCCACGACCTCGATGCCGACGCCGCCGTCGAACTGCTCGACATCATCTGGGACGGCCTGGGTCGCCGCCAGGCGACCGACACCTTCGAGACGTCGTACCAACGGGTCGGCGCCGTGGTGCTGGCGCTGCTGGCCGAGGGCCTCCTGCCGGGCGACGTGCGACTCGCCCCCGAGCTGCTCGCCCCGCGACCCGG
>CAZYKR010000305.1:0-4708 GCA_964648005.1 uncultured Iamiaceae bacterium
GGCTCGCAGGCGTCGTCGAGCGGGGGGATCAGCCAGAACGTGGCGGCGTCGAACACGCCGGCACCGCTCGAGGTCGTGTAGTACGTCATGTCGGCGTAGCTGCTCTTGCCCTTGCAGGTGACGGGGGAGTGCGCCAGCACCTGGATCGACGCTGGCGTCGGCGCTGCCGGCGTGACGCGGTCGTACTCGTTGCCGACGACGTCGTCCCAGCGGGTGCCCTGCTCGACGCCGGAACCGGCGAAGATCCAGCTGTCGGGGTCGAAGATCACCATGTCGGCCTCGACCGGGTTGCACTCGTAGTACGACCCCGTGAGGGTGCTCTCCGGCTCGTTGGACGGGTCGACACGCCACTCGACGGTCACCTCGGACTCGTCGTAGGCCATCATCGGGTCGCTCGTCGACCGGAAGTTCGTCTGCCGCCGGCTCGTGCCGTTCGGGCCGTCGTCGAGGCGGATCTTGCGGTACACGTTGTTGGCGCCGAAGAAGGCGATGTTGACGCCGGCGTCGCGGGCGTCCTCGAGGTGCCGCCGCATCGCGGTCGTGTAGTACTCGTCGTGCCCGCCGATGACGACCGCCCGGTGGTTGCGGGCGAGCTCGCCGCGCTCGTGCAGGTCGATGTCGGTCCAGTAGCTGACGTCGAGCCCGAGGCGCTCCATGAAGTAGATGAGCTCGAATTCCCGGCCGAGGAACTCGCCCGAGCCGTTGCCCGTGTAGGGACGGTCGAACGAGATCACGCTGGCGCGGCCCTGCGCCGTGCCACCGGGACCGGTGTAGTGGCTGCCGCCGCCCCAGCCGTTGTAGGCCTGCCAGGTCGTGACGGCGCTCTGGAAGAGCAGGTCCGACGTCGAGACGTCGTCGCGCACGACGAGGGGGACGAACGTGGCCCCGCCGTCGTCGCTCGTCAGCTTGAACAGGTACATGCCGGGCGGCCACGAATCGGTCGACACCGTGAGCGACGGGGACCATTGCGCCTCGAGCGCCCCCGAGAGGTAGTCGGTGACCGGGTCGGGTTGGTCGACCGGTTCCTGGTCCTCGGACCGCCACACCAGCCGGGCGCCGGTGCCGCCGTAGTAGCCCATGCGGTAGGCGTCGGCCCGCCAGCGCCCGCCGGGTGCCTCGACCGAGAGGTTGACGGTCTCGCCGACGTCGACGCTGGTGGCCCAGGCGTAGCCGCGGATCTTCTCCCAGGCGGCCCGGTCGTCGGCAATGTGCCAGTCGGTGGTCCCCGGCAGGGCGTTCTCGGCGGCGATCCAGCCGGGCTGGTGCCAGGGTGCAGCCGCTTGGTCGACGACGACGGGCGGGGCCACGACGCCCGGTGACACCCGGGGCAGCCCGGCCGTCGTGCCGTCCGCCTGCGCCGACGCCGCCTGGGGGCGCGGCAGCGCCAGGATGGCGGCGCTGGTCAGGGTGGAGACGGCGATGGCGATCATCAGCCATTGGGTCGGACGTAGGCCGCGACGACGCGACCGGACACGCCGGGAGGTCATGCGGGGCAACGGTAGGAGGCGACGTCGGGCACGGCGCGGATGGTCAGGCGCCGGGCGCGACCTGGGCCGCAGCCCAGCGGTAGTCCGCCTTCCCGCTCGGGCTGCGCTGGATCTTGTCGACGAACACGAAGTCCTTGGGCAGCTTGTAGCGGGCGATGTGGCGCTCGCACTCGGCGAGCAGATCGGCCTCGGCGACGTCCATGCCGTCGCGCAGCTGCACGACCGCCACCACCTCCGAGCCCCACCGTTCGGAGGGGCGACCGGCGACGATGACGTCGTAGACGGCCGGGTGATGCGCCAGCGCCGCCTCGACCTCCTCGGCGAAGATCTTCTCGCCGCCGGAGTTGATGGTCACCGAGTCGCGGCCGTGCAGCTCCAACATCCCGTCGACGGTGTAGTTGGCCTTGTCGCCGGGCACCGAGTACCGCACGCCGTCGATCACCGGGAACGTGCGGCGCGTCTTGTCGGCATCGCCGAGGTAGCCGAGCGGCACCCGTCCCTGTTGCGCCAGCCAGCCGAGCTCCGTGGAGCCGGCCGGCAGGACCCGGGTCATGGTCTCGTCGACGATGCACATGCCGGGGCCGGGGGTGAAGGTTCCGGTGGTGGCTTCAGCGCCGGCGGCGACGACCTGCGACGCCTGCTGCCCGGTCTCGGACGAGCCGAGGCCGTCCATGATGGCGATGTGCCCGAGGCGCTCGAGCAGCGCGTTCTTGACCGGCGCGGAGAGCGCGGCGCCGCCGCTGACCAGCATCATGAGCGAGCTGGCGTCGTAGTTGCCCCGGTCGTACTCGTCGAGCAAGGGCCGGGCGAAGGCGTCGCCGACGATCAACAAGATGTTGGCGCCCTGCTCCTGCACGGTCGACCACACGTCGGCGGCGTCGAGCGTCGTGGTGTTGCGGGGCAGCACGATGGTGTGGCCGCCCGTGAACCCGTTGAAGGCCATCCAGTGGGCGGCACCGTGCATGAACGGCGCCGTCGGCATGAAGCGCACCCCGCCGGTCTGGGCCGCCTCGACGATGGCGTCGAGGCTCGCCCACTCCTCGCCGGTGCCGAGCTGACGACCGCCGAGCGCACCGCAGAAGATGTCGGCCTGCCGCCACAGCACGCCCTTGGGCATGCCGGTGGTGCCGCCGGTGTAGAGGATGTATAGGTCGTCGGGCGACCAGGTGACGTCGGGCTTCGCCGGGCTGGCGGCGGCGAGCGCATCCTCGTACCACACGGCGTCCGGCAGCAGCTCGTGGCCGGAGGCGTCGGGGACCTGCAGCAGGACGGCGAGGTTCGGCAGGTCCGGCCGGACGGCCTCCAGGACCGGCGCGAACGCCGAGTGGTAGACGATCGCCCGTGCGCCCGCATCGTCGAGCAGGTAGCGCAGTTCCTCGGCCACGTAGCGGTAGTTCACGTTGAACGGGGCGACGCGGGCCTTGTAGGCGCCGAGCATCCCCTCGAGGTACTCGGGCCCGTTGTGCAGGTACAGCGCCAGGTGGTCCTGGCCCGACGCCCACCCGTCGAGGTCGCCGCGCTCGCGGTGGGCACCGAGGCCGTTGGCGAGGAGGTGGTTGGCCAGCCGGCGGGTGCGGTCCGTGAGCTCGCCGTAGGTGGAGCTGCGTTCGCCCTGGATGATGCTCGGTCGGTCGGGAGCCGAAGCTGCGACGGCCTCGTGCACCTGCGCCAGGTTGAACTCCATCCCCGTTGCCCTCCTCGGCGGCGGCCCCCCGGCGCACCGTGCGGCGCATCATATGGTCGCCCGGCGCGCCCTTCGAACGTGCCCGTTGACCTGCGCCGACACCGATCAGCAGGTGGTGCCGACCGGCGGCAGGGTCCCGTCGAGGAGGTACGCGACGGCGGCGCGCTGGACGCACGCGCTGCGCAACAGCGCCGTGTGGCCCTCGGTGTCGACCGTGATGAGGGCGGCCCCCGGCAGGTCGGCGGCCACGGCCTGCGCCCAGGCGAGCGGGGTGGCCCGATCGCCGGTGTTGCCGATGACCAGGGCGGGCGACAGGCCGTCGGGAGCGATGGGGCCCGGTGCGCCGACGCTGGGCTCGGGCCAGGTGGCGCACGGCAGGAGCTCGGCGATGACGGCGGGGCCGAGCCGCGGCGCCGTCGTGCCCACGCGCGTCACCTCGGCGAGGTAGCTGTCGACCGTGTCGGGGTGCGGCAGGTCCCGACACAGGTAGGCGGCGTACGGCGCATAGTCCGCCAGCGACACGTACCGGTCCGCCAACCGTTCGAGGGGACCGAGCTCGCCGCGCGCCGCGGCGACGAGCACCTCGGGCAGCTGATCGATGCCCGAGGGCGAGTAGGTGGCGGCGATCGTGGCCAGCCGCAGGGCGGCGGGTCCTGGGCCCGCCGGGTCGGCGGCGAGTGCTGCCTCGACACGGTCCCAGGTGCCGACGACGTCCGTCGTGGCGCAGGCACCCGCCGTTCGGCAGCGGGCATCGAGCTCGTCCAGGGCGGCCTCGATGGCGGCCGCCTGTCCCTCGAGCAGACCGATCAGGTCCAGCTCGGGGTCGACGACACCGTCGAGCACCAGCGCCCGGACGCGGTCGGGGTGGGCGGCGGCGTACGCGAGCCCCATCGCCGTGCCGTACGAGAAGCCGGCGAAGCTGAGCTGCTCGGACCCGAGGGCGGCGCGCACGGCATCGAGGTCCGCCACGTGCACGGCGGTGCTGGTCGACGCCAACGTGTCGGCGTCGGTGCGTCCGCAGGCATCGGCGATGGCCGCCGCGGCCTCGACGAGTTCGGTCCGGCCGACGTCGGTCGTCGGCTCGGCGTCGACCTCGCGGAAGGCGTCGATCGCCGGGTCCTCACCACAGCGCAGCGGCATCGACGCGCCGACGCCGCGGGGATCCACACCGATGATGTCGAAGCGAGCGGTGACCTCGGACGGCCAGTCGGCCGCCACGAGGTCCCGCGTGGCGGCCCCCGGACCGCCGGGGTTCACGAACAGCGGGCCGATCACGTCGGCGCCGGTGGCGGCACGTCTCGTGACGGCGACCTCGACGGTGGGACCGTCGGGGTCGGCGGGGTCGGCGGGCACCGCGAGCTGTGCGCAGGTCAGCCCCGTGCCGCAGGCCGACCAGTCGATGGGGCCGGCAGGCGTGCCCGCCACGTCGGGAGCGGTCCCCGCGCTGGCGGCGGTGCCGTCCGGCGTCGCCGGGTCTGCCGCCACCCACCTCGCCGGCCGGGCCGCCGCCCCGGGCGGTGCGGGGGGGTCATCCGGG
>CAZYKR010000306.1:0-4695 GCA_964648005.1 uncultured Iamiaceae bacterium
CGACGCACTTTGCCGAGCGCGGCGACACCACGATGCGCGACGCGCCCCACAACCGGGAGATCGAGGTCCACGGAGAGGTCCGCGAGGTGCGCATCGTCCCGACCGGGCCGAACCGGCGGTTCGAGGCCACCGTCTCCGACGGCACCGGGCAGGTCGTCGTTCGATGCCGAGGCACCGAACGACCGGTCGACATCCGCCCCGGCGCCCAAGTGCGCCTGCTCGGGGTCATCCACGAGGTCGACGGCGAGCCGACCATGATCGAACCGGTGGTCGAGGACTCCGCCCCCGCGCACGACGCGTCCTAGCTGCGAAGGAACTGGCGATGGCCGAGCCCAGCACGGGGACGCCCGTAGAGACCCATCCGGGCGAGACGGCAACGGACAAGACCCGCGTGCCCCTGTCCGCGTCGCTGATCAAGCGCATGCTGGTGGGTAGGCCGCTGCCGTCAGCGGCAGAGCAGCATCAACGGCTCGGTAAGCCGGTCGGCCTGGCGGTGTTCGCTTCCGACGCCATCTCGTCCACGGCCTACGCCACCGAGGAGATCCTGCTGGTCCTCGTGCCCGTGGCGGGCATGGCGGCACTCGACGACCTGATCCCGATCGCCATCATCGTGTCGATCCTGCTGGTGCTCGTGTGCTCGAGCTACATCCAGACGATCCACGCCTACCCGAACGGCGGCGGTTCCTATGTGGTCAGCCGCGAGAACCTGGGTGTGACGCCGTCGCTGGTGGCGGCGGCGTCGCTGCTCGTCGACTACGTCCTCACGGCAGCCGTGTCGGTCAGCGCCGGCGTCGCCGCCATCACCTCGGCGTTCCCGGAGCTGTTCGACTATCGCGTCGAGATCTGCCTCGGGTTCATCGTGTTGATGACTGTGGCGAACCTGCGCGGCCTGAAGGAGTCGGGGCGGTTGTTCGCCGGGCCGACGTACATCTACGTCCTCAGCCTCACGGCGCTGATCGGCATCGGGCTGTTCCGGACAATGACCGGCAGCCTCGAGCCGATGCCCGTCAACGAAACATCGCTCGAGGAGCTCACGCACAACGGCTCCCTTCTTGGTCCGGTCACCGTGCTGCTGTTGTTGCGCGCCTTCTCGTCGGGCGCCGTGGCATTGACCGGTGTCGAGGCCATCTCCAACGGCGTGCCCGCGTTCCGCAAGCCGGAGTCCCGCAACGCCAGCCAGACCCTCGTGGCGATGGGTGTCATCTTGGGCACGGCGTTCCTCGGCATCTCGGTGCTGGCACACAAGCTGCAGCCGACGGTGTCCGAGGACGAGACCCTGCTGTCGATCATGGGCGCAGCGGTGTTCGGCGCAGGGTCGGTGCCGTACTACGTGTTGCAGTTCTCGACGTTCGCCATCTTGATCCTGGCCGCCAACACGGCGTTCGCCGACTTCCCTCGGGTGGCGTCGGTCGTGTCCGCGGACGGGTTCCTGCCGCGACAGCTGTCCAACCGCGGCGACCGCCTCGTGTTCTCCAACGGCATCCTTGCGCTCGGCGCCGTCTCAGCCGTGCTCGTCGTCGTGTTCCAGGGCGACACCAGCGCCCTGATCCCGCTGTACGCCGTCGGCGTGTTCACCGGCTTCACCCTGAGCCAGGCCGGGATGGTCCGCCACCACCTGCGCCTGCGCGAGCCCCGCTACCGGATGCGCATCGCGGTGAATGTGCTCGGGGCCATCGCCACGTTCATCGTGCTGCTCGTCGTCGTGGTGTCGAAGTTCACCATCGGCGCCTGGATCCCAGCGGCGCTGATCCCGATCATCGCTGTGGTCTTCCTGCGGATCCGCAAGCACTACCGGCGCGTGGCCTCGAGCCTGCGCATGCCCGAGGACTACCGCCCGGTGGCGACCCGGCACACAGTCGTGGTGCTCGTCGGATCGGTGCACAAGGGGACGATCGACGCGCTCACCTACGCCCGGTCCCTGCGGCCGGATCAGCTGGTCGCGGTGTCGGTGGCCATGAACGACGCCGCCTACGACCGCATCGTGTCGGACTGGGAGCGCAACCAGATCGACGTGGAGCTGCGCGTCGTGCACTCGCCCTACCGCGACCTGACGAACCCCTTGCTGCACCTGCTCGACGAGATCGACAAGGGCGAGCCCGGCCACCTCGTAACCGTCGTGGTGCCCGAGTTCGTGGTGAACCACTGGTGGGAGACGGCGTTGCACAACCAGAGCGCCATGGTGCTGCGCGCCCGCCTCCGGCGGCGCCCGAACACGGTCATCACGTCGGTGCCGCTGCAGATCGCACCCGCCTGACGCGAGCACACGATCGACGCTGCTCAGCACGTCCATCCCGGTCGGTCGAGGCCGAGCAACCGGGCGGTCGACCAGCACACGTCGCCGTCGGTACGCACCCAGTCAGTCAGCTCGATGCCGTCGGTGGCCAGCTCGCCGGCCGCGTCGCCGAACCATGCCAGATCGGCCTCGGCGATAACCCCCAGGCGGTCCTCGACCGACAGCACGACCATCGCCAGCACCGAGGGGTCGTTGGCGGCGACACACCACGCCCAGTCGATGGCCGCCGCCGGCACAGCCTCGTCGCCCGTGAACACGGTGAGGTCGTGCGACCAGCCCTGGGAGCAGACGCAGGCGACGCCGCAACAGGGACCGACCTCGGCAACCAGGTCGTCGAGCAGTTCGTAGGCATGGGTCAGGGTGGGCAGGTAGGGACCGGTGAGCGGTATGGCAGCCATGGGGCACCTCGTGGCATCGGGATGGGACGTGCTGGGGAAGTGCCGCCGAGGCGGGTGCCGCAACCCTATGAACGGGGTGCGACAGGAACGGCGTACCCACGAGGGCGAACACCTGTTCGTCTCGACGACTACACTCGCCGCGTGCACTCGTTGCAGACCAGCCTCCTGGTGGCCGGAGACGTGGCCGTCGACCGTCACGCCACGGCCGATCGCCGATGGCTCGACGATCGGAGTTGGGTCGACGTGGTGCGGGGCTACGTCCCCGGCGCCGACGAGGTGCTCGTGGCGCTGGCGAGCGACGTCGACTGGCGCCAGGGTCGGCGCAAGATGTTCGACCGCTGGGTCGACGAACCACGCCTGTCGCGCTGGTACGGACGGGCGGACGCGCTCCCCCATCCCGTGCTCACCGACATTGCCGCCGACCTCGAACGCCGCTACCGCGTCACCGTGCGAGGTCCCGGCCTCAATCACTACCGCGACGGGCGCGACAGTGTCGCGCCCCACCGCGACACCGAGCTGCGCTGGCTCGATGACACCCTCGTCGCCATCGTGACGTTCGGCGGCCGCCGACCGTTCCACCTCCGCCCGGTCGGCGGCGGCGCGTCCCTCGACGTGGCGCCCGCCAGCGGCGACCTGCTGGTGATGGGCGGGCGGGCCCAGGCCGACTGGGAGCACGGGGTGCCAAAGGTCCGCCACGCCGACCCGCGCATCTCGGCATCGTGGCGCTGGTCGTCACGCAACGGACGGCCCGCCCGCCGGTCGCGGTGATAGACCGCCACCCATGCCCGCGCTCGACGACCAACCACACGTCACCTCCGTCCCTGCGGCCGATGCCACCGCTGCCCTGGCGCACTTCGAGGCGCTGCTGGCGTTCGAGACCGACTGCTGGGACGTACACGAAGATCTGACGACCGGACGGGCGGCCTTCGTGCTGCTCGACGTCCGCAGCCCCGACCTGTTCGCTGCCGGTCACGTGCCGGGCGCCGTGAACCTGCCGCACCGGCGGATCACCGAGCGCAACCTCGGCGCATATCCCGCCGACACGACGTTCGTGGTGTACTGCGCCGGCCCGCACTGCAACGGCGCCGACAAGGCGGCGGTGCGCCTCGCCGGTCTGGGGCGACCGGTGAAGAAGATGATCGGGGGGATCACCGGGTGGCTCGACGAGGGCTTCACGCTCGCCACGTCCTGAGGGTGCTGGCCGCCGCCTCGGCGGGCGCGCTGCTCGTCACCGGTGTGTCCTGCTCGACGGGTGGAGGTGGCGGCCCGTCCGCAAGTTCTGCGGATGGCGACGTGGCCGCGGCACCGACCGTCCTGTGGCCGAGCACCGGGTTCGATCCTGCCGGCAGCCGGGCCAACCCGCACGAGACCACGATCACCCGGGACACCGTGGGGTCGCTGGCGCCCGTGTGGTCGCTCGACGGCCTCGGCGGCATGAGCTCGACCCCGGCGGTGGTCGATGGCGTCGTCTACCTCGGCGACTGGAACGGCACCGTGCACGCCCTCGATGCCGCCTCCGGCGCCTCGAGGTGGACGACCGACATCGGCCAGACGATCATGGGCTCGCCGACCGTCGACGGCGACGACGTCTTCGTGGCCGGCTCCAGCACGCTGGTGCGCCTGGACCGGGCCTCCGGGCAGCAGCGCTGGACGGTGCCGACCTCGGACCACCCCATCGCCATCTCGCCGGCCTCGCCGGTCGTCGTCGGCGACGTGGTGGTGCAGGGCGTCGCCAGCGGGGAGCTGATGATCCCGCGTGACACCTATACGTTCCGCGGGACGGTGGCGGGCTTCGACCGCACCACCGGACAGCAGCGTTGGGTGCTGCCGCTGACGCCCGACGACGCCACGGGCGGCGCAGGGGTGGGCATCTGGTCGACGCCGGCGGCAGACCTCGAGCGGGGTGTGGTCTACGTCGGCACCGGCAACACCTACGAGCCGCCGGCGGCACCGCTGTCGGACAGCATCGTGGCGATCCGCGCCGCCACGGGCGAGGTGGTGTGG
>CAZYKR010000307.1:0-4637 GCA_964648005.1 uncultured Iamiaceae bacterium
GACGAGCAGTTCGAGCGCGTGGTCGACAAGATCGAGGCGCTCGCCGGCGGCGACGTGTCAGGCCGGACGCTGGCGGTGTGGGGTCTGACCTTCAAGGCCAACACCGACGACACCCGCGAGTCGCCGGCGCTCGAGATCGTGCGTCGCCTGCTCGAGCGCGGCGCCATCGTGCGGGCGTACGACCCCGCCATCTCCAGCACGCCCCCCGACGCCGAGGGGCTCGAGGTCGTCGAGGACCCGTACGCCGCCTGCGACGGCGCCGTCGTGCTGAGCGTGCTCACCGAGTGGGACGAGTTCAAGTGGCTCGACCTCGACAAGGTCGGCGAGGTGATGGCCGAGCGTGCTGTGCTCGACGGCCGCAACCTGCTCGACCGGTCGGCGCTGCTGCGGCGGGAGTTCACCTACCAGGGCATCGGGCGCAGCTGATGGCCCGCGTCGTGCTCACCGGTGGCGCCGGGTTCGTCGGTTCCCACCTGTGCGACGCCCTGTTGGCGCGCGGCGATGAGGTCGTCGCCATCGACAACTTCTGCACCGGCCGCAAGGCCAACGTCGCACACCTGGAAGGCCACGACGGCTTCCGCCTGGTGGAGGCAGACGTCAGCGCCGGCCTGCCTGACGTGGGTGGCGCCGTCGACGCCGTGCTGCACTTCGCCAGTCCCGCCAGCCCGAAGGACTACCTGGCGCTCCCGGTCGAGACCCTGCTGGTCGGCAGCGCCGGGACGCATGCGGCGTTGGAGCTGGCGCGCACGCATGGGGCGCGCTTCATGATCGCGTCCACCAGCGAGGTGTACGGCGACCCGCTGGTGCACCCGCAGCCCGAGGGCTACTGGGGCAACGTGAACTCGGTCGGTCCCCGCAGCTGCTACGACGAGGCCAAGCGGTACGCCGAGGCCGCCACCATGGCCTACCACCGGGCGCACGGCGTCGACGTGCGGGTGCTGCGCATCTTCAACACCTACGGCCCGCGCATGCAGGTCGACGACGGGCGGGTGGTGAGCAACTTCTTGACCCAGGCGCTGCGCGGCGTGCCGTTGACCATCTACGGCGACGGCACGCAGACCCGCAGCTTCTGCTACGTCGCCGACGAGGTGGCGGGCATCCTCGCCCTGCTCGACGGCCCGCTGATCGGCCCGGTCAACATCGGCAACCCCGGCGAGTTCACCATGCTCGAACTGGCGACGCTGGTGCTCGAGCTCACGGGATCGTCGTCGCCGCTCGTGCACGAACCGCTGCCGACGGACGACCCCAAGCAGCGGCGACCCGACATCGGCGTGGCCAGCGACACGCTCGGCTGGGAGCCGACGATCTCGCTGCGCGAAGGCCTCGAGCGGTCCATCCCGTATTTCCGTACCGAGCTGGGTCTGGACTGAGCCCCTCGCCGGTGCCGCCGAAGGCGCCGGTCAGCGGTCGCGAGCTTCTGCCTCGTCGCGGTGCGCCAGGTACCAGTCGATCGTGCGCCGCAGGCCGTCCTCGAACGGTGTCGAGGCCCGGAAGCCGAACCGCTCCTGCGCCCGGCTGGCGTCGACGCCACGCCGGGGCTGCCCGTCGGGCTTGGTGGTGTCCCAGCGGATCTCGCCCCCGAACCCGACCAGGTCGACGATGATCTCGACCAGCTCCTTGATGGCGAGCTCGCTGTCCGAGCCGAGGTTGACCGGGTCGCCGTCGTCGTAGCGCTCGGCGGCCAGCAGGATGCCGTCGGCGGCGTCGTCGACGTAGAGGAACTCGCGACTCGCCGACCCGGTGCCCCAGACCTCGATGTGATCGTCCCCGGCCTCGGTTGCCTCGACCGCCTTCTTGATCAGCGCCGGGATCACATGGCTGACCGCGGCGTTGAACTTGTCGCGTGGGCCGTAGAGGTTGGTCGGCATCAGGTAGATGGCGTGCTGGCCGTACTGCTCACGGTTCGCCTGGAGCTGCACCAGTTGCGCCAGCTTGGCGATGCCGTACGGGGCGTTGGTCTCCTCCGGGTACCCCTGCCACAGCGAGTCCTCGCGGAAGGGCACGGGCGTGATCTTCGGGTAGGAGCAGATGGTGCCGACCATGACCGTCTTGGCGGTCTCGCTGCGCCGGGCGACGTCGAGGACGTAGGTGCCCATCAGCAGGTTGTCCAGGTACAGGTCGGCCGGGCGTGCCATGTTGGCGCCGATGCCACCGACGCGCGCCGCCAGGTGGATGACCAGGTCCGGTCGGTGCTCGGCGAACATCGCCTCGACCTCGTCGAGCAGGCGCAGATCGTGGTCGGCGCTCGACGGCGTGACGACCGTCGCCGCCCCTCGGCGTGCCAGCCCATCGACGACGGCCCGACCGAGGAAGCCGCTGGCGCCGGTGACGAGCACGCGACGAGACGACCAGAACGCGGGGTCCCACTGCGACATACGGTCGAGGTTACCGGGCGCCGCCGCGGCCCTGCGGACACCGGCACCTCGGGTCCGGTCTGCCAGACTCCACGCCGATGCCCGTCCCTCTGCGCGTCGCCGTGACCCTCGAGCAGTGCTGGCACCGGGTGCCCGGTGGCACCGCGACGTCGGCGCTGCGCTCCACGGCCGCGCTGGCGGCGCGCCCGGACGTCGAGGTCGTGGGCGTGGCGGCGCGCCACGACGCTCCGCCGCCCGAGGACCTCCGGCCGACGGTGCCGGTCCGCCACGTCCCCCTGCCGCGGGCGGCGATGTACGAGTCGTGGCACCTGCTGCACCAGCCGCGCGTCGAGCGCACGACCGGTCCGATCGACGTGGTGCACGCCACGGGCATGGCCGTGCCGCCCACGGCAGCGCCGCTGGTGGTCACCGTGCACGACCTCGCCTTCCTGCACGATCCCACCCAGTTCACCCGGCGAGGGGTGCGCTTCTTCCACCAGGCCATCGAGCTGGCCCGCCGGTCGGCGTCGCTGGTGGTGTGCCCGTCGGAGGCGACGATGGCCGACTGCATCGCGCACGGTTTCGACCCGGATCGGCTCCGGCTCGTGCCGTGGGGCGTCGATGCCGACCAGGCGACCGACGACGCCGTCGACCGCGTCCGTGCCGCGCACGGGCTCGCCCGCCGGTATGTGTTGTGGGTCGGCACGATCGAGCCCCGCAAGAACCTCGAGACGCTGCTCGACGCCTTCGGTCGGGTCGATCCCGACGTGGATCTGGTCCTCGCCGGTCCCTCGGGCTGGCACACCGACCTGGCGGCGCGCCTCGAGCGCCTCGGCCCCCGCGCCCGGGCGCTGGGCTTCGTGCCGGCGGGCGACCTGCCGGCGCTGATGGCCGGTGCGGACGTGCTGTGCTACCCGAGCGTGCGAGAGGGCTTCGGCATGCCGGTGCTCGAGGCGATGGCCCAGACGACGGCCATCGTCACCTCGGCGGGGACAGCGATGGCTGAGCTGGTGGCTCCACCAGCGTCCGCCCCGGCGGGGGTGCTCGTCGATCCGACCGACGCCGTCGCCCTCGGGCACGAGCTCAACCGGGTGCTCGGCGACGATGCCCTGCGGACCGCCTACGGCGTCGCCGGCCGTGCGCTCGCCGAGGCGCGGTCGTGGGAGCGCACCGCCGGCGCGCTCGTCGAGTGCTATCGGGAGGCGACCCAGCTCGAGCTCGTGGCGCCCGCCCGCCGCACCGGTCCCGCCCCGCGCTCATCGCCCGGACGCCGCAGCGCCGCCGCCCGCGCCGCGCGCAACGGCGTGGCCCGCATCGGCTGGAACCTGCTGTGGCTCGATCCCGGCGTCGTCGGCGGGAGCGAGGAGTACACGGTGCGGTTGCTCGACGCCCTGCTCGACGAGGCGCCGCCGGACCTGCGCATCACCGCCTTCGTGAACCGCAACCTGCTGGCCGCCTACCCGGCCCTGTGGGATCGCCTCGACACCGTCGTGGCACCGGTGTCGGGATCGAGTCGGGTCGCCCGGATCGCCGCCGAGTCGACGTGGCTCGCCTACGAGCTCGACCGGCGCGACATCACCTTGACCCACCACCTGGGGGGCACCGTGCCGGTGCTGCGTCGCGGCCCGGTCGTCGTCACGATCCACGATCTCCAGCCGCTGGCCATGCCCGAGCACTTCCGGCGACTCAAGCGGGCCTACATCCACCGGGCGCTGCCGTTCGCCGTGCGGCACGCGTCGCGCATCGTGACCCTCACCGACTACACGCGGGCCGACATCGTGGCGCGGCTCGGGGCGCGACGCGAAGAGGTGGCCCTCGTCCCGTCGGGCATCGACGTGCCGGCCGAAGCGCCCACCAGGGCCGAGATCGCCGCCGTGCTGGCCCGCTACGAGCTCGTCGACCGGCCGTTCTTCGTGTATCCGGCCATCACCTATCCGCACAAGAATCACGCCACCCTGCTGCACGCCTTCGCCGGGGTGCTGCGCCACCGGTCCGACGCGGTGCTGGTGCTCACGAGCGGTGCGGCGCAGAGCGAGCCCGACATCCGCGCCACCGCCGACCGCCTCGGCATCCGCCACGCGCTGCGACGCCCCGGCCGGATCCCGCGCGGCGACCTCGACACGCTCTACTGGGCGGCGACGGGGCTGGTCTTCCCGTCACGGTTCGAAGGCTTCGGGTTGCCGGTGCTCGAGGCGATGGCGCGCCGCTGTCCCGTGGTCGCCGCCGCCGCTACGGCGCTGCCCGAGGTCGTGGGCGACGCCGGCGTCTTGGTGGCGCCGCTCG
>CAZYKR010000308.1:0-4635 GCA_964648005.1 uncultured Iamiaceae bacterium
ACCAGCGGCTCGAAACCAAGTCCTACAGGACCTGGTCGACTCCCATTAGTCCTCGCCGGTGCCCGAGTCGGGGTAGAGGTGCTCGAGCGTGCCCGGCTCGATCCGGCAGGCGTCGATGAAGGCGTCCACCTCAGACGCCTTGAGACGGATGACTCGCCCGAAGCGGTAGGCGGGCAGCTGCCCTTCGTCGATGAAGCGGTACAGCGTCCGCGGCGTGATCCCGAGTCGAGAAGCTGCTTCAGCGGTACTGAGCCATTGGATCTCGGCGGCGCCGTCGACAGGGCTGGTCGTCACGGTGAACACCGTACTCCGCTCGACGCATCATGACCACTTTCATACCCACCCGATGGTTGGGACACCCCTGAATCACACCTGACGTGATGCGGCGACCGCGCAATGCAGGTCATCGCAGCGGCGCCACCGCTTGCGTCGGCAACCGTTCGACGGACCACCCAGCGCATTCGTGCCCTCACGCTGCACGCTTTCATGTGCTTTTGATGCATCTTGACTCCTTCTGCGTGCCGTGGTTAGCTTGCGCACCTCGGTGGTAGCCGTCGCACCCTCTTGCGTCGCAGTTCTCATCGTTGCTTGTCGCCATGGCATCTCGATCGCTTCACGCTCGTCCCCGAACCCGCCGTGCCGTCGCACCACCTTCCGGCCGCGCCGTCGTCGGCGGGCTCCTCGTCGCCGTCGCCGCGCTGGCGTTGTACGGGCTCGGTACCTCGGCCGCGTCCCCGCCCCGGGTGGAGGTGCTGGCGACGACACGCCCGATCGCGCCAGGGACGGCCATGCAGGCGGGTGACCTCACCACGGTCGAGATCGACGCACCCGCCGACACCGTCGACGAGTTGCTCACACCGCCCGATCTCGCCGCCGCCGACGGAGCGATCGCTCTCGGCCCCATCCCGGCGCATGGGCTCGTCACTCGGTCGATGCTGCGCACGGGCGGCAGCGCCGAAGCGCCCGTCGAGGTGGCCGTGCCTGTCGCCGCCGATCGCGCCCTCGGCGGTGATCTGCGGCCGGGCGAGCATGTCGTGGTGCTCGCCACGTTCGGCACCGGCGCCAGCGCCTGGACCGAGGTGGTGGCGGGTGAGGCGCTGGTCCGGGCCATCAGCGTCGGCGACGACCGTTCCCTCACGAGCGGCGGCGCCACGACGATGCTGCTCGCCTTCCACGATCGTTCGCCCGCCATCGCCGTCGTCCATGCGGCACGCACGGCGGAGCTGACCTTCCTCCGGGCCGAGCCGAACGCCACCGACGAGACCGGACGACGCTACGCACCCTCGACGGCGCCCACGACGAGCGAGCCCAGCCCGTGACGGATGCGCATCGGTGGGTCGTGGTCGCAGCCGCACCACCACGCCGGGCGTGGTTCCGCGACGTCGCCAGCTGGTCGACCAACGGCCTGTTGCCGGTCGACGTCGTCAAGTGCCTCTCGGCACCCGAGATCGCCGCCCGCCTCGATGGGGGGCGCGCCTACTCAGCCGTCGTGCTCGCCGAAGACCTGCCCGGCCTCGACCGAGACCTCGTGGCGGCGTGTGCCGCAGCGGGGTGTGCCGTCATCGTCGTCGGCGACCTCCCGCACCGGTCGGCGCACCTGGGCGCCACCGCGTCGCTCCCCGCCCAGTTCGATGCCTCGATGCTGGCCACGGCGCTCCAGGAGCACGCGGCGCCGGTGCAGGACATCCCGTCGGCGCTGATCGACCCCGCCCGAGCGGCGGCGTTGCCCGTCGGTGGCCGGCTCATCGCCGTCCTCGGGCCCGCCGGGTGCGGCGCGTCGACCATCGCCGCGGCCTTGGCACGGGGTCTGCACGAGCCGGGGACCGACGTCGTGCTGGCCGACCTGGCGCTGCACGCCGACCAGGCGCTGTTGCACCTCGCCACCGACGTCGTGCCGGCGGTGACCGAGCTCGTGGACGCTGCGCGGTCCGGACCACTCACCGAGACCGAGGTGCGCGGGTGCCTGCAGACGCCACCGAACGCCCCGTACCGACTCCTCGTTGGCCTCCGGCGCCACCGGGACTGGGCCGCGCTGCGGCCAGCGGCGACCGACGCCGCCATCGATGCGTTGCGACAGACCCATGGCTGGGTCGTGACCGACATCGACGCGGACCTCGAGGGCGTCGACGTCTGCGGGTCGCACGACGTCGAGGACCGCAACCACCTGGCGCGTCGCGCTGCGACCGTCGCCGACCTCGCCGTCGTCGTCGTCCGCACCGACATCCGGTCTCTGCGACGGTTGGCCACGCTGGCGGACGAGCTGGCCGCCTGCAACCCGAGCCGACCGCTGCTCCCGGTCGTGAACGGTGCACCGCGCCACCCGCGCCGACGAGCGGAGATGCAGCGCGCCATCACGGACCTCATCGACCCGGCGATTCCGGTCGCGCCGACCACCTTCGTCCCGTACCGGCGCCAGATGTCCCGGCTGGCGCACGACGGCCTGGTCGGCGCTTGCCCGCCTCTGCCGACCACGATCGCCCGCGCCGCCATCACTGCGATCGAGCAGCTGCCCACCGGGCGCACGGCAGTCGATGCCCCGGCGCGCATCGCACCCGGATCGCTCGGCACCTGGTTCGAGGAGGCCGCAGGATGAGCGACGAGCTCACCCCCGACGACCGCTCGCCGCTCCAGCAGGTGGAGCAGCAGGTCCTCGCACGGGCCAAGCACCTCGCACCCGAGGACCCGTCGGTGGACGTGACCCTGTTGCGCCGTCTCGTCGAGGACGAGGTGGATCACTGGCGCCAGGAACACCGGCGCGGCCGAAGGCTCGCCGACCTCCCCGCAGGCGACGCCCTGATCGAGCGCGCCATGCGCAACCTCACCGGCTACGGCCCCCTCGAGCCCCTGCTCGCCGATGACGACGTGTGGGAGATCATGGTCAACGCGCCGACCGAGATCTTCGTCAAGCGACACCGCGGCCATGACGGCTATCACGACGAGGTCTTCCACGACGATCACCACGTCGTGCGCGTCCTGACGAAGATCCTCGACGATGCCGGCGCCAGCCACCGCAAGCTCGACCCGACGGACGGCCTCCAGGACGCACAGCTCGACTCGGGTGCCCGCCTGCACATCGTGCACGGCGACGTCAGCCGTGGCGGCCACACCATGGTCAACATCCGCAAGTTCACCGGGGTGGCGTACCGCCGGCTCGGCGAGCTGGTCGAGCGCGACATGCTCAGCGATGCGGCCGCGCGCTTCTTGCGCACCTGCGTCCAGGGCGGGCTGTCGATCGTCTTCGCGGGCGCCCCCGGGTCGGGCAAGACCACGCTGCTGTCGTGCTGTGCGGCCGAGCTCGACCCGACGTTGCGCGTCGTCGTCGCCGAGGAGGTCTTCGAGTGCGACGTGCCCCTGGCGAACGTGGCGTCCATGCAGACACGCCCACCCCGCCCGGATCGGCCTCCCGTCGACCTGCGTCGGCTGGTCTCGGGCTTCCTGCGGATGGCCCCCGATGTCGCCATCGTCGGCGAAGTGCGCGACCACGAGGCGCTGCCCTTGCTGCTGACCTTGAGCTCCGGGGTGACCGGGTACACGACGATCCACGCCGGCTCCGCTCGACAGGCGCTCTCCCGCCTGCGCTTCGTCTGCCAGCTGGCCGATGCCGGCAGCGACATCCCCATGGCCGCGCTCAACACGTTGGTGAGCGACGCCGTCGACATCGTGGTGCACTGCGCACGCACTGCCTTCGGCCCGCGCGTCACCGAGATCGTCGCCGTCGAGGACCTCCTCAGCGGACCAGACGCGACGACGTTCACCACGACGACCGTGTTCGAACGCAGCGCAGACGATCAGCCGCTGATGCCGACCGGACTCCAACCCATCCGCGCACGCCGCCACCTCGAGCTGCCGCCGATGGCTGCCGCCCCGGTGGAGGCCTTCTGATGGCACGAGCCGTCCCGTCACCGAGGTCCCGGCGCACCACCGGGAGGTCTCGTGGCTGACCGACATGCGCTCGTCGCCGTGTGCTGCATCGCTGCCGCCTATGGGGTCCACCTCGTGTACACCGCGCTCGTCCTCGGCTGGCGCGGCATGGCACCCGGTCCGGCGCGCATCCGTCGACTGACGGCGGGCCGGCGCACCCAACGGTGGCTCGAGCAGGTCGGCATCGACGACGTCCATGTCATGGAGGTCGCTGCCGTCCTGACCACCGTGGGGGCGCTCGGTGCGCTGAGCGCCGGGGTCGTGTTCGGCGGACCGGTGGCGGCCGTGATGGGCGGGGTCCTGGCCGCGGTCACACCCCTCGCCTCGTACCGTCGCCGTCGCCATCAACGACGCCAAGCCAGCCAGGACGCGTGGCCTCGTGTCGTCGAGGAGATCCGTCTGCTCGTCGGCTCGGTCGGCCGATCGATCCCGCAGGCCACGCTCGAAGCAGGGCGCAGCGGGCCGGCGGAGCTGCGCGGCGCCGTCGACGCCGCACACCGGGAGTGGTCGTTGACCACCGACTTCGCCCGGACGCTGACCGTGATCAGACGACGGCTCGCGGACGCCAGCACCGACATGGTCTGCGAGACGTTGCTCATCGCCCACGAGGTGGGGGGCACCGACGTCGACCGGCGACTCGCGGCACTGGCGGCCGACCGCCGGGCGGACCTCGAAGCACGCAAGGACGCACGCGCCCGACTCGCCGGCGTGCGG
>CAZYKR010000309.1:0-4599 GCA_964648005.1 uncultured Iamiaceae bacterium
CCTTCTACCGCGACGACATCGGCTTGCGCCCGGTCCTGCCCGAGGCGGTCACCGACATCGCCTTCGCCATCGACGGCGCCGTGGTGGTGCTCGTGGACGACGTGCTGTTCACCGGCCGCACCATCCGCGCCGCGCTCAACGCGCTCGCCGATTACGGCCGGGCCCGCGCCGTGCAGCTGGCGGTGATGGTCGATCGGGGCCACCGCGAGCTGCCCATCCGGCCCGACTTCGTCGGCAAGAACCTGCCCACCCGGCGCGACGAGGTCGTCGACGTGGCCGACGACGGGGTGGACCTGGGCGAGATGGTGAAGTGAAGCACCTGCTGGCCATCGACGAGCTCGGCGCGGACGGCATCGCCGAGATCCACCGCCTCGCCGACGCCTTCGTCGAGGTGAACCGACGGCCGATCCCCAAGGTGCCCACACTGCGTGGGCGCACCGTGGTGTCGCTGTTCTTCGAGGACTCGACCCGCACCCGCCTGTCGTTCGAGACCGCTGCCAAGCGGCTGTCCGCCGACACGATGACCTTCTCGGTCAGCACCTCGTCGGTGAAGAAGGGCGAGTCGGTGCGCGACACGATCGAGACGATCGAGGCGATGGGCATCGACGCCATCGTGGTGCGACACGGTTCGGCCGGCGTCCCGTGGCAGATCGCCCGCTGGTCGTCGGCTGCCGTCATCAACGCCGGCGACGGGTGGCACCAGCACCCGACCCAGGCGCTGCTCGATACGTACACGGCCCTCGGCCACCTCGGCTCGCTCGACGGGCGCCGGGTGGCCATCGTCGGCGACATCAAGCACTCGCGCGTGGCCCGATCGAACATCGCCGCCTTCACGTTGCTCGGCGCCGAGGTGGTGCTCGTCGCGCCACGGACCCTGCTGCCGCCGGACCTCACGGACTGGCCGGTGCGGGTCGTGTCGGACCTCGACGGCGTCCTCGGCGACGTGGACGTGCTCTACCTGCTGCGGATGCAGCGTGAGCGCATGACCGAGTCGTTGGTGCCGTCGTTGCGCGAGTACGCCCGCCGTTTCGGTCTGGACCGGGAGCGTGCAGCCCGCCTGGGCGACGGGGCCATCGTCATGCACCCGGGTCCCATGAACCGCGGCGTCGAGATCGCCGGCGACGTCACCGAGCTGCCCAACGTCGTCGTCACCGAGCAGGTCGCCAACGGCGTGGCGGTCCGCATGGCCGTGCTGTTCTGGCTGCTCGGCGCCGATCCCGTCCCCACCCACGAGGAGCACCCGGCCGATGCCTGAGCTGGTCATCCGCGGCGGCACCGTCATCGACGCCGACGGCGAGCGTCGTGTTGACGTCGCCATCGACGCCGACGGCACCATCGCCGCCGTCGCACCCGAGATCGATGCCGCCGGCACCGGCGCCACGGTCCTCGATGCCGCCGGCTGTGTGGTGGCGCCGGGGTTCGTCGATCTGCACACCCACCTACGCGAACCGGGCAAGGAGGAGGCCGAGACCATCGAGTCCGGCACCCGCTGCGCCGCACGAGGCGGCTACACGGCCGTGGTCGCCATGCCCAACACGACGCCGGCGATCGACTCCGCCGCCGTCGTGCGCCAGGTGCTCGACGCCGGTCGGGCCGCCGGCCTGGTCGACGTGCACACCAGCGCCGCCATCACCATCGAGCGCGCCGGCGAGCACCTGACGCCGATGGCCGAGCTGGCGGCGCTGGGCGTGAAGCTGTTCACCGACGACGGCGCCGGGGTCCAGGACGATCGGCTCATGCGCCGGGCCATGGAGTACGGGGCCGACTTGGACGTGGCGCTCGCCCAGCACTGCGAGGTCGAGGCGCTCGCCGCCGGCGGGCACATGCATGAAGGCGCCTGGTCGAGCCGGCTGGGCATCCCGGGCATCCCGGTCGAGGCCGAGGAGCTGATGGTCGCCCGCGATCTGGCGCTGGCCCGCCGCACCGGGGCCAGGGCGCACTTTCAGCACCTGTCGACGGTGGGCTCGGTCGAGCTCGTGCGCGCCGCCAAGGCCGCGGGCCAGCAGGTCACCGCCGAGGCGACCACGCACCACTTCACCCTGACCGACGAGTGCTGCGCCGCCTACGACGCCGTGTTCAAGGTCAACCCACCGCTGCGGACGGCAGAGGACGTGGCCGCCATCAAGGCCGGGCTCGCCGACGGAACCATCGACGCCATCGCCACCGACCACGCGCCGCACACGACCGAGAGCAAGGAGCTCCCGTTCGACCAGGCGCCACCCGGCATGCTCGGCCTCGAGACGGCGCTGGCGCTGGCGATCACCGAGCTCGACCTCCCGCTGGCGCAGATCATCGGCCTGTTGAGCTGGCGGCCGGCGGCGATCGTCGGGATCGCCGACGACCACGGCGGCCACCTCGTGGCTGGGCGTGCCGCCAACCTCTGCGTGATCGACCCGGCAGCCACGTGGGTGGTCGATCCCGATGCCACGGCATCGCGCAGCCGCAACAACCCGTACGCCGGGCGCACCCTCACGGGGCGCGTGCGGCACACGATCTACCGGGGGACCCCGACCGTGCTCGATGGAGAGGCATGCCGATGACCGTGCGCGAGGCGCTGCTGGTGCTCGCCGACGGCACCACGTTCGAGGGGGAGGCGATCGGCGCCGACGCCCCCGACGGCGTGGCCACCGGTGAGGTCGTGTTCAACACGGCGCTCAGCGGCTATCAGGAGATCATCACCGATCCGTCCTATGCCGGGCAGATCATCACGTTCACCTACCCGCACATCGGGAACTACGGCGTGGCTCCCGCAGACGACCAGGCCCCGCGCCCGCACAGCCGCGGGGTCGTCGTGCGGGACCTGGCCCGCCGCCACAGCAACTGGCGGGCCGTCGAGGACCTGGACGGCTTCCTGCGCCGACACGGCCTCCCGGGCATCGCCGGCGTCGACACCCGACGGCTCACCCGCCACATCCGAGACCTCGGCGCGCTGCCCGGTGCGTTCGGCACGGCTGACGAGGCCACGCTCACCGCCGCCGCGGCGGGGGCGCCCACGACCGATGGCATCGACCTCGTGGCCACGGTCACGACCGGCGAGCCGTACACGTTCGGCGACGGGCCGCGTCGCATCGTCGCCTACGACTTCGGCATCAAGCAGATGATCCTCGACCACCTGGGTGGCATCGCCACCGTCGAGGTCGTGCCGGCGACCACGCCGGCCGCCGACGTGCTGGCGCGCCGGCCCGACGGCGTGTTCCTGTCGAACGGCCCGGGTGACCCGGCGGCGGTCGCCGGGGCTGCCGAGTCGATCCGGGCCCTGATCGGCGAGGTGCCGATCTTCGGCATCTGCCTCGGGCATCAGCTCCTGGCCACTGCGCTCGGCGGCACGACCTACAAGCTCCCGTTCGGGCACCACGGCGGCAACCACCCCGTGCAGCGCCTCGACAACGGTGTGGTGGAGATCACCAGCCAGAACCACAACTACGCCGTCGACGTCGACGGCCTCGCCGGGGTCGTGGTCACCCACCGCAACCTCAACGACGGGGTCGTCGAAGGCGTGGCGGCGCCGGGGGAGCGCGCCTTCAGCGTCCAGTACCACCCTGAGGCCGGACCCGGGCCGCATGACGCCGCCTACCTGTTCGACCTGTTCGCTCAGCTCGTCGATGGCGGGCCCACCCCAGGAGGAGCCGCCTGATGCCCCGTCGGACCGACATCGAGTCGATCCTGCTGATCGGGTCCGGCCCGATCGTGATCGGGCAGGCGTGCGAGTTCGACTACTCGGGCACCCAGGCCTGTCGCGTGCTGCGCCAGGAGGGTTACCGGGTCATCCTCGCCAACTCCAACCCGGCGACGATCATGACCGACCCGGACTTCGCCGACGCCACGTACGTCGAACCGCTCGACCTCGAGATCCTTCGGCTGATCATCGCCAAGGAGCGACCGGACGCGTTGCTGCCGACCCTCGGTGGGCAGACGGCGCTCAACCTGGCCATGGAGCTCGAGGCCGAGGGCGTGCTCGCCGAGTTCGGCGTCGAGATGATCGGCGCCGACGCCACGGCCATCGCCACGGCCGAGGATCGCGAGAACTTCAAGGTGGCGATGCACGAGATCGGCCTGGCCACGCCGTCGTCGGGGATCGCCCACACGATGGACGAGGCGCACGCCGTCGTCGAGCGCCTCGGGCTGCCGGTGGTGATCCGTCCGGCGTACATCCTCGGCGGCAAGGGCACGGGCATCGCGTCGACGCCCGAGGAGTTCGCCAAGGTCGCGGCCAACGGTCTCGCCGCCAGCCCGATCTCGGAGATCCTGATCGAGCAGTCGATCGCCGGGTGGAAGGAGTTCGAGCTCGAGGTCATGCGCGACCGCGCCGACAACTGCGTGATCATCTGCTCGATCGAGAACCTCGACCCGATGGGCGTGCACACCGGCGACTCCATCACCGTCGCCCCGGCCCAGACGCTCAGCGACGTCGAGTACCAGCGCATGCGCGACGCCGCCTTCGCCTGCATCCGGCGTGTCGGCGTCGAGACGGGCGGCTCGAACGTGCAATTCGCCGTGCACCCCGACACCGGGGAGCAGGTGATCATCGAGATGAACCCGCGCGTCAGCCGCAGCTCGGCGCTGGCGTCGAAGGCCACCGGGTTCCCGATCGCCAAGATC
>CAZYKR010000310.1:0-4599 GCA_964648005.1 uncultured Iamiaceae bacterium
AGCGCCGAGAACTTGTTGTCGTTGCGCGGGATGACCGTGCCGAAGTTGGGCTTGACCAACTCGGGGTGCTCGCGCAGCGCCGTGTCCATGTCGCAGAAGATCACGCCCTGGCGCTCGAGGTCCTCACGGTTGCGGTGGAAGACGACCTCGGACTCGTACTGCGCCGTCACGCCGGCCAGGTACTTGCGCTCGGCCTCGGGGATGCCCAGCTTCTCGTAGGTCTCCTTGACCGAGTCGGGCAGCTCCTCCCAGGCGTCGACCTGCTTCTCGGTGGGCTTGATGTAGTAGTAGATGTCGTCGAAGTAGATCTGCGACATGTCGCCACCCCAGTTGGGCATGGGGCGCCGCTGGAAGTGCTTGAGCGAGGCGAGGCGGTAGTCGAGCATCCAGTCCGGCTCGCCCTTCATGTGCGACATCTCGCGCACGATGTCCTCGTTGAGCCCTCGCTTGGGCTTGAAGACGTACTCGACGTCGTCGTGCCACCCGAGCTTGTACTTGGACAGGTCGATGCCGATGTCGGTGCTCATGGTCCCTCCGAGGGCTCCGCGTCCTGATGACCGGACGCTGGATTTCTCCTATGGCGATAGTAACAAATCCCCCCACCGATCCCCACGGTCGTACACTCCTCGTTCAGGCGTGCAGGGGGCGCACGCGGGGTGGATCCGGACCATGACGAGCGAAGCCAGCCACGAGCGCGGCGCCATGACCGTGCCCGAGACGATCGACCTCACCGACGGCGCGCTCGCGCCCGCCGACGCCGCCGCCCGGGCGCTCGATGCGCTGCGCGCCTCGGAGCACCGGTACCGCACGCTGGTGCGCAACGCGCCGATCGGGTACCTGATCGCCGCCGCCGACGGCACGGTGCTCGAGGCCAACGACGCAGCGTGCGCCCTGTTCGGCGTCCCGCCCGAGGCTGCCGGCACGCTCAAACCGTTCCAGTACTGCCATCCCGACGACAAGGGTGACCTGGAGCAGGTGCTCGCCGAGTTGCTCGACGGGACCGTGGACACCTGCCAACTCGAGCACCGCGTCATCGCCGCCGACGGCGTCGAGCACGCGGTGGCCACCACCATCGCCCGGGTCGTCGGCGTGGCGCCCGACGCCGAGACCGGCGACGACCCGGAGCACTACCTGGTGCTGCTCCGCGACATCAGCCTGCGCGCCGAGGCCGAGCGGGCGCTGGAGCTGGCCCAGGAGCAGACGGCGCGCCTGGCGCGCATCGTCGAGACGACCAGCGACCTGGTGGGCATCAGCGATCACCCGAGCGGCCGCCTCACGTACCTCAATGCTGCGGCCCGCCGCCGGTTCGGCCTCGACGAGCACGAACCGATCGACGACCTGACGCTCGGGGACCTCTACACCGAGGACTCGGTCGTCCGCTTCACCGACGAGATCCTCGGCGTGCTCGACGCCGGCGACGCCTGGAACGGCGAGCTGCGCATGACCGGCCGGGACGGCGACGCCATCGAGGTGTGGCAGACCATCACCGCGGAGCGCGACGACGCTGGCGCCATCGTCGGTCTCGCCGCCGTCGGCCGTGACGTCACCGAACGCCGGCGGATGGAGACCGAGCTCGCCTACGCCGCCACCCACGACCCGCTGACCGGGCTGCCGAACCGGGCCCTGCTGATCGATCACCTCGAGCTGGCGCTCGCTCAGGCGAGCCGATCGGACGACACCGTCGCCGTGTTGTTCTTGGACCTCGACCGCTTCAAGCTCGTGAACGACTCGCACGGCCACGACGCCGGCGACGCACTGCTGCGTGCCGTGGCGTCGCGCATCGCCGGGGTGCTGCGACCCGGGGACACCGTGGCGCGCCTCGGCGGCGACGAGTTCGTCGTGCTGTGCGCGGCAGTCCGCGACGAGTTCCACGCCCTGGCCATCGCTCAGCGCGTCGCCGCCTGCATCGAGGGGGCCTCGTTCGACCTCGGCGAGATCGACCTCGAGCTGACGGCGTCGATCGGGGTGGCCCTCGCCACCCATCACGAGACGCACCCCGAAGCGCTGCTGCGCGGCGCCGACGCCGCCATGTACCGCGCCAAGGACCACGGGCGGGCGCGCATCGAGCTCTTCGACGAGTCGATGCGTCGGCGGGCCTCCGAGCGCGCCCAGCTCGCCGAGGAGTTGGCCCACGCCGTCGAGCACGACGAGATCCGCGTGCTCTACCAGCCGGTGATCGACCCGCACACGGGACGCGTCACCTCGGTCGAGGCGCTCGCGCGGTGGGCGCACCCGACGCGCGGCGAGCTCACGCCCAAGGACTTCATCGGGCTGGCCGAGGACACCGGGCTGATCGTCGGTCTGGGCCTGCGGGTGCTGCACCTGGCGTGCACGCAGGCCGCCGCCTGGGTCGACGCCGTCGGCGAGCGGGCGCCGATCGTGCACGTCAACCTGTCGGCCACCCAGCTCGGCGCGGCGAACCTGGCCGACCTCGTCGCCGCCGTCGTCGAGCGAGCCGGGCTCCGGCCCGACCTGCTGTGCCTCGAGATCACCGAGACGGTGGTGATGGACGACGCCGAGGCCGCCATCTCCACGCTCGACCGGCTCTGCAAGCTCGGCGTCGGCCTGGCCATCGACGACTTCGGCACCGGGTACTCGAGCCTCAGCTACCTGCGGCGGCTCCCGGTCGACACCCTCAAGATCGACCAGTCCTTCGTCGACGGGCTCGGGCCCGACCCCGAGGACTCGTCGATCGTGGCGGCGATCATCTCGTTGGCGCGCACCCTCGAGCTGGGCACCATCGCCGAAGGCGTCGAGACGGCCGAGCAGCTGGTGCTGCTCGCCGGGCTCGGCTGCACTGGCGCCCAGGGGTTCCTCATCGCCGAACCCGTGCCGGCCGAGGCGCTCGACGCATCACTGCGGAGCGGCGTCGACCTCGGGACCCTCGGGGTCGTCGACCGCTGACGCCGAGCCGCCGATCCAGGCGGCGTACAACCTGGCGTAGGCGCCGCCCGCAGCGACGAGCTGGTCGTGCGGTCCGAGCTCGAGCAGCTGGCCGGCGTCGACGACGCCGACGCGGTCGGCACGCGCTGCCGTCGACAGCCGGTGGGCGATCACGATGACGGTGCGGCCCGCCATCAGGCGACCCACCGCCTCCTCGACCAGCACCTCGGTGCCCGGGTCGAGCGAGCTCGTCGCCTCGTCGAGCACCAGCACCGCCGGGTCGGCCAGCGCTGCCCGCGCCAACGAGACGAGCTGACGCTCCCCCGCCGACAGGCGCGCGCCCCGCTCGCGCACCTCCGAGGCCAGGCCCTCGGGCAGGGAGGCGAAGCGCTCGTAGGCCCCGACCGTACGCAGCGCCTCGTCGACCTCGTCGTCGGTGGCGTCCGCCCGCCCGACGCGCACGTTGTCGCGGATCGATCCGCTGAAGAGGAACCCCTCTTGGGGGACCACCACCATGCGCCGGCGCAGCGACGTCGTCGTGGCGTCGCGCAGGTCGACGCCGCCGAAGGACACCGTCCCGTCGGTCGGGTCGTAGAAGCGGGCGATCAGCTTCGCCAGCGTCGACTTGCCCGCACCCGTCGGCCCGACCAGTGCCAGGCGCTCACCGATGCCGATGGTCAGGTTCACCTCGCGCAGCACCGGTGCGCCGTCGGCGTACCCGAACGACACGTCCCGCACCTCGATCTCGCCGTGCGCCGGCAGGTCGACGGCGCCGGGGCGCTCGGGCACGTCGGTCGTGGTGTCGAGGAGCGCGAAGAGCTTCTTCAGTCCGGCGCCGGCGGACTGGACGGTGTTGAAGAGCTGGCTGAGCTGCTGGATCGGCTCGAACAGGTTGTTGAGGGTCAGCACGAAGAAGGCGACCGTGCCGATGGTGACCACGCCCTGCACCGTCAGCCAGCCGCCGAAGCCGACGACGAGCGCCGTCGTGCCGAGCCCGGCGAACTCGATGACCGGCAGGTACCACGCCTGCACGAACACCGAGCGCATGTGCGCCCGCTGCAATCCGTCGCTGCGCTCGGCGAACCGCTCGGTCTCGAGGTCCTCGCGGCCGAACGCCTGGATCTCGCGCACGCCGGCGATGCTCTCGTTGAGGTGCGACAGCGTGTCGCCGATCTGGTCGCGGACCTCGTTGTAGGCACGGTTCGAGTCGCGCTGGAACTTCACGCTTGCCGCCACGACGAACGGCACCGGGACCAGGCAGATCAACAGCAGCTGCCACGACACCAGCGCCAGCCACACGACCGACAGCACAGCAGCAGCACGTTCATCGTCAGCTGGAGCAGGCCGAACTGCACGAGCTCGGACAGCGAGTCGACGTCGGAGGTCATGCGGGACACCAGCACACCGGCCTTGGTGCGGTCGAAGAACGACAGCGACAGGCCCGACAGGTGCCGGAACACCTGGTTGCGCAGGTCGCGCAGGAAGCCCTCCCCCGAGCGCGCCACGACGACGATCTGCGCCCGGTACAGGCCATAGGAGGCGGCGGCGACGAGGACGTAGCCGGCGACGGCGAACGCCAGCACGCGGCCGTCACCCTGGCTGATGCCGTCGTCGATGCCCACGCTCAACAGGAACGGTCCGGCGATGGTAGCGAGCGTCCAGAAGACGACGAGCACCACACCGACGATCACGTCGCGCCGATAGGGACCGAGCTGC
>CAZYKR010000311.1:0-4582 GCA_964648005.1 uncultured Iamiaceae bacterium
CCGGACACGACCTGGATCTGGCGCACCCGGCCGCCCTCGACGGCGCGAAGCTGAGCGAGGGCCTCGACCGGCTGGCGGACGCCGTCGACGAGGTGATCGGACGGGACGAGGTCAGCGCGGAGGTGCTTCGGTGATCGTGCGCACGTTGGGCGAGGTCGTGGGAACCGAACGGGAGGTCGGCGCGCCGACGTGGACGAGCCGTCGCCTGCTGCTGGCGCGCGACGGCTGCGCCTTCTCGCTGCACGACACCATCGTCGAGGCCGGCACCACCACCGAGATGTGGTACCGCAACCACGTCGAGGCCGTGTACTGCATCGAGGGCAGCGGCACGCTGCTCGACCGCGAGACCGGCGAGTCGTATGCGCTGGCCCCGGGCACGATGTACGTCCTCGACGGCAACGAGCGGCACACGGTCACGGCCGACACCCAGCTGCGCATGGTGTGCGTGTTCGACCCGCCGGTCACGGGCGACGAGGTGCACGACGCCGACGGCGCGTTTCCCGCCGCCGAGGGAGCCGACTGACGAGCGTGCGACCCCCGGCCGTCGGCCTACCCGTCTCGTTGCTCGGGTGTGCTGTTCGACTGCACCTGCATGCACGGGCCGAACGGCACCATCACGTCGCTCAGCCGCCGAAGAGCTTGGAGTAGTCGGCGCCGCGGCGCACGTGGTGGCCGCCGTCGACGGCGAGCATCTCGCCGGTGATCCACGACGACTCGGGCCCGACGAGGAAGCGCACCGCCCGGGCGATGTCGTCGACGGTGCCGAGGCGGCGGATGGGCATCTGGTCGAGGTAGTCCTCGAGCAGCGGGCCGCCGGCGGTGATCACGGTCATCAGCTCGTCGTCGATGATGCCGGGCTGCACGGCGTTGACCCGGATGCCCTTGTCGCCGAGCTCCTCCGCCGCCGCCTTGCACACCATCTCGAGTCCAGCCTTGGACGCGCCGTACGCCCACAGCCAGCGGTGCACGAAGTGCCCGGCGCCGGACGAGTTGGCGACGATGGCGCCACCCTGGCCCGAGGCCACCATCGCCTCGGCGGCGTGCTTGAGGGTGATGATCGTGCCGGTGAGGTTGAGGTCGATAGTCGCCCGCACGCCGGCGATGTCGGCGCCGAGGATCGAGCCCATGTGGAAGGCGCCGCCGGCGTTGGCGAAGCAGATGTCGAGGTTGCCGGTCGGCTCCGCGGCGTGCGCCACAGCGGCGGCGGTCTGGTCCTCGTCCGTGACGTCGGCGACGATGTGGCTGACGACGACGCCGTTGGCGGCGGCGGTGCGGATGTCGGCGACGCCGGCCTCGAGCTTCTCGGCGGTCCGTCCGCAGATCGTGACGTGCGCCCCGTCGGCGGCGAGCAGCTTGGCGGTGGCCAGGCCGATGCCGCTGCCGCCGCCGGTCACCAGCGCCGTGCGCCCGGCGATCCCGCCGGTGGTCGCGGCCACCGTCGACCCCGGTGCGTTCGTGGCGTTGCTCACCGTGTTCATCCCCCGCTCGTCCAACGAAATCGGGCTCGATTCTCCGACATGACGGAGTGCCCAACCCAATTTCGGGGGGTTCTGTGGTCTCGTTAGGGTGACCGTCGTGGCGGTCGGTGCGGACACGACGGACGGTGTGAACGGGGGAGCTGCGGTGCAGCGGCCGGGGGTGCCGGTGCTGGTCGGTGCTGCTGTCGTCACGCAGCGCCTGGACGACGTCACCGTCCCCGGCGGAGGCGACGACACCCTCGGGCTGATGGTCCGGGCGGTGCGTGCCGCCGCCGTCGACGCCTGCGCCAACGAGGCGGACGCGGCGCGCCTGCTCGGCGCCGTTGCGTGGATCGGGGTGCCCGAGGGGACGTGGCCGGCGCCCGACCCCGGCCGGCTGGTGGCCGAACGCATCGGTGCGACCGCTGCCCGGACGTGCCGGGCCGGCGTCGGGGTGCTGCAGCAGGACGTGATCGCCCGTGCCTGCGCCGCCATCGTCGCCGGCGAGCTCGACGTGGCGCTCGTCGTCGGCGGCGAGGCCAAGGCCCGGGCCCAGGTCGCCCGGCGCGCCGGCGTCGACGCCACCGAGGCGGCCCAGGCGGCCGACGTGTTGCCGGACGAGCCGTGGCAGCCGAGCGACCTCGGCGTCGCCGACCTCGAGATCATCCGCAACTCGATCGCTCCGGTGACGTCGTTCGCGCTGATCGAGTCGGCGCTGCGGGCTGCGGCCGGTCGGTCGCCCGACGCGCACCGTGCCCACCTGGGCCGGCTGTGGTCCGGCTTCGCTGCCGTCGCCGCCGGCCTCGACTGGGCCTGGGACCGCTCCGCACCGTCACCCGCCGCCATCGTCACGCCGTCCCCGGAGAATCGCCTCGTCGCCGACCCGTACACCCGGCTGCTGGCGTCGCAATGGAACGTCGACCAGGCGGCGGCGTTGGTGCTCTGCTCGTCCTCCGCCGCCGACCGCTTCGGCATCGACGCGTCCCGCCGGGTGTTTCCGCACGCCTCGGTGGTGTCGAACCACTCGGTCCCGCCGCCGGCGCGCGCCGACCTCGCCGGGTCACCCGGTGCCGTGCTCTCCGCCGAGCGGGTGCTCGAGCTCACCGCATCCGGCTTCGGCGTCGACCGCATCGGCATCGACGACGTGGGGGCGATCGACCTCTACAGCTGCTTCCCGGCGGCGGTGCAGCTGTATGCGGCGGCGCTGGCGTTGCCCCTCGACGACCCGAGCCGGCTCACCGTCACCGGCGGCATGACCTTCGCCGGCGGGCCGCTCAACAACTACGTGCTCGGCGCGTTGGCGGAGTTGGCCCGCCGCTTGCGAGCTGCGCCGGGGACGGTGGGTCTGTCGACCAGCGTCAGCGGCTCGTTCGTGAAGCAGGGGCTCGGGACGTGGTCGACCACGCCGCCCGAGCGTCCGTTCGTCCACGCCGACGTGTCGGTCGAGGTGGCGGGCACCGAGACGGCCCGTCCGCTCGTCGACGCCGTCGGCGACGGCACGATCGTCGCCTGCACGGTGACCCCGGACCCGGCGACACGTGCCGTCACCCGGGTGGTGGGGGTGGTCGAGGGCCCGGCGGGGGAGCGCACGATCGGCGCTGTCGTCGACGAGGATGTGGCCGCCTGGGCGATGTCCGACGAGCCCGTCGGCACCTCGGCCACCGTCGCCCCCGACGGCACCCTGTCGTTCCGCGCCTGACGCCGCCACCAGAAGCGCCACCCCCTCGTTCTGGTAGTGAACTCGCGCCAGCAACGGCGCGAGTTCCGCACCAGAAATCGCACCCTCTCGTTCTGGTAGTGAAACCGCGCCAGCAACGGCGCGAGTTCCGCACCAGAACGGCGTTGGGGGCCGGCGTTGGGGCCTGGCGGTCAGCCGGATTGCTTGACGTCGCGGAAGGCGAGGTCCTTGTCGACGCGCTCCTCGCGGGGCAGGCCCAGGACGGACTCGCCGATGGTGTTGCGCTGGATCTCCTCGGTGCCGCCCCCGAAGCGGACCTCGTACTGCCACAGCAGCAGGTCCTTCCACTGGTCGCCGCCGATGGGGCCCTCGCCGCCGGCGACGGCGTCGAGGCCGGCGACCATCATCCCGTCGACGGCCGAGTCGCGCAGGTGGTTCCCCACCAGCAGCTTCATCAGTGACGCCTCGGCGCCGGGCCGCTTGCCTTGGCGGATGGCCGTCTGGAGCTTGAGCGAGAAGTACCGCAGGATCTGCTCACGGGTGTGCGCCCGGGCGATGGCCTGGCGCACGACCGGGTCGTCGAGCGTCCCGCCGGCGCGGGCGGCGTCGATCATGCGCTGGGCCAGCTTGCGGTCGCGGGTGGCGCCGATCTGGCCGCGCTCGTACATCAGGGTGGTGTGCGTGACGGCCCAGCCGCCGTCGACCTCGCCCAGCACGTTGCTGGCGGGGATGCGGACCTCGTCGAGGAAGACCTCGTTGAACTTCGCCGCGCCGTTGATCTGGCGGATGGGCCGGATCTCGATGCCGGGCGAGCGCATGTCGACGAGGAAGAAGGAGATGCCCTTGTGCTTGGGGACGTCCGGGTTGGTGCGCGCCAGCAGGATGCCGTAGTCGGCGACGTGGGCGAACGAGTTCCACACCTTCTGCCCGGTCACGACGAACTCATCGCCGTCGCGCTCGGCCTTGGTGCGCAGGTTGGCCAGGTCCGATCCGGCGCCGGGCTCGGAGAAGAGCTGGCACCACACCTCGTCGGCACGCACGAGCGGCGGCAGGTAGCGGGCCTTCTGCTCGTCGCTGCCGTGGGCGATGATCGTCGGGCCGACGAAGCCGAGCCCGGGGATGAGCACGCCGAGCGTGACGCCGAACTGGCCGACCTCCTGGTTGAAGATCATGTTGTGCGCCGAGGTCAGGCCCTGGCCGCCGTACTCCTTGGGCCAGGTCAGGCAGGCCCACCCACCGTCAGAGAGGGTGCGCTGCCACTGCTTGCACCGCTCGACGAACTCGTCGAAGGCGCCGCTGCCGGCAGGTGCCCCCTCCATGCCAGCCCAGGCGTCGGGGTCGCCGGGCCGGGGGGCGTTGGCCTCGAGCCACGTGCGGGCCTCGGTCCGGAACGCTGCTTCTTCGGGGGTGTCGTCGAAGTCCATGGATGCTCGCTGCGGGTTGGGTG
>CAZYKR010000312.1:0-4577 GCA_964648005.1 uncultured Iamiaceae bacterium
GGTCCACCCGCACCGACTGGCGCTGCACGTACTCGAGGTCGAAGTCGATGCGCGCCGCCCACGGCAGCGCGTTGCGCCCGTTGACCTGGGCCAGCCCGGTCAATCCCGGCGGGACGCTGAGCCGGGCCCGCTGGCGATCGTCGTAGCGCTCGACCTGGTACTCCAGGGTGGGCCGCGGGCCGACGATCGACATCTCGCCGCGCCACACGTTGACGAGTTGCGGCAACTCGTCGAGCGAGAACCGGCGCAGCGCGGCACCGACCCTCGTGATGCGATCGGCGTCGGGGAAGGTCGGGTTCACGCCGGTGCGCATGGTGCGGAACTTCAGCACCTCGAACGGCACGCCGGCCATGCCGATGCGCTCCTGGCGGAACAGCGCCGGCCCGGGCGAGGTCAGCCGCACGGCCACGGCGCAGGCCGCACCGATGCACGCCGCCGGGATGGCGATCACGACGAGTAGCGCCAGGTCAACGAGGCGCTTGGCCCGGTACGGCGGGAACGGCACCAGCGCCGCCTGCTCCGGCGTGGGGCGCGCCACCTCAGGCGTCCTCGACGCCGACCGCGGGCTCGAGCGTGCGGAACCACGCCACCGTCGCCTCCAACCCGGTGCGCAGATCGACCGGCTCGACGTCAGGGAACAGTCCGTCGAGCACCGTGTGATCCGCCTGGGAGTGCGCCACATCGCCCGCACGCGACGGCTGGCGTTCCACCACCAGGTCGTGGCCGAGCACGGCACCGAGCTCGGCGATCAGGGCGTTGAGGTCCGTGCGCGTGCCGAACGCCAGGTTCACCGGCTCGTCGTGGCTCACCGGACCGAGCGCGGCCGCGGCGAGCACGGCGACGACGGTGTCGACGAAGGTGAAGTCCCGGCTCTGGGTGCCGTCGCCGTGCAGCGGCAGTGGCCGGCCCGCCAGGGCGGCGTCGACGAACGCCGGCACGACGGCGGCGTACGCATGTCCTGCCGCCTGCAGCGGACCGAACACGTTGAAGAAGCGCAGCGCCAGCACCGGAAGTCCGTAGCTGTGGTGGTAGGCGATGGCGTAGGACTCGGTGGCGAGCTTGGATGCGGCGTAGGGGCTGCGCGGCCGGGGTGGTAGCCTTTCGTGCTTGGGCAGCACCGGCGTGTCGCCGTACACCGACGACGAGCTCGCCAGCACGACCGGCACGTTGCCCGCGGAGCGGGCGGCCTCGAGGACGTAGAGCGTGCCCGTGGCATTGGCGTCGTGCGACGCCACCGGGTCGGCGATCGAGCGCGGGACGCTCGGGCGCGCCGCCAGGTGCACCACCGCGTCGGCTCGCGCCGTCAGCGCGCCGAGCAGGTCACGGTCGAGGATCGAGCCCTGCACCAGCTCCACGTCGACGCCGGCGAGGTTGCCGGCGTCGCCGGTCGACAGGTCGTCGAGGACCACCACCTCGTCGACGGGCTCGAGCCCGGGTACGGGTCGTCCCGACATCGGTGCACCGGTGCGCAGCGCCCGCGCCAGGTTGGCGCCGATGAAGCCGGCACCGCCGGTGATCAGCACGGCCATCGGGATCCTCCTCGAACGTCGTCGCCCCCCGACCCGGGACGGCCCGCCGACCCTAGCAACGGCGCCGTATCGCCCAGACCTGCAAAGATCCGGGGCGATGGCGCGGATCTACCTCAGCCCGCCCGACGTCGGTCCCGCCGAACGGGCTGCGTTGCTGGCGGCCTTCGACGAGGGGTGGATCGCGCCGGTGGGACCCGACCTGGCGGCCTTCGAAGCCGAGGTCGCCGCCGTCGCCGGCGTCGAGCACGCCGTGGCGCTGTCGAGCGGCTCTGCCGCGCTGCACCTGGCGTTGCTGATCGCTGGTGTGGGACCGGGCGATCGGGTGCTCGTCCCGACGCTGACCTTCGCGGCGACGGCCAACGTCGTGACCTACGTCGGCGCCGAGCCGGTCTTCGTCGACGTGACGGCGGACCGCTGGACGATCGACCCGACGCTCGTCGCGTCCGAGCTCGATGCCGGCCGCGCCGCCGGCGCACCGTACGCCGCCGTCATCCCTGTGGACCTGTACGGCCAGTGCGCCGACTACGCCACGCTCGACGACGCCGTCGCTGGTCACGACGGCGTCGTGATGATCGAGGATGCCGCCGAGGCGCTCGGTGCCACGGTCGGCGGCCGGCCCGCCGGCAGCTTCGGGGGCGCCGCCGCCTTCAGCTTCAACGGGAACAAGCTCATCACCACCAGCGGCGGCGGCATGCTCGTGTCGCACGACGCGGCGTTGATCGATCGGGCGCGCTACCTGGCGACCCAGGCCCGTGAGCCGGTGCGCCACTACGAGCACACCGCCATCGGCTTCAACTACCGGATGTCGAACCTGCTCGCCGCCCTCGGCCGGGCCCAGCTGCGCGGCCTCGATGCCAAGGTCGCGCGGCGACGAGCGCTGCGTCGCCGCTACGCCGAGGCGCTGGGGGATCTGCCCGGCGTGACGTTCATGCCGGACGCGCCCGGCGGCTCCCCGACCAACTGGCTGACGGTGCTGACGCTCGACCCCGACCTGGCCGCCGCCGATCGGGACCAGGTCATCGACCACCTCGAGGCGCACGACGTCGAGGCGCGTCCGGCGTGGAAGCCGATGCACCTGCAGCCGGTCTTCGCGCCGTGTCGCCACGTGGGTGGCGGGGTCGCGGCGCAGATCTTCGAGCGGGGCGTGTGCCTGCCCAGCGGCTCGTCGCTGACCGACGCCGACCAGGACCGAGTGATCGAGCTCGTGCGCCAGGTCCTCGACCGGCCGTGACCGGGCGCGACCGACCGCTGCGGGCCCTGTGGCTGATCAAGGGACTCGGGCCGGGCGGCGCCGAGCAGCTCCTCGTGCAGCAGGCGACCGTGCGCGACCGCGACCGCCTGGCGGTGGACGTGGCCTACCTGCTCCCCCACAAGGATCACCTGGTCGGTGACCTTGAGGCCGCCGGGGTCGGCGTGCTCTGCCTCGATGGCCGCCGCGACGTCGACCCCCGGTGGGTGCTGCGCCTGCGGGCCCTGCTGCTGGCCGGCGACTACGACGTCGTCCACGTCCACGCGCCACTGGTTGCCGCCGTCGTGCGCCTCGTCCTGCGCACCATCCCGGCCGCCCGCCGGCCGGCGTTGGTGTCCACCGAGCACAACCGCTGGCCCCGGCATCACCCGGCGACGCGCTGGGTCAACGCCGCCACCCTGCCGCTCGACGACGCCACCTTCGCCGTGTCGGCCGACGTCGTGTCGACGATGCCCACTCGGCTCGCCGCCCGGACCGAGGTGCTGGTGCACGGCGTCGATCTCGATGGGGTACGCCAGCGCGCCGGCGACCGCGCCGACGCACGTCGAGCGCTCGGTGTCGCCGACGACGACGTGGTCGTCGCCATCGTCGCCAACCTGCGCGCCGCCAAGGCGTACGACGTCTGGGTGGCGGCGGCGACATCGGCCTGCGAGCGCGAGCCGCGGCTGCGCTTCGTGAGCGTCGGGCAGGGACCGATGGCCGACGAGATCGCACAGCTCGCCGCCGCCACCGGGCTCGGCGATCGCCTGCAGCTGCTCGGCTACCGCGACGACGCGCCTGCCGTGCTGCGCGCCGCGGACCTGTTCACGCTGACGTCGCAGCACGAAGGCCTGCCGGTGGCACTGATGGAGGCGCTGGCGCTCGGCCTGCCGGTGGTGGCGACCCGCGCCGGCGGTATCCCGCAAGCCGTCGACGACGGTGTCGAGGCGGTGTTGGTGCCCGTCGGCGACGACGACGCCCTCGCCGATGCCTACGTGGCGCTGGCGAACGATCCGGCCACGCGTGCCGCCATGGGCGCGGCGGCCGAAGCACGCGCCAGCGCCTTCGACATCCGCCGCGCCGCCGCGGTGCTCGAGGCCCGCTACCGGTCGCTGGCCGGACTGCCGCCGGCCCCGCCCGCCTGACCCCCGTCCGAGGCTCCCGCACCGCGCCACGACAGCGCCAACGCCGTCGTCGACGCCACGAGGGTGGCGGTCGCCACCGCCACCGATCGGGGCAGCTCGGCGCCGACCATGGCGAACCGGGCGATGACGACGGCACCCGCGACGGCGATGGCAGCCGCCGACCACCGCAGCCGCGCGGGCGTCGGCGGCGTCGCCCGACGCAGCAGGACGATCGCCGCTGGCGCCGCCAACGCGACCAATGCTGCGGCCCCGACCACCAACGGCGGGCGCTCCAGCGAGGACGTGGTGGCCAGCCACACCAGTACCGCCAGCGCCGCGGCCGAACCGAGCGGCTGGTCCAGGTCGGGTGCGCCCCGTTGGGCACGCACGGCGGAGGCGACGGCCGCCACGGCGAAGGCGCCGCCGGTCGCCGCCACGTCCTCGACGTCGGGGACGCCGAGGAACAGGCCGACGGTGGCGGCGAGCAGCACCAGACCGACGGTGGCCCCGTCGCGGCGTGCAACCGTCGACGTCGCCGGCCATACCGCCAGCGCCACGCCGCCCAACACGACGGCGGGCACGATCCCGTCCGCGGCGGCAGCGACGGCGCCGCCGACCAGCGCCGCGACCGCGAGCGCGATGCCGGCGACCCGACCCGCCCGATCGGCGACGACGGGCACGGCCAGTCCGGCGACG
>CAZYKR010000313.1:0-4551 GCA_964648005.1 uncultured Iamiaceae bacterium
GCAACGCGGTCAACCGCATGATCGACGCCGGGCTCAAGGGCGTGGAGTTCATCGCGGTGAACACCGACGCGCAGGCCCTGTTGATGAGCGACGCCGACACGAAGGTCGACATCGGTCGCGAGCTCACCCGCGGGCTGGGCGCCGGTTCGGACCCCGAGGTCGGCCGACAGGCAGCCGACGACCACCGCCAGGAGCTCGAGGAGGTGCTCAAGGGCGCCGACATGGTCTTCATCACGGCGGGCAAGGGCGGCGGCACCGGCACCGGCGCCGCGCCGGTCATCGCCGAGGTGTCCAAGAGCCTGGGTGCGCTCACCATCGGTGTGGTCACCCGTCCGTTCGGCTTCGAGGGCCGCCGTCGAGCGGTGCAGGCCGAGCAGGGCATCCAGAAGCTCAAGGAGAAGGTCGACACCCTGATCGTCATCCCCAACGATCGGCTGCTCACGGTCAGCAACGACAAGACCTCGGTGCTCAACGCCTTCAAGATGGCCGACGAGGTGCTCCTCCAGGGCGTCCAGGGCATCACGGACCTGATCACCACCCCGGGCCTGATCAACACCGACTTCGCCGACGTGAAGATGATCATGAGCGACGCCGGGTCGGCGCTGATGGGCATCGGCTACGGCTCGGGCGAGGGCCGCGCACTCAACGCCGCCCGGGCTGCCATCTCGAGCCCGCTGCTCGAGGCGTCCATCGAGGGCGCTCGCGGCATCCTGCTCACCATCGCCGGCGGGTCGGACCTCGGCCTGTTCGAGGTGAACGAGGCCGCCGAGGTCATCCACGGCGTGGCGCACCCGGACGCCAACATCATCTTCGGCACGGTGATCGACGACGAGATGGGCGACGAGGTGCGCGTCACCGTCATCGCCGCCGGGTTCGATCGCTGGGAGGACGGGCGCCAGCAGGCGAGCGGCGGCGGGGGAGGTGCCCGATCGGCGCCCGAGCCGGTGCGCGACGTCTTCGCCGGCGTCGAGGAGGACGAGGAGCTCGGTGAGGACGACGACGACTTCGACGTCCCGTCGTTCCTCAAGTGACCGACGCCGGTCCTCGAGCGTGCGCCATCTGATGCGGCCCCGCTTCGGCGGGGCCGTGCCGCGTCCGGGGGTGTCGGCGTGCACGGCCTGATCGTCCACCGAGCCGCCGCCGGCGACCGCACCATCGGGCTCGCTCGCACGACGCGGTCCCTCGGCGATCTGCGCATCGACGGCGAGCCGGTGGCGCTGGCGGCGCGACGCCGCGCCATCGCCCAGGCGCTGCTCGGTGCCGACCCCGTCCCTGGCGCGAGCCCGGTCGACGAGCACCGGTGGGCCTGGCTTCGCCAGGTGCACGGACCGTCGGTGGTGGTCATTCGCCCCGGCGACACGCTGCCGGCGGGGGTCGAGGCCGACGCGCTCGTCACCGATCGCCCTGGCGTCCTGCTGGCGGTGCACACCGCCGACTGCGCGCCGGTGAGCTTCGTCGACGCGGCCTCCGGCGTCGTCGGCATCGCCCACGCCGGTTGGCGCGGGGTCGCCGCCGGCGTGCTCGACCGGACCCTCGACGCCATGGGCGCCCTCGGCGCCGCCGCGCCGACAGCGGTGCTGGGACCGTGCATCCACGCGCCGTGCTACGCCTTCGGCGAGCAGGACCTCGACCGGGTCGCCGCCGAGCTGGGCGACGAGGTGCGGGGTACCACGGCCGCCGGCGGCGCGGCGCTCGACCTGCCCGCTGCCGTGGGCGCGGCGCTCGCCCGGCGCGACGTGCCGCTGCGGACCGAGCCGGCCTGCACGGCCTGCGACGCCGCCACCTGGTACTCGCACCGGGCCCGTGCCGAGGCCGGCAGGATGGCGCACCTCACCTGGATCGAACCGTGATCGACGCCGCCACGGTGCAGGCCAACCTGGCCCGGGTGCACGAGCGCCTCGCCGCCGCCGGCGGGGACGTCGGGGCCATCACCGTCGTCGCCGTGACCAAGGCGTTCGACGCGCCGGTGGCGGCCGCGGCGCTCGCCGCCGGCATCGAGGACCTGGGCGAGAACTACGCCCAACAGCTGCTGGCCAAGGTGGCGGCCTTCGCCGAGGCGCCGCCGGCACTGGCGCCGCGATGGCACATGATCGGCTCGTTGCAGCGGAACAAGGTCCCGGCGTTGGCGCCGCACGTCCAGTGCTGGCAGACGGTGGACCGGCGCTCACTCGGCACTGCCATCGCCCGCCGGGCACCCGGCGCCACGGTGCTCGTGCAGGTCAACGCCACCGACGAGCCCCACAAAGGGGGCTGCCCGCCCGAGCAGGTGTCCGAGCTGGTGGCCGCGCTGATCGACGCTGGACTGCAGGTGCGCGGGCTGATGGCGGTGGGCAAGGCGGGCGACGACGACGCCACGTCCCGGGCCTTCACCGCCGTCGCGCACCTGGCCGACCGCCTCGATCTGCCGGTGCGATCCATGGGTATGTCTGGCGACCTCGAGCTCGCCGTCCGGGCCGGGACCACCATGGTGCGGGTCGGTCGGGACCTGTTCGGTCCCCGTCCGGATGCGCGCCCGAGGCCCGACGGCGTGGGACACTGATACGAACCTGTGCTCAGATGGGCGCGCGGGAGGACGAATGGCAGGCTTTCTCAATCGAGCCATGAACTACCTCGGGTTGACGCCCGACGACGAGTTCGAGGCGTACGAGGACGACGTGGCCCCGGAGCCGGTCGACGATCGGCGTCCGGCGCCGGTGCGCCCTGCGCCCGAGCCGGCGCCCACCCGGCCGACGGCTGCGGCACCACCGGCCGCCGCACCGGCGAAGCCGGCGCAGAAGGCGCCGCAGAAGGCGGCCAAGCCGCAGCAGCCGGCGCCACGCCAGACCGGCGGTCGTCCGGCGCCCCCGCCGCCTGCCAAGCCGCGCCAGCAGCCGCCGGCGGCAGCACCGGCTCGGCCCCCGCGCCCGGCACCCGCCGAGGCCGAGGCCCCCGTGGTGCGGCCGGTGCCGGCATCGGTCGCCGCCGCTGCCGAGCCCACCGGTACCAAGTCGCGCCCGGCGGTGCGCGCCGTGCCGGCGGCGCCCAAGGTGGCCACGGTGTCGCCGATGCACTTCAACGACGTGCAGGAGATCGCCGACCGGTTCAAGCAGAGCCAGCCGGTGATCATGAACCTGCGCGGCGCCGAGAAGCCGCTGGCCCGCCGGCTGCTCGACTTCTCCAGCGGCATCTGTTACGCCCTGGGCGGCACGATGGAGAAGGTGGCGACGCAGGTGTACCTGCTCACGCCCGAAGGCGTGGAGGTCACCGAGGACGACAAGCGTCGCATGTACGAGCGCGGCCTGTTCGGCTGACGGCTCGACCCCGGCGCACCGACCATGGCCATCCTGTGCGTCGCCATCCAGCTCTACACCCTCGTCATCGTGGCCCGTGCCGTGCTCAGCTGGTTCCCCGCGGACGGCGGAGCGCTCGGCAAGGCGCACCACGTCGTCAGCACGGTGACCGAGCCGGTGCTCGGCCCCTTGCGTCGCGTCCTGCCGCTCGTGCGCCTCGGTGGCCTCGGGATCGATCTCGCCCCGATCGTGGCGATCCTGGCGTTGTGGCTGCTCGCCGGCATCATCTGCCGGTGAGGTGACGGGTCCTCGCAGCGCACCGTGTCGCAACGGCGTCGGGATGGCGAAGGCGGGGCGGGTGAGTGACTAGCATCGCCCGCTATGGACGGATCGTCGTTGGTCACCCAGGTCGAATTCGATGAGGTCAAGAAGGGCTACGACCCCGAGCAGGTCGAGAACTACCTCGAGCAGCTCGGCGAACGCCTGACGCTGCTGGCCGCCAACCTGCGCAAGGCGGTCGACCGCGCCGAGGCGGCGGAGGCCCGGGCGGTGGCAGCGCTCAAGGAGCGCGACGCTGCGGTCAGCCGGGCGGAGGCGGCCGAGCGCAAGGCCGCCGAGGCGCCGCCGGCGACGAGCGGAGGCGACGACGGCACCGAGTCGATCAAGAAGATGCTCATGCTGGCCCAGCGCACCGCCGACTCCGCCGTCGAGGAGGCGCAGGCGTCGGCCAAGAACATCGTCGCCGACGCCCGGTCGAAGGCCGCCGAGATCGTCGGCGACGCCGAACAGCGCGCCGAGCGCCTGCTGATCGAGGCGCAGAAGGTCGGCGACGAGATGATGCAGGAGAAGTCGGCGGCGATCGTTCGCACCGTCAGCCAGCTCGAGGCTCGCCGCGACGACCTCCTCGAGGACACCAACCGCCTCGGCTCCTACCTCTCCGACCACCGCCAGCGCCTCGCCGAGACCCTGGCGTCGTTGCAGGCGGCCGTGGCTGCCGACGGTGGGTTGCGCGTCGACCCGGAGCCGCCGTTGGCGGTGGCGCCGGATGCTCCCCGGGCCAGCGAGCTGGTCGCCGCCGACGACCCGCCGCCTGCCGGTGCTGCCGCGCCGTCGAGCCCGCCGGCGTCCGCTCCGGCGAGTGCGCCGTCGAGCCCGGTCTCCATCAGCTCGCCCGTGAACACCATCAGCACGGCCGTTCCGAAGCCGGCGATCAGGCCGGCGAGGGTACCGAGGGCATTGAGCCGCTTCCACCAGATCGACAGCAGCACGATCGGGAACAGAC
>CAZYKR010000314.1:0-4544 GCA_964648005.1 uncultured Iamiaceae bacterium
AAGCTCGCCGGGTCTGCGGCGACGAGGTCGTACGCCGAGGGGAACAGGTGCGTCAGCGACCCCGCCGGGTCGTCGATCGGCGTGCCGTACTGGGAGACGAGGCGGGCGGCATGGGTGCGAGCGGCTGCGGTCGAGACCTGCTGGCCGAGCACGATCCGCACCGCCAGCTCCGTTCCGTCGACCGTGCCGGGGATGCGCCGGCCCGGCGCGGCGGCGACGAGTCGGGCCAACACCGGATCGTCACCCAGCGCCGCCGACACCGCCTCCGGGTCGGCGTCGAGGTCGAGGAGTCGCCGGCAGCGGGCGATCGCCGTCGGCAGGTCGCGGACGTCGTCGAGGACCAGCTCGCACCGCACGTGATCGGGCATCGGGCGCAGCGCGACGATGCCCACGCCCGCCGGGAGCCGCATCGTGCGGCGGTAGGCGCCGTCGCGCACCTCCTCGCATCCCGGCACGGCGGTGGCGGCGAGGTGGCCGAAGAGGTTGTCGGGGAATAGCGGCGACCGGAACGGCAGACGGAAGGCGAGCGCCCCGGCGCTGGCGGGCGCGGTGCGCTCCGCCCGCCGAGCGCGCAGCTGCGTGGGGGCGGCGTCGAACACCGACCGCACCGTGTCGTTGAACTGGCGGATGCTCGAGAACCCGGCGCCGAAGGCGACGTCGGCGAACGGCAGGTCGGTCATCTCGATCAGCAGCCGCGCCGTCTGGGCCCGCTGCGCTCGCGCCAGCGCCAGCGGGCCGGCGCCGACTTCGGCGACGAGCAGCCGCTCGAGCTGGCGGGTGCTGTACCCCAGGCGCGCAGCGAGGCCAGTCACGCCATCGCGGTCGACGACCCCGTCGGCGATGAGCCGCATCGCCCGCGCCACGAGGTCGCGGCGCACGTTCCACTCCGGCGACCCTGGCGAGGCATCGGGTCGGCACCGCTTGCACGCCCGAAACCCGGCGTGCTGCGCCGCCGCCGCCGTCGGGTAGAAGCTGACGTTGCGGACATGCGGCGTGCGGGCGGGACAGCTCGGTCGGCAGTAGATGCCGGTGGTGCGGACCGCCGTCACGAACCACCCATCGAAGCGGGGATCCTTCGATTGCACCGCCCGGTAGCAGCGGTCGACGTCCTCGTGCACCGGGCCAGCATGCCAGCAGCAGACGGCGGTGGCTGGCGGAAATGCGACATCACCGTTCGCATCAGCGCCGGCGGAGCCGACCCGATGGTTCGCAACCCGGACCGGCACACTCCTCGGTGCTCCTGCCTGCGCCCACCGTGCAGGAAACTGGCACGATGCTTGCATCTACGGCCCCGGACATCAGTCGACTGCGTGACCAGCTGTTCTTCGAGGGCGCCGACCTCCACCGGCGGCTGACCCGGTTCTGGCTGCTCTTGCTGCTCGCTGCGGTCATCGCCACCTGCGGCGTGATCGGCGACTCCACGGCGACGGTCATCGGCGCCATGATCGTCGCTCCGTTGATGGTGCCGATCCTCGGCACCGTGCTCGCCGTCGTCTTGGCGGATCGCGCCAACCTCTGGCGCTGCCTCGGGCTCGTGGTCGCCGGGGCGATCGCCGTGATGGCCATCGGTTGGTTCCTGGGTCTGCTGACCGCAACGCCCGTCGACGCAGCCACCAACGCACAGGTCGCGTCACGAGTGCACCCTCGGCTCGTCGACCTCGCGGCCGCGCTGGCAACCGGTGCCGTCGGATCGATCGCACTCGCTCGTGACGACATCTCCGACACGCTGCCGGGCGTCGCCATCGCCATCTCCCTCGTGCCGCCGCTCGCGGTCGTCGGACTGACGCTGGAGGCCGGCCAGCCGACAGAGGCGCTGGGCGCGCTGGTCCTGTTCACCACGAACGTGAGCGCGATCCTCGCCATGGGCCTGCTCGTCATGACCATCTACCGGATCCGCGGCACGGTGGCGCCGATGACGAGCGGCGGCAAGGGCGTCAACCGTCGACGCGCCACGGTGGCGATCGTGGCGAGCCTGCTGGTGATCTCGGTCCCGCTCGCGGCGACATCGGTCAGCATCAGCCAGAGCCAGGCAGCCGAACGGGACGTGACCTCGGTCGCACAAGCGTGGGCGGCGACCCGCAACTGGCAGGTGGCCGCCATCAGCACAGGCGCAGACGGCATTCTCATCCGCGCAACCGGCCCCATGCCCCAGCCCGAGACCGAGAGCCTGCGCGACGCGCTCGTGGCCACCGGGCTCGGCGACACCGCCGTCGCCATCGAGCTGATCCCGAGCACCGAGGTGACGCTCACCGGCGGCTGAGGTGCGTGGAGATCACGCCGATGCGGCGGTCTCCTGCGCTCGCTGGATCTTGTCGATCGTGGCCTCCGCCGCATCGTTGGCACCGGCGCGCACCTTGGTGGCCGTGCGACGGGCCGTGGACGAACCGGTCGGTGACGGCGCCCGCTTCTTGCGCCCCATGATCGTGGCGATCAGGTCGTTCGCCACGTTGACCCCGCCCTGGGCGATCCCGCTCACGGTGTCGCCCACGCGGTCGGCGACACCGGCGGCAGCACCGACCACGAGGTTGCCGGGCGGCGTGTCGGGTGACCGAGGATGCGGATGGGTCGGCGCCACGTCGCGTGCCGCCTCCATCGCCTCACCCAGGTCCTGCAGGGCCTTGCGTCCGAGCTCGGCACGCACCATGGGGAAGTACTCCCCCTCTTCCTCGGTGACGTGGTGACGCACGTTCTCGATCAGCACGGTGACCTTGGCGTCGAACCGCTCGGCATCGGCGTCCATGTCTTCCAGCTCGGCGAGCAACCACTTGACGATGTGATGCTCCTCGAGGCTCTCGAGGGCGATGTCCTCGGTCTCGGGCACCGTGGCGCGTGTCACCGGGTAGAACAGCTGCTCCTCGATGGCGGCGTGCACCGAGAGCGCCTCGATGATCCGATCGACGATCTCCCGCTTGGTGACGAAGGCGCGATCACCCGCCTTCTCGAAGCGCTTGAACAGCACCTCCACCGCAGCGTGGTCGTCCTTGAGCATCCGAATTGCGTCCATGTCCCGTCCCTACCCGAAATGGGCGACGGGCAGTCCGGCGCAACGCAGCTGACTTACGCTTCGTCCACGAGGTCGTAGGCCAGCTCGTGGCGGGGCTGATAGAGGTTGATCGGGTCGGCCCCCGGGACCTCGAGCGTCGCCACGATGCCGTAGCCCTCGTCACGGGTCTCGTCGCCGAAGGTGGCGCCCTTGGCCCGCAGCTCCGCCATCGTCGCCTCGAGGTCGTCGCACATGAGCGAGATCTGGTGCTGGCGGGGCGACGTGTACTCCTTGCCCTCCCAGACCGAGTGGGTCGGGTGGACGCCCAGCTCGCTCGGGCCGGTGCCGAAGATCAACCAACCGCTGCCCGAGCCGCCGTCCTCGACGTAGGGCCAGCCCAACACGTCACGCAGGAACGCCCGGGTGGCCGGGGCGTCGTCGGAGTAGATGAGCAGATGGACCGCGGTGATCATGGTCGCAACCTACCGGAGCGCCTGAGCGCTCGACAGCGGGGTGACCTACGGTTGCTCGCCATGGCCGGCGACCTCGTCCCGATGCGCGCCCGCGGCTCCCGTCGACGGGTCGTCGTGACCTTTCCGCTCCCCGACTCGGCCCGCGCCGCAATGACGTCTCGGCTCGGCCCGGGCGTCGAGCTCGTCGACATCAAGGTGTCCGACGGCGAGGAGGACATCGTGCTCGTGCCGTCGTCGAGTCGACAGCTCACCGGCAAGCTCCGCAAGGCCTTCCCGCACGCGGCCCTCGTGGTCGTGGAGGTCGAGGACGCTGCGCACGGGATCGCGCTCGGCGGGCAGGTCATCCGCACCCTCGACGCCGGTGCCGACGGCTACTTCGTGGCCCGGTCGGTCGACGAGCTGGCATCGATCGTCGACCACGCCGTCGGGCGCGCCGCCGAGTCAGCGTCGCCGCCACCGGCGGCGTTGGCCGCGGGTGGCGCCGACCAGCTCGACGAGGTCCTCGACGCCCTGATCGAGCAGCGCTCCCGACAGCGCTGAGGGCCGCCGCCCGCCACGGCGGCCCCGGTTCGATCGCTCAGGCCGTCGGGAAGCCGGTGAACCAGCCCGACACGTCGGCGAGCAGGTCGAGTGAGACGTTGCTCGTCAGGCAGACCGTGCCGTCCGGGCTCACCGGCGCCAGCACGGCGTTGGCGACGTCGTGGCCGACCGTGACGTTCAGGTTCGACGCCAGCGGGGGGTCGCCACACGGGAAGACCGTGACGTGACCGTCGGCGAGGGCGCTGGTGGCGGTCACGTTCAAGATGACGGCGCCGACGCCGGACTCGGGCACGCCGTTCGTGCCGGTCACGGCGACCTCGAGCACGGCACCGGGCAACACCGGGGCCGCCGGCACGCCGCCGAGGCCGTCACGGGTGTCGAACACGCGCGACGGGTTGAGGGGGTGCTGGTCGGACCCATCGGCGAACCAGCCGGACATGTCGGCGACCAGATCGGTCGTGCCGTGGACGCTGAAGCAGACCGTGCCGTCGGGGCCGACCGGTGCGACCACGAGGTTGGGCACCGACGCCCCCGGCCCGAAGTTCACG
>CAZYKR010000315.1:0-4536 GCA_964648005.1 uncultured Iamiaceae bacterium
GGGCGACGAGGCGCTCGAGTCCGACGGGCTGCTGTCGGCGGGTTACCGCGGCACCGACGTCGGTCGCATCCAACCGGCCCGGCGAGCCGCCGGCTACTGGAAGCTGTGGGCCGAAAACCATGACATCGCCTACGACGCGGCGCCGTCGTTGCTGGTCGTGCCGCCCGACGAGGAGGTGGCGACCGTGCGGTTCTGGCTCGACGCCGCGCTGCACGTCGAGCGCGAGGGTCCCGTGCCGAGCGCGCTGCGCGGCGGATCGGCGTCGTCGCACGTCAGCTTCCGGGCGCTCGACGACGTCGTCCTCGATCCGGCCGCCATGGTGCGCACCTTGCGGGCCCGCGTCGAGGACAGCTGCGTCACCGGCGAGGTCGTCGACGTGACCCTGGCGAACGACAGCGCCGTCGACGCCGTCGAGGCGTCGATCGACGGTCGGATCGTGCCGATCGTCGCCCGCTACACGGTGTTCGCCGCCGACGCCGCCAACGCCGACCTGCTGGCCAAGGTGGCGGCGCGCACGCGCAACGCCATCAGCCGTCGCGAGCGGGCCGAGGCGGCACGCACCTGCCAGGCGGTGCGCAAGCAGCTCCAGCTGTTCGTTCGGGGCCCGGGCCTGCCGTTGGTGACGGCGTCCGTCGACGGCCTGCAGATCGTGGCGCACCGGGCGTCGAGCACGGACGTCGTGTGGATCGTGACGCCCGAGATCGACGACGCCGCCACCACGCTCGGGCCCGAGGACCTGCGCTTCACCCCGCAGCTCGACCGCGACGCCGTGGCGGCGCTGCTCGGCCGGCTCGTCGACGTGAGCCCGCTGCTCGAGGAGCAGGCGGCCACCCTGCGCTGGGCTGCCCGGGTGCGCCGCAAGACCGAGCACCCGATGATGGCCGGCCCCGGTGCCGGTGCGGTCGGGCGACCATCGCCGGCCAAGATCGAGTCGATGGGGCTGGAAGGGTTCGCGGCGCTGTGGCCCGGCCATGTGTCCTACGCCATGATCGTCGGCGACGTGGCTGCCGAGCGCATCGTCGAGCACCTCGGCAGGCCGGGAGGCTTCGACCACGGCGAGGTGGCGCGCCTGGCGCGACCAGGCCTGACCCTCGACCTCGAAGCGCGCTTCGTCTCCGAAGACCTGGAGTGGAAGGACTGGGGGGCGTTCCGCAGCTCGTTCAGTCGCTGACGGCGGTGACGCACACCTCGTCACCGAACGCCACCGAGGACTCAATCATGGTGCTGGCGTCGCCGTAGAGCGAGCCGAGCATGCCGCGGACCATGCCGCGGTCGAGTGCGCAGATCACCGGGTTCTCGATGGCTGCGCCGCCGAACGGGCAGTGTTCGGAGACGATGCGCAGCCCGTCGCCGTGCTTCTCGGCGTGGGCGGCGAACCCGTGCGCGGTGAGCGCGTCGGCCACAGCGTGCAGCGCGGCGCGAAAGCTCCGCTGCTGCTCGGCCGCGTCGCCCATGGCCTCGGCCATCACCCGGCCGAAGTCCTGTCCGACCTCCTCGGCCAGGGCCTCGGCGCGATCGGTGGGGATGAGGGCCAGGGCCCGACCGAGCAGGGCGATCAGCACGTCGTCGTGGCGGACCGGGAACTCGAGGGCCTCGGCCGTGCCGGTGCTGCGGTAGCACTTCGAGGGCCGGCCGGCGCCGCTGCGCGGCGCTCGTCGTACGTCGACCTCCAGGTATCCGCCACCGGCGAGCTTGTCGAGGTGATGGCGCGCCACGTTCGGGTGCAAGGCGAACCGCTCGGCCACCTCGGTGGCGGTGACGCCGTCGGGCGCTTCGCGGGCGAAGAGGTAGATGTCGCGGCGCGTCGGATCGCCGAACGCCGAGGTGATGGCCGTCACCATCGAGGCGAAGTCGGTGGCGCTCAGATCCGCGCCATGGGGTGCTTCGGGCCGCACATCGGTATTCTACCTATCCGCGTAGGAGTAATTCTCGCAGGAGAGAGGTGCTGTCCACCATGCCCACACCAGAGCAGGTCATCGAGGCGCTGCGGCCGGTCGAAGACCCCGAGCTGCACCGGTCCATCGTCGAGCTCGACATGGTGCGCGACGTGGTCGTCGCCGACAGCACCGTGTCGTTGCAGATCGCCTTGACGGTGGCGGGCTGCCCGTTGCGGGCAGAGATCGACCGCAGGGTGCGCGAGGCGGTGGTGGCCCTCGACGGCGTGCACGACCTGGAGCTGGGCTTCACCGTGATGACCGACGCCGAGCGCGAGGCGCTGCGCCGCAAGCTGCACGGCGATCCCGGCGCCACGGCCGGTACGCATCAGGGGCACGGCCACGCCGAGGGTCGGGCCATCCCCTTCGCCGAGCCGGGGAGCACCACCCGGGTCCTGCTGATCGCCTCGGGCAAGGGGGGTGTGGGCAAGTCGTCGGTCACGACGAACCTCGCCGTGGCGCTGGCCCGCCGGGGGAGCTCGGTCGCCGTCGTCGACGCCGACGTGTGGGGCTTCTCCATCCCGCGCATGCTGGGCGTCGAGCGCCCGCCGGTCGTCATCGACGAGATGCTCATCCCGCCGGAGTCCTACGGCGTGCGGTGCATCTCGATGGGCTTCTTCGCCGGCGAGGACCAGCCGGTCATCTGGCGTGGACCGATGTTGCACAAGGCGCTCGAGCAGTTCCTCACCGACGTGTTCTGGGACGACCCCGACTACCTCCTCGTCGACCTCCCGCCCGGCACCGGCGACGTCACCATCTCCATGTCGCAGTACTTGCCAGGCAGCGAGCTGTACGTGGTCACGACGCCCCAGCCCGCAGCGCAGCGGGTGGCGCAGCGCGTGGCGTTCATGGCCGAGAAGGTGAACCTGTCGCTCAAGGGCGTCATCGAGAACATGTCGTGGTTCACCGGTGACGACGGCACCCGCTACGAGCTGTTCGGCGCCGGCGGCGGTGCCGAGCTGGCGGAGCGGCTCGACGTGCCGCTGCTCGGCCAGGTCCCGTTGGTCGTGCCGCTGCGCGAGGGCGCCGACGCCGGACGACCGGTCGTCGCCGTCGACCCCGACAACGAGGCATCGGTGGTCTTCGGCCGCATCGCCGAGCGCCTCGCGACCGAGCTGGCGCCGACCCGCCGGACCCATCGCGAACTGAAGATCCTCTGAACCAGCGACGTAGCATGGCCGGCGTTCGCAACGACGACTCGCTGGAGGCCACAGGTGGACGTTCGCATCGGTGTGCAGCACACCATGAAGGAGATCGAGGTCGAGCTGCCCGCCGACGCCGACCGTGACGCCATCGTGGCGCAGGTCGAGGCGGCGCTCGCCGATGCCGACCAGGTGCTGCGCCTGACCGACAAGAACGGCCGCGACGTGGCGGTCCCGGCGGGGAAGATCGCCTACGTCGAGGTCAGCCGCAAGGACAGCGAGCGGCGGATCGGCTTCGGCGCCTGATGGACCTGCTCGAGCGGCGGCTCGTGTTCGTCACCGGCAAGGGCGGTGTCGGCAAGACGAGCATCACGGCCGCGCTCGGGCTCCTCGCCAGCCAACGGGGCAAGCGCACCCTGGTCTGCGAGGTCGACGCCAAGGGCAACCTGCCCGATTTCTTCGAAGCGCCCCGCACGGGCTTCGACCCCTCCGAGCTGGCACCGGGTCTGTTCGGCATGGCGATGAACACCGAGGAGTCGCTCAAGGAGTACCTCTCGCTGCAGCTCAAGGTGCCGCTGCTCGCTCGCATCGGACCGCTGGCCAAGTCGTTCGACTTCGTCGCCACGGCGGCACCGGGCGTGAAGGAGATCCTCACCGTCGGCAAGCTCTGCTACGAGGTCCGCGAGCAGAACTACGACATCGTGATCGTCGACGCACCGGCGACCGGGCACGTCATCGGCCAGCTCGTGGCGCCGCAGGCGATCAACGACCTGGTGAAGGTGGGGACGGTGCGCGACCAGACCCGCTGGATGGTCGATCTGCTCGAGGACCCCGCAGTCACGGGCGCCGTCATCGTGTCGGCACCCGAGGAGATGCCGGTCTCGGAGACCATCGAGCTGGCGCAGCGCATGCGGGCCGAGACCCGGGTGGACCTGGCCGCGGTGATCGTCAACAAGGTGTTGCCCGAGCTGTTCGGTCGTGGCGAGGAGGAGATCTTCGACCTGCTGCGCTCCGAGGTGCACGAGCGCGAGCTGGCGGCGGCCGTCGGCGGCCCGGTACGGCCGGTGCTCGACGCCGCCGAGCTCGCCGTCACGCTGCGCCGCGCCCGCTCCGAGCACATGGCCCGCCTGCGCGCCGAGCTGCCGCCGGGCGTCGACCAGCTGTACCTGCCCTACCTGTTCACGCGCACCCACGGCGTTCGGGCCACGCACACGATCGCCGAGGCGCTCGGCGCGGAGCTGGGCTGAGCCGTGGCCAAGAAGCGCAAGGACGCATCGCCGGAGCGGGCGACGAACCTCGAGCAGCTGCTCACGGCCAAGGAGATCGTGGTCACGTGCGGGTCCGGCGGCGTCGGCAAGACGACGACGGCGGCGGCCGCGGCCGCCATGGCCGCTTCGCGCATCGGCGGTCGGGTGCTGGTGCTCACCGTCGACCCAGCTCGGCGGCTGGCCAACGCCCTC
>CAZYKR010000316.1:0-4535 GCA_964648005.1 uncultured Iamiaceae bacterium
CTCAACGAGACGACCCGCCACGCCGACGTGATCCTGCCGCCGCCGTCACCGTTGGCGCGCAGCCACTACGACCTGGCCTTCTACGGGCTGTCGGTCCGCAACGTGGCGAACTACTCGCCGGCGATCGTCGAGCCGACGGGGCTGCGCGAGGAGGACGTCATCGCCCGCCTGGCGCTCGTCGTGTCCGGCCAGGGCGCCACTGCCGACCCGCAGATCGTGCACGCCATGGTGCTCGACGGCGTGCTGGGGTCCGCCGTCGGCGGCGACGGGCCGTTGGCGGGTCGCGACCCGGCCGAGCTGGCGGCAGAACTCGGCGACCGCAGCCCGGCCGATCGGGTGCTCGAGGTCATGCTGCGCACGGGGTGGGCGGGGGACCAGTTCGGCGCCGTCGAGGGCGGCCTGACCCTCGAGCTGCTCGAGGCCAACCCGCACGGCATCGACTTCGGTGCCCTCACGCCGCAGCTCCCCGACGTGCTGCGCACGGCCAGCGGCCGGGTGGAGCTGGCGGCGGATCCGCTCGTCGCCGACCTGGCGCGCCTGGCGGATTCGCTCGACCGTCCGACCGACGGGCCGGTGCTGATCGGCCGGCGGCACGTGCGCTCCAACAACTCGTGGATGCACAACGTCGAGGTGCTGGTGAAGGGCAGGGAGCGCTGCACGCTGCAGGTGCACCCCGCCGACGCCGATGCCTGGGGCCTCGTGGACGGCGGCGCTGCATCGGTGACGTCGGCTGTCGGCACCGTCGTGGCGCCCGTGGAGGTCACCGACGCCGTGGCGCCGTCGGTCGTCAGCCTCCCGCACGGGTGGGGGCACGACGCCGAGGGCACCCGGATGGCGGTGGCGACGGCCCATGCCGGCGTGAACTCGAACGTGCTCACCGACGGGTCGATCATCGATCCGCTGTCGGGCAACGCCGTGCTCAACGGCATCCCGGTCACCGTCGTCCCGGCCTGAGCCGGGTTGGCGCGATCGGGCCGGGACTGCCTCGGCCGATCGCGCGAGGCTGCGGCGCATGCGGGACTCGCTCGATCTCTCCGACGGCACCACGATCGACTACGACACCTACGGCGACCCCGACGGTCGACCTGTCCTGGCATGGCACGGCACGCCCTCGGCGTCGTCGATCTGGCAGCCGCTCGACGACGCGGCCCGCGCCGCCGGCGTGCGGTTGCTGGCGCCCAACCGACCCGGCATCCGGGGCTCGTCCCGCCTGCACCATCACGACGTGGCGGCGGCCTCGGCGCTGGGCATGACGCTCGTCGAGGGGCTCGGCCTGGACGAGGTGGCCGTGCTCGGCTGGTCCGGCGGGGGACCGTTCGCCCTCGGCTGCGGCGCCGTCGCCCCCGACCGTGTGACGCGGATCGTGGTGGTCGCCGGCGTCGAGCCGCCCGGACCCGACAGCGAGCCGATCGACCCAGACGACCGCAAGCTCGAGGGTCGCGCCCATCACGCGCCGTTCCTGGCGCGCGCGGCGCTGGCGGTCGAAGCGATGGCGTCGACGCACGCGCCGGACCAGGCGCTGGCGGCGATCACCAAGGAGCTGCCCCCGGTCGACGCCGCCGAGCTCACGGCGCACGAGGGATGGTCGAGCATGGTCTTCTTCACCGAAGCGTTCGAGCACGGGACCCGCGGTGTCGTCGACGACTACTGGTGCATCTCGTCGCCGTGGGGCTTCGAGCTCGACGCCGTGCGGTGTCCCGTGCAGGTCTTCTGGGGTGATGCGGACACGGAGGTGCCCCGCAGCCACGCCGAGCACGTCGCCGCTGGTGTGGCCGACGGCTCGCTGGAGGTGCTGGCGGGAGTGGGCCACTTCTGCGTCGTGGCCGAGGCGCCACGCATCCTCGCCGCCACCGCCGACTGAGCGACGGCGAACTCCCAGGCAGCTTCCGTGGTACCCGGGTTGGGGCCGCGAGGCGAGGCCGGTCAGGCGCAGGGGCGCTCGCCGCCGGGGTGAGCGTCGAGTTGGTCGACCATCGTCGCCGGCCGGTTGGTGAACAGGCCTTGAACACCGAGATCGAGGAGGCGCTGCATCTCGGCCGGGTCGTCGACCGTGTACGGGTGCACGAGCAGGCAGCGCGCACTCGCCTCGGTCAGCACCGCGCCGTCGACGAGCGTCGCCGCCGGGCCGATGCCGGTGGCGAAGGTCGCCGCATCATCGAGCAGTGCGTCGTCGAGGGGCGGACCGGTCGCCGACACCAGCAGGACCAGGGGCAGGTCCGGACGCAGGGCATGGATGACGCGCAGGCTGTCGGCGCTGAACGACTGGATCACCACGCGGCCGTCGCCGGCGTCGCCGAGGTCGAACTCGTCGAGCAGCGCGACGAGCGCCTCCTCCATCCCCGGTTGGGCCTCGGGCGCCTTGGTCTCGATGTAGAAGCGGGCGTCGTCGCCATACCGTTCCAGCACCTGCCGCATCGTCGGTATCGGCTGTCCGGCGTGCGACGGATCAGCGAGCTCGGGGTGGGCATCGTCGAACCACGACCCGACCTCGCAGGCCTCGAGCTGGACGAGCGTCTTCGATTGCACCGTCCCGGTGCACGACTCGGCCGGCCCACGTGCGGTGCGGTCGAGCAGGTCGTCGTGGAGCACGACCAGTTCGCCGTCGGCGGTCAGCTGCAGGTCCTGCTCCAGGTAGTCCGCACCCTGGGTCAACGCCAGGTCGTAGGCGGCGAACGTGTGCTCCGGCGCCTCGGCCGAGGCGCCACGGTGGGCGATCACCGCCGCATGGTTGGGCCAGCCGAGGGCGGCGGCGTCTTCGGTAGTCGTGCCCGGCGGGTCGATGGCGTTGGTGCTGCCCGTGCTGCCCGCGGTCGCCGCAGCGCCGGTTGCCTCCGGCGCATCCATGGGTTCGGCAGAACACGCGAGCCCCGCCAGGGCCAGGCCGGCGGCCAGCGCCGGCGCGACCGCGGGTCGCCAGCCACGCCGGCCGTTTCCCCGCATGGATCGTGTTGCCGATCGCAGCATCGTCGTACCTCCCCCGACCGGGCCGCGATGCCCGTCCGACGGCATGGTAGGCACCGGCGCCGGACGACCGTCGGGGCAGCGCACGCTGCTCCGTTCAGCCGTGTCGTTGCATCGAGCCATAACAAAAGTTACGGTGCGCCGATGACCAGGGACGAGTTGGTGGAGACGTGCACGGAGCTGGCCGAGGTGCTGGCAGGGCATGCCGATGAGGGTGAGCGCCTGCGCCGCGTCCCCGAGCCGGTGATGACGGCCGTCGCTGACGCCGGGATCTTGGACGCCGTCGTCCCGGGCTCGCTCGGCGGTGCGGGGCTCGGGCTCGCCGACCTCTGCGACGCCACCCGCGTGTTGGCGCACGGCTGCCCGGCATCGGCGTGGACCATCTCGTTCCTCATGCAGCACGCCTGGTTCGTCACCAAGCTGCCCGCCGAGGGCCGCGCCGAGCTCTTCGCCGACACCACGGCGCCGACCGTGGCTTGCCCGCTGGCGCCGAGCGGCGTGGCGGTGCCGATCGACGGGGGCTACCGCCTCTCGGGTCGCTGGGAGTACGCCACCGCCGTGCGGCACGCCGAGTGGGTGATGGTGCACGGCATCGTCGACACGTCTTCCGAGGACGACGGGGCAGGCGGCGGGTTCGCCACGCGCTTCGCCGTCGTCCCCGTCGACGCCGTCGAGATCGACGACGTCTGGCACACCTCGGGGATGCGGGCCACCGGCAGCGAGACCCTCTGCCTCGCCGACGTCGAGGTTCCCGCACACCGCACCGTCGGCGGCACCGACCTGCTCGACGGTGGACCGACCGTCGACGGTGACGGACTCGCCGGGCTGCCGATCATGTCGGTGCTGGCGCTCAGCGCCGCCGCACCGGCACTCGGTGCTGCCGAGGCGGCGGTCGAGCACTACCGGTCGCGTACCCGCGAGCGCGTCCTGGCGTACTCGCTCGGTGATCGGGCGGCCGAGCAGCCGGCGGCGCAGATCCGCCTCGCCGGCGCGGTGGACGCCGTCACGGCGGCCGGGGAGCACTACCGCCGTGCCATCGGCGCCATCAGCGCCGCGGCAGGCGACGGGCCGCCGGACGATCTCGCCCGTGTCACCGCCAAGCTCGCCGCCGCCTCGACCGTGCGGTCGGCGCGGGCCATCATCGGCTCCGTGTGCGAGGGTGCCGGTGCCGCCGTCTACCAGCAGTCGCATCCGCTCCAGCGGCTCCAGCGTGATGTCGAGGTGCTCAAGGGGCACGTCGCGTTCGACTGGGACCGCACCGCCGAGCTCGCCGGGCGCGTCATGCTCGGTGGCACCCTTCGCCCCACCGACATGGCCTGACCCAGGAGACCGATCACCGTGACCACCGAACCGACGAGTGCTGCCGCCACACCCCAGGCCGCCGCCGAGCCGCTCATCCCGGCCCGGGGCATCAACCACCTGGCGCTGGTGTGCTCCGACATGGCCGAGACCGTGGCCTTCTACCAGGGCTTGCTCGGCTTCCCACTCGTCAAGACCGTGGAGCTGCCGGCCGGCATGGGTCAGCACTTTCTGCCCGGCTTTCAGTCCGCCGATCTCGAACAGCGCCTGCCAGG
>CAZYKR010000317.1:0-4523 GCA_964648005.1 uncultured Iamiaceae bacterium
GTACCCGTGGCCCCGTTACGTTCGCGCGTGTCGATGAGGCCCCGCTACCGATGTCGAGGCATCGACATCAAACTCTCAACGTCAGCGCCGGACGACGTCAACCGACACGGTGAGCTCGTGCGCCGCAGCCCCCGAGAACACGACGCCCTTGATCGGCGCCACGTCGCCGTAGTCACGCCCCCACGCCGTGACGATGTAGCGCTGGTCGGGGATCTGGTCGTTGGTGGGGTCGAACGGCACCCACCCGGCGCCGGGCACGAAGAGGCTGGCCCAGGCGTGCGATGCGTCCGCCCCCATCAGCTTTGCCTGCCCAGGGGCCGGCTCGGTCTCGAGGTAGCCGCTGACGTAGCGCGCGGGAAGGCCGACGGCGCGCAGGCAGCCGACCATCAGGTGCGCGAGGTCCTGGCACACGCCGCGCTTGTCCTCGAGCACCGTCGCCAGGGGCGTGGCGATCGACGTCGAGCCCGGGACGTAGTGGATCTCGCGATGGATGCGACCCATCAGGTCGGCGGTGGCTTCGATGACCGGTCGTCCTGGAGTGAACGCCGCCCGCGCCAGGTCGTCCAATCCGACGTGGCGCCCGACCATCGGCGACTCGAGCACGAACTCGCGGGCGTCGAGGGCGTCGGTGTCGGGGTCGTCGACCAGCGCCGCGACGGCGTCCTCCCAGGCGACGACGCCGGCGTCGTGCTCGGCGAGGGCGCCGTGCCCGGGCGAGCGCACTTCGACGTCGCTGGTGGCGGTGACCACGAGCTCGCGGTGCGCCGCCTGCACCGAGAACCACGTCATCCGGTTGCCATAGGCGTCGGGCCGCTCGCGCAGGTCGTCCGGGGTCGGGTCGATGGTCACGCCGCTGCGCAGACACGACTGCTGCGCCGTGGCGCGCGGCACCAGGTGCGCCACGTTGTACCCGGCGACGACGTCGTCGTCGTACCGATACGCGGTGCGATGCACCACCTCGTACCGGACGGCGTCGGGCGCGCCGGCGGTCTCGGGAGCCCCGATGCTCACTCCTGGCCCTCCCAGCTCCCGAGCGGACCGAGCAGCAGCTGCCGGTCGGGCAGTGGCGGGAAGTGCGCCGTCGCCAGGGTGGCGCCGACCCGGTCGAGCGCGGCGTCGAGCTCGTCGAGCATCGACGCCAGTGCCACCCGCCGGCCGTGCTCGCTCGACGGTGCTGCCAGGTCGTCGGGCTCGGCCACAGCGACCAGCGTCGCCGCCGCCAGGGCTGCCTTCTCCTCTTCGGAGCGGCGGTTCGGCAGCGCCCGCGGCAGGTCGGCGACGCTGGTGACGAGTTGGCCGAGTTGGTAGGCGACCGAGCGCGGGTTGGCCTCGTCGCCCAGCAGCAGCTCCAGGATCGCCGCCGGCTCGTACGTCGACTGGTACCGCCGCCGGTAGGTGACGATCGACTCCGCAGCGCTGAGCAGCGACTCGTACACCAGCGCGTCGACGTGCTCGTCGCGCACCGGCACCAGCGTCGAACGCAGCAGCCGCACGAGCAGCTGCGCTCGCTCGAGCCGCCGGCCCGCGTCGAGGAACCGCCAGCCCGGGTCGCGCACCATCGACTCGTTGACCAGACCCGCCAGGGCCAGCAGGCTCTTCATGATCCCGCCGAGCCCGGCACGCGCGCCGGCCAACGGGTCGGAGGGATCGCCGCCGGCGACGACGGCCAGGTCCTCCTCGAGGCTGTTGAGCACGAGCCACGTGTCGAGCGAGAGCTGGTCGCGCACGGCGACGGCGGCGTCGAGCAGCGCCGCGAGGTCGTAGGCCAGCGAGCCGACCTCGGACGGGTCGGCGAGCAGCCGTACGAGGGTGGCGTCGGGAGCGGCGAGACGCTCGACTGCTTCGCTGCCCACGAAGCCCGAACCGTAGGTGGCGCTGACATCGGTGAGCGCTTCCAGCAGTGCCACCAGTGCCGTGGTCGCCGTCGGGTTCCAGCGGCCGGCGGTGTCGTTGCGGCGATCGAGGATGACCCGGGTGAGGCGCGTGACGGCCTCGGCGCGCTCGGCGTAGCGGCCCAGCCAGAACAGGTTCTCGGCGACGCGCGCCGAGATGGCGTGCGCCGGGTCCATCGCCGCCACCCGGCCCTCGGCGCCGGCGACCAGCGACAGCGTGCTCTCGGGCTCCGACGCCAGCACCCAGGTGTCCTTGCCCGGACCGCTGACGAGGCTGAGCGGCGACGCGCCGTCGGGCAGCGTGCGGGTCAGCCCGCCGGGGAGCAGCGCCCACGACCCGTCGCGGGCGACGGCGAACGTGCGCAGCACCGTGGCGCGCGGTGCCAGCCGCCCCTCGACGAGGCATGGCGCCGTCGCCGCCGGCGGTACCTCCTGCGCCGCGAAGCGATGCGGGTTGGCCTCGATGCGTCGCACCAGTGCCATGCGTTCGTCCTCGCTCAGCTCCGCGCCGACGTGGAGTCGTTCGCGCCCGCGGCGCACCGAGCGGATGACGAACCGATCGAGGTCGCCCACGACGTGTCGGCGCGCCGCATGATCCCCGCACCAGTACGTGGGTAGCGACGGCAGGTGCAGGTCCTGGCCGAGCAGCTCGCGGGCCAGCGACGGCAGGAACGCCGCCAGGCCGGGGTGCTCGACGACCCCGCTGCCGAGCGGGTTGGCCAGCCCGATGGCGCCCCGGCGCGCCAGCTCCACCAGCCCTGGGACGCCCAGGCTGGACTCGGGCCGCAGCTCGACCGGGTCGCACCAGTCGTCGTCGACGCGCCGCACGATCACGTCGACCGGCTCGTGCGCGCCGACACTGCGGAGCCACACCCGCCCGCCGCGCACCTCGAGGTCGCTGCCCTGCACCAACGGGTAGCCGAGGTAGGAGGCGAGGAAGGCGTGCTCGAAGTACGTCTCGTTCCAGGGGCCGGGGGTGAGGATCACGGTGAGCGGCCGGTCCACTGAACGGTCCGCCAATGCCCCCATGGCGCCGCGCATCGCTCGGAAGTACGGGGCGAGGCGGTGGACGTGGGCGTCGCGGAAGATGCTCGGGAAGACCCGGGTCATCACGAACCGGTTCTCGAGCGCGTACCCGGCACCCGACGGCGCCTGCGTGCGATCACTCAGCACCGTCCAGCGCCCCTCGGTGTCACGGGAGAGGTCGGCGCTGTGCAGCAGGAGATGCCGCCCACCCGGCACGTCCTGTCCCACCGTCGGACGCAGGAACCCGGGATGTCCGAACACCAGCTCGGGCGGGAGCAGTCCCCGGCGGATCAGCGTGCGCGGTCCGTACAGGTCGGCGAGCACGAGGTCCAACAGGTCGGCGCGCTGGGCGATGCCGCGCTCGATGGATCCCCACTCCTCGCTGCTGATCAGCAGCGGCACCGGGTCGACCTCCCAACGCCGCGGCACCGGCTCGCCAGGCACCGCGTAGGTGGCGCCGTCGTCGTGCAGCAACCGGTCGACCTGACGCCGCCGCCGTTCGAGCTCGCTGGGTCCGAGCGCCGAGAGCGCCTCGTGCAGGTAGCCCCAATGGGCCCGCACACCGGCGCCGGGCGCGACCATCTCGTCCCAGCCGGCGGCTGGTTCGTATGGCAGCGGGTCGACGACGTCGATGCTCACAGCGCGCCAGCCTGGCCGATCAGGCGTCGTCGTGGGCGGTTGGGGCGACGACCGGCGCGTGGAAGTAGGCGGCACCGATCTCGTCGTGGAGCTGGCCGAGCAGCACCTGCAGGTCATCGACCCACTCGCGCAGACCGTCCCGCTCGAGCACCTCGAGTCGCGCATGGGCGACGTAGCGCTGGATCTGGGTACACCGCTCGACCAGCTCGTCCGGGTGGCGCAACGGCGCCAGCGAGCTCGATACCTGCTCCATGCAGTGCAGCACCGAGCGCGGCAGCAGCCGGTCCTGTAGCAGGAACGCCAGCACCTCGCGCCCCCCGACCGCCGAGTGCACCTTGCGCCGGTAGGCCTGATGGGCCTCGACGGAGCGCAGGACCTCGATCCACTGCAGGTCGGCGAAGGCCTGCAGCTCCTCGAGGTCGAGCTCGCCCGACGTGCCTCCCGGCCCCGCACCCTCGGCCTCGATGAGGGCGCCGGCGCGCACGTCGAGCACCCGGCTGGTCAGGTCGGCGCGCTCGAGGTGCCGACCGAGCCGCAGGAAGCTCCACGCCGGATCGCGCGGCATCGATCCGTCGATCACCCCGATGAAGGCGCGGCAGCGGTCGATGACGTACGACAGCCAGGCGAGCCTCGTGCGCCGTGGCACGGCCTCGAAGGCGCGCTCGGCGGCGTCGCGGTGCACGTCGTTGATGATCTCGTAGGCGTCACGGGGCACGATGGCCCGGGTGACGCGGGCGTTGAACCGCGCTTGCTCCAACGAACCGACGACCGAGCCGGTGTTGGCGCCGTCGGTGGCGAGGAACTCGACGACGTGGTCCTCGTCGGGTGCCGGGTACAGGTCGTCGAAAAGCTCCGTCGACCCGGTGATCGCCAGCAGGGGGGCCCAGGTGAGCCCGGCGGAGCGTGGCAGGACCATGAACAGCGCTGTGTGGGTGGCCAAGATGCGCGCCGTGCCCTCAGCGCGCT
>CAZYKR010000318.1:0-4511 GCA_964648005.1 uncultured Iamiaceae bacterium
GTGGGTCGTCGACGGTGCCGTCCATGCCCAACGACAGACCTGAGGGCGACGGCGCTGTGTCGGATCGAGGTGGTCGTCTACCCGCGTGGGCCTTCGTGGTGATCCTCGCGTTGTTGATCGGTTGCGTCGCGGTCGTCGGCTGGCGCCGGTCAGCGAAGCCCGCCGGTGTCACGGTCGGCACAAGGGTTGACGATGCGATCGCTCGCCCCTACCTCCTCCGGTGCGGTCAGTCGGGGAGGTCGATCGCCATCCACGTCGTCGATGTCGCCGGCGTTCCTTGGTACTCGGATCCGTTTCAGGATGACTTGCCCGACGATCAGACCATAGAGGGCCAATTTCGCGTCGTTCAGCTGGATGATCCCTCCGGCGAAGTGCTCAGGGGATCCGACCGTGCGGAGTTCTCGATTACCCGGCTACCGGGCGCCACCAACGTGACGTTCTCTCCCTTCCCGGCGTCATGCGAATGATGAGGCCGGAACCGTGCAGCAACGTCGCATCTCAGCGGTAGCGGATGTCGTCAGGCGGCGTCCTCGGCCTAGCAGTTCTCTCGCCAGAATGAGTGTGCCTCGGCTCAAGTGCGTCCTGTGCGGACCCTCGCAGAATCCTCACCCTCTCGAACCGGCGGGCGCCGCAAGGTGCGGGTAGGGCCGGTGGACGAAAAGGCGTGTCGTGTCGCTGCCGACGGACGCTCGTCTCTGTGTGTGCGAGATTCATCCCAACCGAACGGCTGAGCCGTTCGTGGTAACGGGTGATGGGATCGAAGCAGCGCGTCGCAGCCGACGACTTCGAGGCGTTCTTCCGGGCTGAGTACGCCCGGATGGTTGCAGTCCTCGCTGTTGTGTCTGGTCGACGTGAGGACGCGGCCGATGCGGTGCAGGCAGCGTTCGCGGAGGCACATCTTCGCTGGGACCAGGTTCGTGGGTTCGACGATCCAGCGGCGTGGGTCCGACGAGTGGCGCGGAACCGGGTGATCGACGAGGTACGCCGAAGCGCCCGTCACGATCGCTTACATCGGCTGCTACCGCGACACGGTGACGTCGCACCACCCGAGGCGTCCGAGCTGACGGATGCGATCCGTTCGTTGCCCGACGGGCAGCGAGTGGCGGTCGCCCTGCACTACTTCGACGACCTGCCGATCGCCGAGGTCGCCGATCTCCTCGGCGTTGCGACGGGGACCGTGAAGTCCCAGCTCGCAGCGGCGCGCCGTCGACTCGCCCGGACCAAGCAGTTGAGGACCTGTGATGACTGACATCGATGACGTCACCGAGGCATTGCTCCGACGGATCGAGGCGTCGATCGATCTCGATGATGCCTACGCCGAGCTCGATCACCGGCTGACGCGCCAGCACCATCGGGGCGTCGCGCGATGGTCGATCGCCGCAGCGGTTGCGCTGGCGGTGATTGGCGTGGCCGTCATGTTGCGTGTCGGCGGAGATGAAGGGTCGAGCGGCACCGTCGGTGCAGTGGTGGTCGACGGTGCGGTGGCGCCCTGGGGCACGGGTGTGCCGAGCAACGTGCCGTATCTGATGCTCGATCCGTCGACCTGGACATTGGCGGCGTTCATGACCCATGGGCAATCGGCGGACCCTGCTTCGGATGGTCTCGCGACCACTCCCGTGCCGGTCGCGGTCTATGCGTCGAGCAGTGAAGAGGGTCCCGTCGTGGCGATCGAGCCCGTGGACACGCCACCCGTGACCGTCGGCACCGATCCACCTGCCGCCGGCGAGCCGTTCGTCGCCGGCGACTGGCGTGGGACGGTCCGTCACGTCGGCGCAGCCGACAGCCCAGTGCGCAGCGCCGCGGTGCAGGGCCCGGACCTGGCTGACGGCTGGCTTGCGGTGACTGCCCGACAGGTCGACGAGCAGACGTTCGTCGACTTGGTCGCCGGCATCCAACGAGCCGGCGACTCGTGGCGCCTTGCAGACGAGGGTGGCATGACGCTCGTCAGTGACGGGGCGGTGCGTCCCAACGCCGACGGCTGGACAGCCGAGTGGCAGGGTCCTGGCGGCGAGGTGCAGGTCAACAGCTATCGAGAGACGGGAGCACCACGGTTCATCGAACGACTCGCCGCCTCACCGACCATGACGCGGATCGATGTGTCCGGTCGCCCAGGCGCCGTGTTCGAGTCGGGGGGCTACACCGTGTATTCGTGGCTCGCCACTCCCGTCGACGTCGTCGAGATCAGAGTCGAGGGCGAAGGGCCGGAGGCAGTCCAACATGCGGCGGCGCTCGCACGGTCCTCGCGCCTGGCGACCGAGGCGGAGCTGCGCGCGCTCCTACCGCCGTCGTCCGACGTCCCATCGGCGTCGACTGAGACCGACCCTGGTGGCGAGGCCGTTCCGCCGGCCGTCGGGGTCGATGCGGAACCACCGCCGTTCGACGTTCCGGCTGGCTTCGATCGCGACGTCAGACCACAGGTCGTGCGGACCCCGGACGGAACGGCGGTCCTCTACCAGTTCGCCGTGTCAAGCGATCCCGTGACGGGTTCGGTCGGCAGCAGCATCAGCGTGTCGATCATCAGGCCACGGGGGAGCGGGGCTGCCGACGAGTCGATCTCGGACTTCGCACGGCGGGTCGTCGCCACCGACGCACAGGTAGAGGAGGTCCAGATCGGTGGCAGGCCAGCCGCTGCACTCGAGGTTCGATCTCTCGACGGTCAGCCGTTCGGCGCGCCGGACAGGGTGGGACGCGTGTACGTGTTCGAGGTCGGTGGCCTTGCCTTCGAGGTGAGCGTCGACAACGTCGACACCGATGTGGTTGGTGCGGTCATCGAGTCCGTGGACGAAGAGCGTGTCGTCGCGGTGTACGCCGAGCTGGCCGACAGCTAGCTCGGTTCGGCCCGCCGACGCGGGCGGCGGTTGTCGCGCCGAGGACCTGGCAATCCATGTGCCGCTGGTCAGCCGCCGCCGAGTTGGGATGGGTCGAAGCCCGGGGCGTCCGCGACGTTGATCGGGACGAACCCGACGCCGACGTAGGCGTAGCCGACCACCGTGCCGTCCTGGGCGTCGTAGACCGCTTGTCGGTTGCCCGCGGCGATGATCTCGCTCGGATCGCGTGGCGGCACCCTGATCCATCCGCAGTACCACCCGCCGTTCACCACGTCCTGAGAGGTGAAGGGCAGCCAACCGGTGGCGGCGTCGGCTTGCGACTGCACGACGCTGTCGTCGAACGCCCGTTGATCGGCTTCCGTCGGGTGCTCCGGCCGTGTCGGTGGCGCTGGACACGGGCCGGTTTGGAAGTGGGTCGTCGACGTGGCGGCCGGCGCGTACGGGTCAGCAGTTGGGCTCGGCGATTCTCCGCCTGGCACGGCTCGAGACTTCGGTGAGGATGCGACTGACTGTGTGCTCGCCTCGCCTCCGACGAGCATTGACAGGCCCCACAGTCCGAGCGCGAGGGCGGTGACGGCGGCGATCAGCGCGAGGGCGGGACCGGTTGGTGCCCGGCTGAGTCCAACGGTCCCTCCCGCCGTCGAGGCTTCGCGGGCGGCGGAGACGACGCTCTCGAAGCCCCGCTCCTCGCCACGGACCGAGCGTTCCCTGATCGAGCGTTGGAGCTCGTCGCTGTAGTCGGTCATGCGAACCTCCTACGGTTCGAGGTGCTTTCGTAGTCGGGCGCGCGCTCGCGACAAGCGGGCTCGCGCCGCGACGTGGGATATGCCCAGGTCGGTCGCGGCGATCGACGCGGGCGTGCCGTCCACATCGACGAGCAACACGAGCGCACGGTCCAGCGGGCCCAGTGCGGAGAGAAGGTCCGCCAACTCGATCTGGGCGCCGGGCTCGCCCGGAGCCGTCGGCTCGATGACGGGAGCTGCAGACCGGTGACTGCGGGCCGCCCTTCTGCGGAGATAGGTGACCCGGCGGACGACAGCCGACCGCAGGTACGCCTCGGGGTTGGACAGGTCCCGAGGTCGACTGAACAGCGCGGTGAACACGTCCTGGACGATGTCGTCGGGGTCCATGTCGAGGTCGGCCACGACGGCAGCGAAGCGGCGCAGACGGGGATACAGCAGGGACAGTTGTGCGTCGCTCGGGACCATAGGGACGACTCCGCAGCGATGTCTGTCCGGCGCCTTGACGAGAGCCAGTGCTGCTGTCATGTGCTTAGAGATGCTCGCCAGGCCCGAAGTGTGACACGGAGACGAAATCGGCAGTCCCGGCCTCACAACGGCATCGGTTGGGTTCGCATCTCGTGGTCACCGATCGAGGGATGCCCGTTGCCAGCGTGCTCGGTGTCGACGCGAACAGCGACCCTCCTGCGGCTCACCCAGGACACACCGAACAGGTGTAAGCCATGGTCCTCATCGGCCTGAGGTTCGTGGGCCGCTCGTCCGGTCCGGGCCGGGGTCAGCCTCGTGACGCTCGTTTGGCCTGGGTCTGGCGCGTGGCGGCGCGGGCCTGCGCGCTGGTCCGCTTGGAGGCGCCCGTGCGTTGCTTCTTGTTGGCGGCGGGGAGTTTCGTCGCCGGCTTCGCCTTCGTTCCCGGCCTCGACGGGCTCGATGGCGCCTTGGCGGC
>CAZYKR010000319.1:0-4456 GCA_964648005.1 uncultured Iamiaceae bacterium
GCCTGCTGGTCGAGGGCGGGCACGGCACGATCGAGCCGACCGAGGCCGCCTATGACGCGTGGTTCGAGCGCAACCAGGCGGAGCTGCGGACGATGGTGTGGGCGTCGCCGCACATCGAGCACAACTACTACCGCAACGCCAACGGTGAGGTGCACACGCTCAACCCGTTCCGGTTCGTCGACTACTGGGCCTGGACCCGCACCGCCGACCCCGACGACTACACCTTCGGCTGAGCGGTGCCCCATCGCGCGAGGACCGAACGAAGCGGTTCCTCGGCGTCGGTTGCGGTCCAGGCGACGTGTCCGTCGGGGCGGATGAGCACGGCGGCCGGGGCGTCGACGGGACCCAGGACCGGGAGGTCCCATGATGCGTCCCCTGCGGCGTCGACGACGCGGAGTTGGTCGGCCCACGGCGCGCCGGCGTCGAGTCGATCGACGGGCACGGCCTGCGGGTCGAGGCGCACCAGCATCGGCCGGGCGTCGTGCAGCAGCTCGGCGACGCGCACGGAGGTGCCGTCGGCCAGGACGAGGTCGACGTCGGGCACGCGGCGGCCGAGCAGCGGGTGGGCGTCGCCGAGGTCGTAGTGCACGTCGAGCCCGGCGAGCTGCGCCGCCAGGCGGCGACGGGGCTCGTCCATCGTCACGAGCTCGGCGACGGTGGCGCGCAGTGCGTCGTGGCGTTCGTCGGGCGTCGCCAGCGCCACCTGGGCGTTGACGATGTCGAGCACGCGGGCCCCCACCGGGTGGCGCTCGTCGTGGTAGGTGTCGAGCAGGGCGTCCGGCGCCGCACCCCGAGCCACCAGCGCCAGCTTCCAGCCGAGGTTGACGGCGTCCTGGACGCCGAGGTTCAGGCCCTGGCCACCCTGAGGCGGGTGCACGTGCGCGGCGTCGCCGGCCAGCAGCACCCGGCCGGCGCGGTAGGTGGCCGCTTGGCGGGAGCCGTCGCTGAAGCGGCCGAGCCGGGTCGGTACCCGGGCGCCGAAGTCCGAGCCGTAGGCGCCAGCGAGCGCGGCGCGCAGCTCGTCGAGGGTCGGCTCGTGGACGTGGTCGACCTCGGGCTCGCGGACCACCACGCCGTAGCGACCGTCGGCGGCGCCGGGGGTGGCGGGACCGATACCGCCACCTTCGGGGCGGACGCCGAGCACCGGATCGTCGAGCTCGACCTCGGCGATGATCCAGCTCGTCGACGGGTCGAGACCGACGAAGTCGATGCCGGCCGCCTTGCGCACGACGCTGCGGCCGCCGTCGCAGCCGGCGAGCCAGGCGGCGCGCATCGTCGCACCGTCTTCGAGGATGATGTCGACGCCCTCGTCGTCCTGCGTCAGCCCGACGACGTCGCGGCTGCGCAGCACGGGCACGCCGAGCTCGTCGACCCAGCCGGTGAGGAGCCGTTCGATGGCGGGCTGCGGCAACGCCAGCAGGGAGTTGTGCCGCGTCGGTGCATCGGTGAAGTCGAGCTGGTTGTAGGCGAAGCCGACGGCCGGGTGCTGCTGGCCCTCGTCGACGAAGCGCTGTGCCACGCCGCGCTGGTCGAGCACCTCGAGCGTCCGGGCGTGCAGGCCGCCGGCGCGGTTGCGGTCGAGGGTCTGATCGGCCCGGCGTTCGACGATCGCCGCGTCGACGCCGGCCAGCGCCAGTTCGGCGGCCAGCATCAGGCCGGTCGGCCCTCCGCCGACGATCAGCACCGCGTGCTCGCGTCCAGGTCCTGCACCCATGTCGTCCCCCTCGCTGCTCGATGTCCCGGTCGTGCGCCACCGACAGCTGCGCCACTGGCGCCCCCGGTGCGCCGACGGGCGTCATTGTCAGCACGGCCCGGTCGCTTGCGGCAAGACCCCCCGCCGGCGGTACGTTGTGCATGGCGGGGACCGACCGGCGGTGACGGGGACGGCCGGGGGCGCAGCGATGCGGATCGTGGAGTGGCGAGAACGCACGGTGCCCATCGACGGCGGCGTCCGCAACGCCGTCGTGAGCTTCGCGGATCACACGGTGTCGATCGTCGCCGCCGTCAGCGACCAGCGACGCCGCGGGCGTCCGGTCGTGGGCTTCGGCTTCAACTCGATCGGCCGCTACGGCCAGGGCGGGATCCTGCGCCAGCGGCTCTTCCCCCGTCTTCGTGCGGCCGACCCCCAGGTGTTGGTGACCGAGGACGGGCGGTCGTTCGATCCAGCCGCCGTGGCGGCGGTGGCGATGACAAACGAGAAGCCCGGCGGTCATGGCGACCGCGCCGGAGCGGTGGCGGCGGTCGAGCTCGCGGTGTGGGACCTCGAGGCGAAGCTGCGCGACGAGCCGGCGTGCGCGACGATCGCCCGGGCAGCGGGGCGCGACGGTGCCGTGGGCCGTGCGTCGGTGTACGCCGCCGGTGGCTACTACTACGACGGCGACGACTCGGTCGACCGCCTGCGCGCCGAGCTCGAGGGCTACCGCTCGCTCGGCTTCGACGCCTTCAAGATCAAGGTCGGTGGCGCCCCGCTCGATGTCGATCTCGCCCGCATCGAGGCGGCGCTCGACGTCGCCGGCGCTGGTGCCCGGCTCGCCGTCGACGCCAACGGCCGCTTCGATCTCGACACCGCGCAGGCCTACGGGCGGGCGCTGGCGCCCTACGGCCTGCGGTGGTTCGAGGAGCCGGGCGATCCGTTGGACTATGCGCTGCTGCACCAGCTCATCGCGGGCTACGACGGAGCGGTCGCCACCGGCGAGAACCTCTTCAGCGCCATCGACGTCGAGAACCTGGTGCGCTTCGGTGGTATGCGCCCGGGTATCGACATCGTGCAGATCGACCCGGGGCTCAGCTACGGCATCACCGAGTACGGGCGGGTGCTCGATCGGCTCGAGGCGCACGGCTTCGACCGGACGAGCTGCTTCCCGCATGGGGGCCATCTCATCAACCTTCACGTCGTGGTGGGCCTCGGGCTCGGGGGTTGCGAGGCCTACCCGGGCGTGTTCGGCCCCTTCGGCGGCTACGCCCCGACGTGTGCGATCGGTGACGGGACGGTGCTGCCGAGCGACGCTCCGGGGTTCGGGTTGGAGGAGAAGCCCGATCTGGCACCGCACCTGGCAGCGATGATCGAGGACCTCACGTGAGCGACGAGGCGATGCGCGTCGCCGTCGTCGGTTGCGGCGCCATGGGATCGATCTATGCGGGGCTGCTCGCCGCTGCGGGGGATGAGGTGCTCGCCGTCGACCGGTCGACCGACCACATCGCCGCCATCAACGAGCACGGGCTGCGGGTGTCGGGTGCCAGCGGGGATCGGACCGTGCGGGTGTCGGCGAGCACCGACGTGCCCGTCGGTGCCGTCGACCTCGTGGTGCTGGCGATGAAGGCCGGCGGCGTGGCGTCGGGCGCGGCGTCCGTGGCGCCCATGCTGGGGGAAGAGACGCTGGTGCTCACCATCCAGAACGGTCTCGGCAGCGCGGACGTCGTGGCCGAGGCGGTGGGTGCGGACCGGCTGATCGTCGGCATCGCCCAGGGGTTCGGCGCGTCGCGCCCGGCTCCGGGGCACGTCCACCACAACGCCATGCAGGCCATCCGCATGGGACCGTATGCCGGGTTGTCGATCGAGGCGGCGGACCGGGTGGCAGCGCGGTGGCGCGCCGCCGGCTTCGACGCCGCCGTCACCGACGACATCGCCGCCATGCAATGGCGCAAGCTCATCTGCAACGTCGCCTACAGCGCCGTGTGCGCTCTGCACCGTTGCACCCTCGGCGACGTGCTCGACGACCCCGACCTGGCCCAGGTGAGCCAGGCGGCAGCGGTCGAGGCGTGGACCGTGGCACGAGCCTCGGGCGTGGCGATCGAGGTGGACGACCCGGTGGCGCTGGTCCAGGTATTCGCCGACGGGATGCGGTCGGCCAAGCCGTCGGTGCTATTGGACCTCGAGGCGGGGCGACCCAGCGAGATCGACGTCATCAACGGGGCGGTCGGGCGCGCCGCCGCACGGGTCGGGTTGGCGGCACCGGTGAACGACACGCTCACGGCGCTGGTGCGCGCCGCCGAGCGTGGCTGATGTGGTAGGTCTGCCGGGTCGGGTCCAGGCCGGGTCCCGGTCGGGATCCTGAAGGAAGCGAGCCGGACGGTGGGCACACGCCAGGCAGTCGTCGATCGAGCACGCACGCTGTTGCCTCCGTCGGTGGCGTCCAGGCTCGGGCTGCGGCGGCGGGTCGAGGTCGTCTCGTTCCCCAAGAGCGGGCGCACGTGGCTGCGGATGATGCTGGGACGGGTCCTCGTCGCCCGGTTCGATCTCGGCGACGTCACGACGCTGAACCTGGGCGAGTTGGCGGCGCACGACCGGTCGATCCCGTGGATCCGGTTCACCCACGACGACAACCCCCAGGACAAGCGGGTGGTCGAGATCGAGACCGACAAGTCGGCGTTCCGGCACGTCCCCACGGTGCTGTTGGTGCGAGACCCGCGCGACGTCGTGGTGTCGAACTTCTTCCAGGTGCACCGGCGTGAGCGG
>CAZYKR010000320.1:0-4433 GCA_964648005.1 uncultured Iamiaceae bacterium
CACCGGCTGGGTCTCCCCCCGGGTGCGTGTCGCCCACCGGGTTTTTATCCCACCGGTTCGCACTACCAGAACGGGTCGTTACGGCGATCGCCGCCGCCGTTCGAACCTGACATAGGTGTCAGGTAGGATCGCCGCATGCCCAGCGACGCACCGCTCCCCCTCGACGCCTCCGGCCGGCCGATCCGGCTGCGCGACGTCGACCTCGACCGCTTCCTGCACCCCAAGACCATCGCGGTGATCGGTGCATCGGACGCGGGGCGCAAGCCGAACACGGCGATGTGGCGCAAGATCAAGGCCTGGGGTGAGCGCTCCGGGGCGACCCTGTACCCGGTCCACCCCAAGTACGAAACGATCGACGGCTACCCGTGCGCCGACTCGATCCTCGACATCGACGGCGACATCGACCTGGCGATCATCCTCGTCGGCGACGCCGTCGGCATGTACGAGACGGTCCTCGAGAAGGGTCCCGCCTTCGCCGTCATCTTCTCCGCCGGCTTCGCCGAGACCGGCGCTGCGGGGGCCAAGCTGCAGCGCCGCCTGGAGAAGCTCGTCGACGGCGGCACCACCCACCTGCTCGGACCGAACACGAACCTCAACGCCTTCGAGTCGTTCCGCGACGACCTGCCCGGGCCCGCCATCGCCCTCATCACGCAGTCGGGCCACCAGGGGCGGCCGGTGTTCCAGTCGCAGGACTTCGGGGTGAAGCTGTCGCACTGGGCGCCGACCGGCAACGAGGTCGACCTCGAGTTCGCCGACTTCGCCCGCTACTTCGCCGACCAGGACGAGGTGGGCGTCATCGCCTGCTATATCGAGGGCTTCAAGGACGGCCGCACGCTGCAGCTCGCCGCCGACCACGCGGCTCGTGCCGGCAAGCCGATCGTCGTCGTCAAGGTGGGCAAGACGGCCGAGGGCTCGTCGATGGCCCAGTCGCACACCGGGCACCTCACCGGTGCCGACCAGGTGGTCGACGCCGTGTTCCGCCAGTTCGGCGTGACCCGGGTCGACGGACTCGACGAGCTCACCGACACCGCCGCCATGTTCGCTCGCACGACCCGACCGAAGGGCGACGGCGTGTGCATCTACGCCATCTCGGGCGGCACCGGCGCCCACATGGCCGATCTCTGCGCCGAGGCGGGACTGCGGCTCCCTCCCCTGACCCGCAAGACCCAGAAGGTCCTGCACGACGGGCTGATCCCCACCTACCTGCGCGTCTCGAACCCGGTCGACAACGGCGGCCCGCCCTCCACCGACGAGCGGGGGCGCAAGATCATCGACGCCATCATCGCCGACCCCAACGCCGATGTGATCATCTGTCCGATCACCGGAGCCCTGGAGACGATCAGCCGGCCGCTGGCCACCGACCTCGTCGCCGCCGCCAAGACCACCGACAAGCCCATCCTCGTCGTGTGGGGTTCGCCGGACCTGAACGATCCCGTCTACACCGACATCCTGTTGCCGTCGGGGCTGCCCGTGTTCCGCACCTTCCACAACTGTGTGCAGGCCACGCGCGCCTACTTCGACTACTGGGCGTTCCAGGACCGGTTCACGTCGCCCTTCGACGGCGCCGCCATCACCAAGCCGTCGGCAGCGGCCCGCAAGGTGCGCCCGATCCTCGAGGAGGCGGCGGCCGCCGGCCGGGCGCTGTCCGAGCACGAGTCCAAAGCGGTGCTGCGCGCCTACGGCATCACGACATCCACCGACGAACTGGTGGCGTCGTCCGCCGAGGCGGTCAAGGCTGCCAAAGCCATCGGCTACCCCGTCGTGTTGAAGGTGTCGTCGCCGGATCTGCTGCACAAGAGCGATCTGGGGCTGGTGCGTGTCGGGCTGTCCACGCCCGCCGAGGTGCGCGCCGCACATGACGAGCTGGTCGCCGCCGCCCGCAAGGCCGACAAGCGGGCACGGATCGACGGGGTGCTGGTGTGCGAGATGGTCACCGGCGGCGTCGAGACGGTGATCGGCGTGTCGAGCGACGAGCTGTTCGGCCCCGTCGTGATGTTCGGCCTCGGCGGCGTGTTCGTCGAGGTCCTCGGCGACGTGACGTTCCGCGTGCCGCCCTTCGACGCCGACGAGGCCGCCCGCATGATCGACGAGGTCAAGGGCGCCGCCATGCTCGAAGGGGTTCGCGGGGCCAAGCCGGCTGACCGCAAGGCGCTGATCACCACGATCATGAAGGTCCAGCGCCTCGCCGTCGAGCACGCCGACCTCATCGCCGAGCTCGACGTGAACCCGTTGGTCGTGCGGCCGCGCGGCGCCGTCGCCCTCGACGCCCTGATCGTGCCGCGGAGCTGAGCCGGTGCGCGACGCCACCGCCATCGTCGGCATCGGCAACACCGAGTACGCCAAGGCGATCGACCGGCCCGAGAAGGTCCTGGCGCTCGAGGCCATCCTGGCCGCGCTCGACGACGCCGGCATCGACCCGGCCGACGTCGACGGCCTCGCCTCCTACACGATGGAGGGCACCGAGGAGATCGAGATCGCCCGGAACCTGGGCTGCCGGAGCGTCACCTGGTTCGGCCAGGTCGGCTACGGCGGCGGCGCCGGCTGCGGGGTCGTCGGCAACGCGGCGATGGCCGTCGCCAGCGGGCAGTGCGACGTGGCCGTGGCGTGGCGGTCGCGCAAGCGCGGCGCGGCGGCGTCGCGCCCGTGGGCCGGCGTGCGCGACCGCGTCGGCGGCAACCAGCAATGGTCGCGACCCTGGGGGCTGCTGCGCCCGGTCGACGAGATCGCCATGCTGACCCAGCGCTACCTGCACGAGTACGGCGGCAGCCGCGAGCACCTGTGCAACGTGGCGATGGCGGTGCGCGGCCACGCCAACCGCAACCCAGCGGCGATGATGCACGCCAAGCCGATGACGCGCGACGACTACTTCGCCGCCCGCTGGATCTCCGAACCGCTGTGCCTGTTCGACAACTGCCTCGAGACCGACGGCGCCGGCGCCGTGGTGATCGTGCGCGCCGATCGAGCGCGTGACTGCCCGACGACGCCGGCGTACGTGCACAGCTGGGCGCAGTCGATCCCCCTCGACCACCAGACGATGACGAACGTCTTCACCGACGACCCGCTGCGCGGCCCGGCCTGGGACTGCGCCGCCAAGCTCTGGTCGGCCGCCGACGTCGGGCCCGACGACGTCGACGTCGCCCAGCTCTACGACGCCTTCAGCCCGCTGGTGTTGCTCTCGCTCGAGGGCTACGGCTTCTGCGGCCGCGGCGAGGCGCCCGGCTTCACCGAGGACGGCGGCATCGCCCTCGGCGGACATCTGCCGGTCAACACCTCGGGCGGCGGCATGTCCGAGGCCTACGTGCACGGGTTCAACCTGATCATCGAGGCGGTGCGCCAGGTCCGCGGCACGTCCACGGCACAGGTGCCCGACGCCGAGGTCAGCCTGGTGACCAGCGGCGAGGGCGTCCCCACGAGCGCGTTGGTGCTGGTGCGGCGATGAGGAGCACGCCATGACCGACGGGCCTGACGCCACAGCCATCTTCGACGGCATGCTCAAGCCGGCCATCGACGACGACTCCCGCCCGTTCTGGGAGGCGTGCGACGGCGGCGAGCTGCGCATCCAGCGGTGCGCCGCCTGCGGCGTGCGCCGCATGCCGCCCCGACCGTTGTGCCCACACTGCCGCTCGTTCGAGACGGCATGGGACCTGATGTCGGGACGCGCCACCATCTGGTCCGTGGTCGTGGCCCATCCGCCGCTGCTGCCCGCCTACGGTGACCAGGCCCCGTACAACGTGGTGGTCGTGGCGCTCGACGACGACCCGTCGATCCGCCTCGTCGGCAACGTCGTCACCGCCGGCGACGCGCCGCTCGACAGCATCGACCCGCACACGGTGCAGATCGGCGACGCCGTCACCGTGGCGTTCCGCCGACTCGCCGACGACGTCGCCCTCCCGGTCTGGGTGCCCGCCTGAGCATCTACGATGCGCGGCTGTGTCACGCCAGCCCACCTCATCGCAGCCGACGCACGCGACCGCTGCGCTCGAACCACCCCGCCACCTGAACCGCGCCGACCTGCGCGCGCTCGGGCGCGCCCGCCGCGAGGCCGTGCCCCGGAGCCGCCTCGCCGAGTGGTCGCCGGACGGTCGCCAGGATCCGGTCAAGACACTCAAGGCGTCCAACCGCAGCCGGCTGCAAGGCATCGTGCCGATCCGCATCGGCCGGATGAGCGGCGACCCGTTCGCGTTCTTGCGCGGTAGCGCCGGGGTCATGGCGAACGACCTCGCACGCACTCCGTCAACGGGCATCCACGTGCAGGCCTGCGGGGACATGCACCTCGTCAACCTCGGGCTGTTTGCCACACCGGAGCGCAACCTCGTCTTCGACGTCAACGACTTCGACGAGACGCTGCCCGGGCCGTGGGAGTGGGACCTCAAGCGACTCGTGGCCAGCTTCGTCGTCAGCGCCCGCACCGTCGGCCTCGGCGACGAGGTCGG
>CAZYKR010000321.1:0-4364 GCA_964648005.1 uncultured Iamiaceae bacterium
GGGTCGCCGTCGGTGCCGGAACCCGAGGCTCGGCCGCCTGCGTCGTCGGCCCCTGCACCCGGTGCCGCCACCGGCGCCGGCCGGGTGTCACCGATGCGCGGCTTGCGCACCAGCGCCTGCTCCGCCACGGCGGGGTCCTGGATCGTGTTGCGGGTCAGGCGATCGGGCAGCTCGTCCGGCTCGGCCGATGCCGCCGACGACGCGGACGCCGACGCGTCGACGGTGCGGTCGTCGCCTGCCGCGGCCCCACCCGGCTTGCGGCCCCGGCCGCCGCGCGACCCGCGCCGCCGGTTGCCCGACGCCGCGGCTCCGCCGCCTTGGTCTCCGCCATCCGGGCGGCCCTGGTCTCCGCCGCCGGCGGCGTCAGGGGTGGGCGCGTCGCCGCTGGTCGCGGGGCGTTCCTGCTCGGTCTCGGACATCGCGTTCCTTCCCGGCGCACGGCTCGCAGCCGCTGCGCCTCATGACGCCCGCACCTCGGCGAGCACCGCTCGCGTCGCAGCAGCCGAGCCGAGCTCGTGCCGCGCGCCGTCGAGCACCATCAATTGCGACTGCCGCACGACCCGGCGCTCCTCGAGCGCCGGGTCCACGACCGCCAGAACCTCCGCCGGCCGCACCGCACGAGGCTGTGCCGCCAACACCATCTCCACCACCGCCGCGCCCGCCGGCGGTACCACGGCGTCCTCGCCCAGATCGGCCGCCACCACGGCCGGGAGCGGCAACGACGGTGCGTCGGGGACGACCGCCACCCGCTCGATCGACGGGCGGATGTCGTCGGTGACCCGCTTGCCCTTGCGCTCACGGGTCACCATCACCTCGGGGCGTGCCAGCAGGTCGTCGAGCGATGCCACCAACGCCGCCTCGTCCTGCCCCACGACGGCGACCCACCACGAGCAGGCCACCACCGCCTGCTGCAGCGAGAGACCCGAGCGATCGACGGCGGCGACGTCGGTCACGACCATGCCCGGCGGCAGCAGGTCGCTCAACCGTGTGGGCAACGTGTCGAGGTCGACGGCCGGGGCATCGTCGGGACGCAGGTCGACCTCGATGAACTCGCCGAGCGACTCGTACGCCGTCGGCAGCGCCAGGCCGAAGTGCAGCTTCGGGCGGGGTGAGAACCCCTCGGTGAACGCCACGGGCAGGTCCGCCCGGCGCAGGGTGCGCTCGACGATGCGCGCCACGTCGCGGTGGCTCGTGAAGCGGACTTTGCCGACCTTGGCGAACCGCAGGCGCAGACGCACGTCAGGCCTGCCCCGCCCCGGTGGCGCTGAGCGCCTTGGGGATCAGCGAGACCGGGACCTCGCCGCCACGCTCGAGGTCTTGGCCGGTCCCCTGGCTGCCCCCGGCGGGGGCCACAGCCGAGGCGACGACGTGCTCGATGCCGTAGCCGGTGCAGGCACCGCAGTCGTAGCACGGCGTCCACCGGCAGTCGGGCAGACCGTGCTCGGCGAGGGCGTCGAGCCAGTCCTGCCACAGGAAGTCCTTGTGCAGCCCGGCCGAGAGGTGGTCCCACGGCAGGACCTCGTCCTCGGTGCGGTGACGGTGGACGTACCAGTCCGGCGACAGTCCGTGATCGGCCAGCGCCTCTACCCAGAGCTGCTCGGCGAAGTGCTCGGACCACTCCTGAAAGACGCCGCCGCGACGCCACACCTGCTCGACGACCGGGGCCAGGCGCCGATCGCCCCGGCTCATCAGTCCCTCGACGAAGGTGGCGCGCGGGTCGTGCCACTTGAGCTGCACGCCCCGGTCACGGCGCAGCTCGTCGCGCAGCAGGCCGATCTTGCGGCGCAGCTCGTCGGGCGTGTTCTGCCCGAACCACTGGAACGGTGTGAACGGCTTGGGCACGTACCCGCCGACCGACACCGTGATCGAGGCCGAGCGGTGATGGCGCCGGCCGATCTCCACGACGTTGCGGGCCAGCTCGGCGATGCCGAGCGTGTCCTCGTCGGTCTCGGTGGGCAGGCCGGTGAGGAAGTACAGCTTCATCCGCCGCCACCCCTGGGAGTAGGCGGAGTCGACGGCGCTGTAGAGATCCTGCTCGCTGATGAGCTTGTTGATGACCTGGCGCATCCGCCAGGTGCCGGCTTCGGGCGCGAAGGTCAGTCCCGTGCGGCGGGCCCGCTGGATCTTGGCGGCGATGTCCACGGTGAAGGCGTCGACACGCAGGCTCGGCAGCGAGACCGACACGAGATCGCCGGCGTCGGTCCCCGTCACGATGCCGTCCACGACGTCGGCGATGCCGCTGTAGTCGGCCGTCGACAGCGAGGTGAGGGCGACCTCGTCGTACCCGGTGCGGCGCAGGCCCTCGGCGACCATCGTGCGCACCTGCTCGGCGGGGCGTTCCCGCACGGGCCGCGTGATCATGCCGGCCTGGCAGAAGCGACACCCGCGGGTGCACCCGCGGAAGACCTCGACGTTGAGCCGGTCGTGCACGACCTCGGTCAGCGGCACCAGCTGGCGCTTCGGGTACGGCCAGTCGGCCAGGTCGGCGAGCGTGCGCTTCTCGACCAGCTCGGGCGCCTCCGGTACGAGCGGGCGCACGGCGACGAGGGCCTCACCCTCGTAGACGGCTTCGTACAGCGACGGCACGTAGACGCCGGTGATCTGGGCAAGCCGTCGCAGCACGCCCTGGCGAGCGTCGGATGCCGTGGAGCGCTCGGCCTTGGCTTCGGCGAGCACCTGGGTGATCTCGCCGACGACCTCCTCGCCGTCGCCCAGCACGACGAAATCCAAGAAGTCTGCGACCGGCTCGGGGTTGTAGGTGCAGTGCCCCCCGGCACAGACGTACGGGTCGTCGGGGCCGCGGTCGGCGGAACGCAGCGGGATGCCGCCGAGGTCGAGGCACTCCAAGACGTTGGTGTAGACGAGCTCGGCCGACAGGTTGAACGCCAGCACGTCGAAGGCGCGCGCCGGTCGATGGGTCTCGACCGAGAACAGGGGCAGGCCCTCGGCGCGCAGCAGCGCCGCCAGGTCGGTCCACGGGGTGTAGGCGCGCTCGGCGACGGCGTCGGCACGCTCGTTGAGGATCTCGCGAAGGATCTGCAGGCCCTGGTTCGGCAGCCCGATCTCATACGTGTCGGGATACAGCAGCAACCACGCCACCCGGCGCGGATCGTGATCGAGATCGGTCACACCATCTTCGAGACCGATATACCGCGCCGGCTTGGTGACCTTGGCCAGCAGGTGCTCCAGCTGGGGCCAGATCGATTCCATGACGACGGGCATGCTACCCGGCGGATCCTGCGACGGCGGAACCCGGCGCCGACGCCCGCTCGGTCAGCGGAACCGGTGCATGTGCACGTTGAGCACCAGGCCCAATGCCACCAGCGTCGTGGCGATGCTCGATCCGCCATAGGAGACGAGCGGCAGGGGGATGCCGGTCACCGGCATGATGCCCATCGTCATCCCCGCGTTCTCGAACACCTGGAACACGAGGAACGACAAGACGCCGGTGCAGAGGAGGCGACCGAACGGGTCGCGTGCCAACAGCGCCGTGCGCCAGATCCGCCACATCACCACCCCGTAGAGGGCGAGCAGCGTGGCGGCGCCGACGAACCCGAGCTCCTCGCCGACGGCGGTGAAGATGAAGTCGGTCTGCTGCTCGGGGACGAACCCGAGCTGGGTCTGGCGGCCGCCGCCGTACCCCTCGCCGGTGATCCCGCCGTTGCCGATGGCTGTCTGGCTCTGCGAGACGTTGTAGGTGGCCTCGACGTTGCTCTCCGGGTCGGCGAACGCCGTAAGACGGGCCTTCTGGTACTCGGCCAGCACGGGCGAGTTCAGCACCACGACGATGCCGGCGACGCCGATGACCGTCAGGGCCACGATGTAGCGGCCCCGCACACCGCCGACGAGCAGCATCCCCATGACGATGGCGACGTAGATCAGCACCATGCCGAGGTCGGGCTGGAGCAGGATCAAGAAGATGGGCGCGGCGGCCACCGCCAGGAGCGTGCCCAGCCGCTTCAGGTCGATGTCGCCCTCCCACTGCGTGAGCATCGCCGCCAGCACCAGGATGAGCGCCAACTTCCCGAACTCGGCCGGTTGCAGGTTGAAGAACTGCAGGTCGAACCACGCCCTCGCCCCGTTGACCTCGGTGCCGATGAGCAGCACGGCGACGAGCCCGAACATGACGGCGCCGTAGATCGGCCACACCCAGTTGAAGAACCGCCGGTAGTCGACGATCGACACCACGAAGAGCCCGACGGCGCCGCCGGCCATGAACACGATCTCGCGCACGAGGAACGACACGTCGACGTCGGGGCCCTCGCCCTTGGTGGCGCTGAACACCATCGCCACACCGATGGCGGCGATGCCGGCGATGGCGGCGACGAGGACGACATCGACGTGTCGCCAGGGCGAGCTCAGGT
>CAZYKR010000322.1:0-4354 GCA_964648005.1 uncultured Iamiaceae bacterium
AGGCAACGCACGCAACCAGCGCACGACCTCCCCCACGATCCTTGACAACTGAAGAGCTACGGCAGCAGGTCAGCCCATGGTCCGGGATCCGTCGATCGTCTCCCGGATGATGTCGGCGTGGCCGGCGTGCTGGGCGGTCTCGGCGATCAGGTGCAGCACCACCCGACGTGCCGACCACCGGCCGCCCGCCTCGAACCACGGTGCCTCGGGCAGCGAGTGCTCGGCGTCGAAGTCGGTCACGGCGCGCAGGGCCGCCTCGGTCGTGCGCGCCGTCGCGGCGTAGGCCTCGAGCACCTCGGCCAGGGTCTGGTCATCTCGGAGCCGGAACCGGTCCTCCCAGGCCTCGCCGTCCCCGCCAGCCATCATGGCGTCGGCGCCGCCCTGCAGGAACCGGATCCAGGCCTGTTCGGTTCCCATGACGTGCTTGATGATCCCGCCGATCGAGAGCGCGCTTGCCGTGGGCGTCATCCGGGCCTGCGCCTCGCTCAGGCCATGCGCCGTGACAACCAGGTAGCCCCGGTGCGCGGCGAGCGCCTGGAGCAGATCACCGTGCTCCCGGCTGGCGACATCGGTCGGCCGTGGGCGCTTGGCGGCGGCGAGCGCGTCGGTGGTGTCGGTTGGATCGGTGGCGTCGATGGCGTCGGTCACGGCTGGTCCTCCTGGTCGGGGCGTCGGCTGCGCACGCTACGCACCACTGCGGACAGAAACCGTCCGCATCAGCAGGATTCCCGCGCCCGCCGCCGCTTCAGCCGGTGAACACCGGCGTCGCCGTCGCCGGCAGTGCGGCGGTGGTCGTCGACGTCGGGGCCGTGGTCGTCGGGCCCGAGGCGAGGCACGTGTCGGTCGCCGCCTCGTCGGCGAGACGCTGCTGCAGCCAGAGCGCAACCTCAGCGTCCGTCGCTCCCAGGATCGTGCCGTGGTCGGCACCCTCGACGGTGCGGTAGTCGGTCACCTGGCCGGTCGTGCAGAGCCGGGTGAACAGGTCCGCCGTTCGGGCCGGGGACACGATCGGGTCGGCGGTGCCCTGCAACAGCAACAACGGCTCGTCGACCCGCACGTTGCCCACGTCGTTCGCCACCAGCAACGACGCCGCCGGCTCCGTCTGCGCCGGATCGTGCATGTAGAACGCGTCCGGCGGCACGGTCAGGAACTGCTCGATGATCGTGTCGATGCACGAGGTCGGCAGCACCGCCGCGGCGACGGTCGCCGTCTGCGGAGCGACGTAGTCATCCGGGTCGATCTCGGGATGCTCGGTCGGGGCGCCGTACAGGGCCATCACCCCGACGATGTTGGCCACGATCCGATCGATCGGCCCGTAGGTCCGGTCCAGCATCGCCGCAGGGGCGATGGCGACGGTGCCGAGCAGGTCGAGCTCGGGGGCGTACTCCGCCGCCAGCTCCGCCGCCGACAGCGCTCCGTGCCCGCCCTGGGAGTGCCCGATGCTGAACCACTCGTCGCCGGCACCGGCGGCCGACAGGTGGCGCGCCGCCCGCACTGCATCGATCACGGCGTGGCCTTCGCTCAACCGGGACAGGTACGGCTGGAGGTCACCGGGTGGGCCGAGGCCGATGTAGTCGGTGCGCACCCCGACGGCGTCGAGGCCGTAGCGCGGCGCCGCTGCACCCGTCCGGCTGGTGGCGCACGGCGACGCCAACCCCGTCGTGCCGGGCGCCAACGACACGACCGGTCGCCCGCCGGGAGGCGCCGGCGCCTTCGGGAACGTCACCACGCCGGTGACCGCCCGGTCCCTCCCCGCCGCGTCGATCGAGTGGTACATGATCCGCACGGTCGCCACCTGGCCGTCGTCGGCCATGGGCTGCATCCGGATCAGCTCCCCCGGCGCCCCCGGGGGCAACGGATCCGGCACGACGTAGAACTCGTCCACCGTTCCTGGGAACGGTGCCGGTTCGTCGGCGGCAACGGGCGAGGACACCAGGCCGACCGCCGCCAACACCAGGGCGGCGAGGGCCACGATGCGTGTGGCCGACCTCATGGCGTCACGGCTCCGCTGGCCGAGCGATCAACGAACGCGTCCGGACCGAGCGCCGCCACGGTCGCGGCGATGCGCGGCCGGTCGAGCTTGGCGTTGTGGCGCCGATCGACCGGCAGCCGATCCACGAACGCCACCCGGCCCACCGCGCGGCTGGCATCGAACCGCGCCAACCGGTCGAGCACCGAGCGTCCCAGCTCGCCGCTGTCACACGAGGCGTCGACCGGTTCGATGCACAGCACCGCCGACCTCTCGCCGTCTGCCCCCTCGACTGCCACGAGCGCCGAGCGTGCCACACCGGCCACGGCATTGGCGACTGGCTCGCAGCACAGCGGGAACACCGTGGTGTGCTCGTCGACCACCACCCGGTGCGATCGACGACCGCAGACCCACAGACGCCCGCCCGCATCCAGATAGCCCGTGTCACCGAGGCGGTGCCAGGCGTGCCCGTCATCGGCGGCGATCTTGTTCTCGGCGTCGGCACGGGGCTGACGGTCATAGCCCTCGCTGATGTGCGGCCCGCGCGCCACCACCTCGCCGATCGTGCCGGCAGGCAGCGGACGGGCGTCGTCCCATCGGGCGATCGGCCCGTCCTCGATGCCGACGATCCGCACCTCGACGCCGGGCAGTGGCCGCCCGACGCACACGCCGGCGCCCTGCTCGGTGCGCGGCCACGTGTCGGCGAGCACGTCGGCGCCGGCGATCTCGGCCACCGGCAGGGCTTCGGTCGCCCCGTAGTCCGAGTACAGCTCACCGTCGGGACCCAGCACCGACCGCACCGCCGCGAACAGCGGTCCCGGCACCTCCGCCCCACCGGCCACGATGCGCCGAACACCGATCGGGCCGCCGCCGTGGTCGGCGGCGTAGCGGGCCAGATTCGCCAGCAACGCCGGGGAGGCGAACATCGACCGCACGCCGCAGTCACGGATCGTGCGCAGCAGCAGCGCCGGATCCGCGTCGCCTGGCCCGTGCAGCGCGAAGTCCATCGGCGGCACGACGACGGTGCCGCCGGCCGCCAACCCGATGATCCAGAACATCGGGAAGGTGGGCATGTCGACGACGTCGCGCCCCTCCCCCAGGTCCCAGTGCCCGAGCACGTTGTCGATCATGGCGGCCAGGTTCCGCTGCCGCAGCACGGTCGGCTTCGGCGCGCCCGTGCTGCCGGTCGTGAAGGCGATCACCGCGGGGTCGGCGGGTTCGATGGCACTCGGCACGGGCACGGCCGGCACCGCTCCCCGCTCGAGCGACGCCGTCGTGATCACCCCCGGCACGGGCAGGCGCGACACCAGGACCGTGCGGCGAACGGTCGCACGCCCCCAGCCGAAGGCCCGGCGTGCGGCGTGGGCCTGGAGCGTGCCGATGAACACTTCCGGGTCGGCCTTGGCCAGGCTCCGCCCGACCCGGCGCAAGCCATGGCTGTGCGGCTCGATGCCGACGACGACCGCCCCCACCCGCCACAGCGCCAGCCCCAGCGCCATGGCGTCGAAGCCCGGCGGCACCATGAACGAGCATCGGGTCTGCTCACCGATGCCGACCGAGCGCAGTCCGACCGCCAGTCGTTCGGCTCGGTCGCTCAACTCCCCGTAGGTCGTGCGCCGGTAGTGCAACCGGCCACCGGGCAGGCGACGGGCGTGGATCAGCGCCACCCGGGTTGGATCGGTCTCGGCGATCCGGCGTACCCGGTCGGCGATGTCGACGGTGCGCTCCCCCGGCACGACGAGCGCCGTCCCAGCATCGGCAGGGTTGATGGTCAAGCTCATGACGCCTCCCGGGCGATGTCGGCGACCTCGTATCGGTCGCCGAGGAACTCCTCGATCAGGTCGGTGACGGCGTCGACGTCCTCGAGCATGGGCAGGTGCCCGCAGCCGGTCAGCACGACGCTCCGCTCGGGCGCCAGGCGCGCCTCGAGCCGGGCCCCGACGCTGGGCGACAGCACCCGGTTGGCCTCACCCCACACCACAACGCTCGGCACGGCGACCGGGTCGGGCCGGCGGTCGAGGTCGCCGTAGGCACCGAGGTCGTCGAGCACGTCGAGCAACGCCGGCAACTGGGCGCGCCGGCAGCACGTCGCCACCAGTGCCGGATCGTGGTGCAGTCCCGCCTCGACGCCGCGGGCACCGAGTTGGAAGCGCAGCACGGCCGGAGCCAGCGGCCGGGGCACCACGACCCGCCGGGACAGTCCGCGCAGCGTGGCGGTCGGTCGCGGCGCCACCCGCGCCATGCGGTGCAGCGGCCCGAGCCAGCCGGCCGAGAACGTCGCCTCGGTCAACGGGTTGCACAGCACCAGGCCCCGCACCAGATCGGGCCGGGCGTCGGCCAGGGCGCACGCCATGTTCGATCCCATGCAGTTGCCCACCACGACCA
>CAZYKR010000323.1:0-4344 GCA_964648005.1 uncultured Iamiaceae bacterium
GGTCTCGAGGTCGTGGCTGACCAGCACGATCGTCACGCCGCGCCGCTTGAGCTCGTGGATGCGGTCGTAGCACTTCTTGACGAAGCGGGCGTCGCCCACGGCGAGCACCTCGTCGATGATCAACACGTCGGGCTGCAGGTGCACCGACACGGCGAAGCCCAGGCGCAGGTACATGCCCGACGAGTAGGTCCGCACCGGCCGGTCGATGGCCTCGGCCACCTGGCGCCCGGCGAACTCGACGATCTCGTCGAAGACGCTGTCGACGTAGGTCTTGGAGAAGCCGAGGATCGAGCCGTTGAGGTAGGCGTTCTCACGGCCGGTGAGGTCGCCGTGGAACCCGGCGCCGAGCTCCAGCATCGACGCCGTGCGCCCGTGCACCGAGATCGACCCCTGGGTCGGCTGGTAGATGCCGGCGACGCACTTGAGCAGCGTCGACTTGCCCGAGCCGTTCTCGCCGATGAGCCCCACGGTCTCGCCGGGTGTGATCTCGAGCGACACGCCCTTGAGGGCCCAGAACTCCTCGGACACGTTCTTGCGGCGGGCGAAGAGGCGGTCGCGGATGCCCGTGGCGCGCTCGGTGTAGATCTTGAACGCCTCCCACACGTCGTCGATGACGACGTGGCCGGGCGCGTCGGTGGCGGTGACCGGGGGCGCCGGCTCGTCGATCGCCACCATCACACCTCCTTGGCGAACTGCGCCGAGAGGCGGATGAACACCTTCCACCCGACCACGAGGGTGACGACGGCGCTCACCGTGGCACCGAGCAGCGTCGGCCAGCCCGGCCAGGTGTTGTCGTAGAGCGCCGATCGGAACAGCCCGACGAACATCGTCATCGGGTTGAGCTTGATCACGGTCACCACCGGCGCCGGGATCGGCGGGGTGGCCAGCGGATAGATCACCGGCGTGGCGTAGAACCACAGCAGGAAGGCGACCGTCGTGAACTCGGCGATGTCGCGGAAGTACGTGTTGAGCGCGGCGAGCAGCATCGAGATGCCGGCGGTGAAGCAGGTGAGCAGCACGATGGCCAGCAGCAAGGTCGGCAGGTACCACCACCAGGTGAAGCCGAGGAACGGCGTGACGACCAGCAGCACGACGAGGCCCATCACGAAGTGCACCAGCTGGGACGTGACCACGCTCAGGGGCAGCACGGCGCGGGGGAAGTACACCTTGGTCACGAGACCGGCGTTGCCCACGACCGAACCGGTCGCCACCGTCGACGAGGCCTGGAAGAAGGCGAACGGCAGGTAGCCCGTGAGGAAGTAGATGGCGTACCAGCCCTTGGAGAGCTCCTGGCCCGAGAACAGGGTCGAGAACAGCGCCGTGAACACGGCCATCATCAGCAGCGGGTTCAGCAGCGTCCAGGCGAACCCCAGCGCCGAGCGCTTGTACCGGACCTTGAGCTCGCGCCCGGTCAGGTTGGCGATCAGCTCGCGTGCACCGAGCAGCTCGCGCACCGGGTGCCGGCGCGGCGCGGCGTTCGGCTGCGGTGCCGGCGGATCGGTCGTGGGAGCAGCCATGGCAACGGACAACCCTAGGCTCCTGCCCTCGCCCGACGCGACATCGGCAGGCCTTGTCGTGGGCTCGGTGCGGCGCGCGATGCTGGTGCGGTGCCGGCCCCCACCACCGACGAGCCCGAGACCCGAGCGGACCGCCTGCGGCGCAAGACCCTGCGCGGCGTCGAGATCCTGATCACCCCGCGCCTGCTGCGCGAGCAGATCGAGTACCTGCGCCACGGCCCGGCCCCCGAACCGGACGGCGACGGCTCGGGCGCAGAGGCGCCGGCCGAACCCGCCGCCGTCGAGCCCGAGCCGGAGCCCGACCCGATCGAACCGCACTTCGGGTCCTCGCCGTGGGAGCGTGCCGAGGTGCCGGCCGCCGACGGTCCGGGCGCGCAGTGCAACGTGTGCGACTGGACCGGTGACCGCTTCGACGGGCCCGAGCACGTCGAAGGGCAACTCTGCCCGGCGTGCGGCTCCAACGGGCGGGACCGCTTCCTGTTCGCCTGCCTGATCCGCCGCAACGGCCCGCGCCTGGGCGCCACCGTGCTCGAGACCAGCCCCCGCATGGGGGCGGCGTACCGGCAGGCGATGCACGGTTGGTTCCACTACCTGTGCAGCGACTACGACGCCTCCTGCCACGTCGGCGAGATCCAGCTCGATCTGCAGCACCTCGGCCTCACCGACGACAGCGTCGACGTCATCATGAGCCCGCACGTGCTCGAGCACGTGCCCGACACCGATGCCGCGCTCGCCGAGATCGTCCGGGCGCTGCGCCCCGGCGGCGTGCTGTACCTGCAGGTGCCGATCCTGCAAGGCACGACGGCGCCGCCGACCGAGCCCGAGTTCCACGGCGACAACACGCCGGTGTTCTGGCGCTTCGGCTTCGACCTGGCACCCCGCCTGCGCGCCGCCGGCTTCGCCGTGACGACCCTCGTGACCCAGCCGCTGATCGACGTGGTGGCCTCAGGTCTCACGGCCTGGCCCGGCCCCGAGAGCCCGGAGTTCGACACGGCGTCGATGCTCGCCGCCGCCGAGGTGGACGAGCTGACCGCGCTGCTGGACAAGCACGAGGCCGAACAGCTCGGCCTGTGGCACGCCTACCAGTTCGTCACGTTCGAGTGTCGGGCGAGCTGACCAGCGCCGAGACCAGCTCCTCCAACGGCGCCTGGAAGTGCCGCAGCGGCGTGAGCCCAGCGTTCGCCCACGCCGTGTTGGCCAGTACCGAGTTGGCCGGGCGCGGGGCGGGTCGAGCCGGCTGGAGGTCGGCCGTCGCCACCGGCAGCACGCGATCCGGGTCGTCGCCGGCGGCGGCGAGCACCGCCTGGGCGAACCCGTGCCAGGACACGGCGCCCTGGTTGGTGAGGTGGAAGACCCCGGGACGCCGGTCGACGGCGAGGCGCAGGAGCGCCGGTGCCAGGTCGGCGGTGAAGGTCGGGTGCCCGACCTGGTCGTCGACGAAGCGCAACACCTCGTGGTCACCCGCCAGACGCAGGATCGTCTTGACCATGTTCGGACCGTGCAGGCCGCACACCCACGACGTCCGCACGACCGCGGCGCCCGGGCAGCCGACGAGCAGCTCGCGTTCCCCCGCCAGCTTCGACGCCCCGTAGACCGAACGCGGGCAGGGCTCGTCCCACTCGTGGTACGGGCCGTCCTTGGTGCCGTCGAACACGTAGTCGGTGGACACGCCGACGACGTGCGCGCCGAAGCGCCGTCCTGCCTCGGCGACATGGCGGCACGCCAGCGCGTTGACGGCGAACGCTCGATCGGGATCGGCCTCGCAGGCGTCGACGGCGGTCCAGGCGGCGCAGTGCACCACGGCGTCGGGCGCGACGGATGCCACGGTCGCCAGCACGGCGTCGCGGTCGCTCACGTCACAGGTGCCGTGGTCGACAGCGACGACATCGTGCGTCGGCGCCGCGTCGAGCAGCACCGCCAGCTCCCGGCCGAGCTGCCCACCCGCGCCGGTGACGAGGATCCGCACGGCTCAGGCCGCCCGCGGGCCCTTGAGCGGCTCCCACCACCACCGGTTGTCCCGGTACCAGGCCACGGTGGCCTCGAGGGCCTCGGGGAAGTCGCGGGCAGGTGCCCAGCCGAGGCCACGTACCTTGGCGCAGTCCACCGAGTAGCGACGGTCGTGCCCGAGGCGGTCGGCGACGTACTCGATGGCGTCGGGGCCTCGGCCGCACAGCTCGACCAGCCGATCGGTGAGCTCGCGGTTGGGCAGCTCGTTGCCGCCGCCGATGTTGTAGATCTCGCCGATGGCCCCCTGCCGCAGCACCCGGTCGACGGCGGCGCAGTTGTCGGCGACGTGCAGCCAGTCCCGCACGTTCATGCCGTCGCCGTAGAGCGGCACCGTGCCGCCGTCGAGCAGGTTGGTGACGAACAGCGGGATCACCTTCTCGGGGAACTGGTAGGGCCCGAAGTTGTTCGAGGAGCGGGTGACGAGCACCGGCAGGTCATAGGTCGTGTGGTAGCTGAGGGCGATCAGGTCCGACCCGGCCTTGGACGCCGAGTACGGCGAGCGCGGCACCAAGGGTGCCTCCTCCGTGGAGCTGCCCTCCTCGACCGAGCCGTACACCTCGTCGGTCGAGATGTGCAGGAACCGCTGCACCTCGAGGTGACGCGCCGTGTCGCAGAGCACGTTGGTGCCGTCGCAGTTGGTGCGCACGAAGGCATCGGGGTTGGTGATCGAGCGGTCGACGTGGCTCTCGGCGGCGAAGTGCACGACGGCGTCGCACCCGTCCATCGCCTGCCGCACGGCATCGCGGTCGCAGATGTCGCCCTGGACGAACCGGAACCGGGGATCGGCGTCGAGGTCGCGCAGGTTGTCCAGGTTGCCGGC
>CAZYKR010000324.1:0-4340 GCA_964648005.1 uncultured Iamiaceae bacterium
TCTGGGCCGTGCTCGTTGCCGGCGCGGCGCCGGAACCACCTTCTGCGGCGCATCCCCCCAGCACCAACACGGCGACGGCGACCGCAACCGACACCCACCCGAAGCGACCTGACTCCATCCCCACGCCCTCCTGTCCGAGCCTCGACGAGTCGCGAACGCCGCGAGACTACGAGACGTTCTCTCCGGCGGGCTGTGCGCAGGGGGTAGTCGTCGACCCACGCATCGAGTTATCGCCGTTCACCTGCGAAAAACGGATCGTTCGACCCATGGAGGCGAACCGTACGGCCCATATCAGCGGTGCACGGCTGTGCCTACCATCACATCCAGCAAGCGGCGAACGCCCAACGATCACCCGTTGGCGATGTGTAGGCGCCGTCACCCGCATGGCGAAATCGGGTGGCGGCGTCGCCGCGTCCGGCTGCTGATGGGGCGCTGGCGGCCAGCCCTCAGCCGGCGGCTGTGAGCGCGGCGTCGACGACGGTCTCGCCCTCGGCGACGGTGACCGGGGTGGCATCGGAGAACGTCGGCTGGTCCTGGTGCCACTCGGCGAGGTGCGTCCCGGTGGGGTCGCTGAAGCGGAGCTTGTAGGTGCCGGGCCCGTGGGCGATGGCGAAGGTGCCGTCGGGCAGTGTCTTGGTCGCCGTCAGGAACGCGTTGTCGAGCGTGCGGACCCGCACCTCGACGCCGGCGAGCGGCGATCCGAGCGCATCGGTGACGGTGCCGGTGATGGCGGTGGAGCGGAACATCGCCTGGTCGACCGTTGCCAACGTCATGCCGTCGAGCACGATGCCGGGCGCGCGGCCGAAGCCGGCGAACCCGCCGTTGAAGGTCAGCGTGAAGGTCCCGCCCGGATCGATGAACACGACCTTGTAGGTCCCGGGCGCCAGGCCCTGCACGTCCCAACGACCGGCAGCGTCGGTCGTCGTGGCCGCCACGTAGGTGTTGGCCTCATCGCGGATCCGCACGGTGATCCCGGCCACGGCCGACCCGTCGGCGACGTCGGTGACGGTCCCGGCCAGGCCCGAGCTCGCCGGTCGCTCGGCGGCGCCGATCTCACACGCCGAACCCTGGGGCAGGGTGAGGTCGTTCTGGCTCAGGCCGGCGGGGAAGCAGCCGGCGGCGCCGGACGGCACGACATCTCGCAGCGGTGAGGTCGGCGTCGGGACCCGAGCCGAGATCGGGTTCACGATGTCGGGGAGGGGGTCGAGCTGCGGGTCGCCGATGCCGGGCAGGTCGACGTTCTGGTCGAGACCACACGAGTCGTCGGCGTCGGCGTTGTAGCCGTTGCTGAAGACGAAGGCGTTGGCATCGAGCGCGCAACTGGCCGCGCCAGCCGTGGCGACGGTCGACCCACGCATCGTCATCAACGCCGGGTTCGCCGCCGGCGGCGCACCCTCCAACTGCAGGCTCACCGGCGGTGCCAGCGGAACGTCATCGGCCGGGGTCGACCCGGCGGTGATGGTGGCGTGGTCGAGGTCGATGGCTCCACCGCGCACCGCCAGGTCGGTGGCGCGCCGGGAACGGTTGTCGGAGATGGTCGAGCGCTCGATCCGCCAGGTCGGCGCGCTGTCGTCGTAGCCGCCGGGCGCCGTGCGGTAGCTGGCGACCAGGGTCGCCTCGTCGGAGCTGTGGTTCTGCGCCACCAGTGATCTGCCGATCGAGGCGTGGTTCGCCACGACGGCTCCGGGACCGTGCCCGCCCGAGTTGCGCGTGAGCACCGACTCGGTGATGGTCACGTCGCCGGCGTGCACAGCACCGGCGGCACCGTCGGCCGTGCCGCTGACGTTGCCGGTGATCGTCGATCGCAGCACCCGCACGATCTGTGCCTTGACGCCACCAGCTTCGTGTCCGCCGTTGGACCGGATGGCCGAGTCGTTGACCGTCAGGGTGCCGAGCAGCGACAGCGCGCCGCCGACCTCCGTGTAGGTCGCTGCGTCGTGGACGGCGGCAGCGTCGGCGAACGGCCAGGTCGGCAGGGCCGGTCCCAGCGAGCGGTTGTTGGCCACGGTCGAGCCCTCGATGAGGAGGTTGCCCGTCGCCGACACCCCGGCGGCCTTGGCGTGCGGTGCGCCGTCGCCGCGGTAGCCGGTGAGGTTGTTCGTGATCTGCGAGTCGGTCACGCGCACGGCGCTCTCGCCGAAGCTGGCGAGGCCGGCGCCGCGGCGCGTCCGGGTGATCGTGGTCAGGTCGAGGCTGACCGGCGCGTCCCCGAAGGCGACGACGGCGGCGATGCCGTCGGCGGTGTCGGTGATCGTGGTCTGGTCCAGAGCCAAGGCACCGCTGGTGCGGATCGAGCCGCCCTCGCCGACGACGCCGTGCGCCCCGGTGAGGGTGGTGCCGTTGATGAGCAGGCGGGCGGTGCCGTTGGCGGGCTGATGATCGACGTGACGGTCCTCGCACAACTGCACGATCGTCGCCCCGCCCCCGATGATCGTCACGTCGTGACTGGTCGTGATGTCGAGGTCGCCGCGGGCCGGGCTGCAGCCGGACAGGTTGTGCGTCGCTCCCGGCAGCAGGTGGATCTCAGTGGGGCCGCTGGCGGCGTTGGCGATCTCGATGGCCTCGCGCAACGTCGTCTGGCCGTCGTCGTTGATGCCGTCGGCCTGGGTCGTCACCGAGACGACGGTCGGCGCCGCGGTCGCCGGCGATGCGCCGCCGCCGATCGCTGCGACGAGCGTGGTCCCGAGGACGGCGAGTGCGATATTCACGCGGCGACGCTGCATGACCACAGTCTCGCCGCAGGTGTGATCAGCCGGTAATCGGGGCGAGCTGTGCGTTCGCCGTGGTGGTGGCGTCGACGTGGGTGACCACCGCGGCCCTGGCGAAACCGGGCTTGTCGGCGTACCACTCGGCGATGTGGGTGCCGCCCGGGTCGGTGAACACGAGCTTGTAGGTGCCGGGGGGCAGGTGCAGGGCGTAGGTGCCGTCAGCGGCGGTGGTGGTGGCGCCGACGAAGGTGTTGGCGAGCGTGCGCGCTCGCACCTGGATGCCGCCGAGCGCGCTGCCGGTGCCGGTCTCGGTGATCGTGCCGCTGATGGCTGGCGTGGACACGATCGCCTGGTCGGTCGTGATCTCGTCGCCGCTGGCGACGGTGATCGGCGCCGCGGCACCGAACATGGCCGCCGACCCGTTGAAGACCTGCTGGTGGTTCTTCGACAGGTCGCGGAACAGGACCTTGTAGTCGCCAGGAGCGAGACCGGCGACGTACCAACGGCCATCGGTTCCCGTCGTCGTGGCGGCGACGTAGGTGTTGGCGCTCGTGCGGACACGCACCTGGATGCCGGCGAGTGGCTCGTCGCTGCCGGTCTCCGTGACGGTGCCGAACAGCGCCGTCGCCGCCGGTCGCTCCGCAGCGCCGACCTCACAGCCGGCTCCCTGCGGCAACGGCAGCCCGTTCTGGCTGACGTCGTCACCTGGGAAGCACAGGTACTCGCCGGATGGGACGTGGTCCTTGAGCGCCGACCACGCCGACGGCAGCCGGGTCTGCGTCGGGCCGCCGTTGTCGGCCAGCGGCCCGAGCTCCGGATCTCCGATGTTCGGCAGGTCCGTGGTCTGCACCAGGTTGCAGGTGCCGTCGCTGTCGGCGTTGTACCACTCGCTCGCCACGTTCGATCCGGCGGTCGCCACGACGCACGCCGGCGTCCCTGGCGACGCGGCGCCGACGAACGTGGAGGCGAGGATCAACTCGGCGTCCGTGGGGGCTGCGCTGTCACCGACGAGGATGCTCGAGCGCTGCGGGTCGACCGGCGCGGTGTCGAGGCCGAGGTTGTCGGCGACCGTGGTGGCCTCGAGGTTGGCCTGGCCCGCACGGGCGGCGATGGCGGCAGCGCGCGGCGCCCGGTTGTCGCTGATCGTCGTGTGCAGGGTGGACAGCGACTGGCCGGAGTCGATGGCGCCGGCGGTGGCGCCCACATTGCCGGCGAGGACCGATCCGACGATGGCGATGTCGTCCGTGGCCACGATCCCGCCGACCGTCGCTCCGGAGCCGTTGCCCGAAACGGTGCTGTCGGTGATGGTCACCTGCTCCGACGCGATGGCACCGGCGCCGGGACCATCGCCCGACGTCTGGTTTCCGCTGATGTCGGACCCCGTCACCACGACGTTCCAGCCGGTGACTCCACCGACCGCGCTGCCGCCGTTGTAGGCGACCAGCGAGTCGGTGAGCGTCACGTCGCCGCCGTCGATGCCGCCGACCCGCGACGTCACGTCGAGGGCCAGCAGCTCGTCGAGCGAGGTGATCGGATCTGCGGGGATGGCTGCCGCCGCCGACCGGTTCCCGAAGATCACCGAGTTGGTGAGGGTGACCTCGCTGTCGAGGCCGACGGCGATGCCAGCCGCGT
>CAZYKR010000325.1:0-4319 GCA_964648005.1 uncultured Iamiaceae bacterium
GCCGAGGCAGCAGAGGCGCTCGGGCGTATCGAGCGTCACCTCGCTGCCGCCGCCGAGGCCTGCACCGCCGCCGACGATCGATTCCGTTCTTGCTGGGACGAGGCGCTCACGGTGCGCCAGCGTCACCTCGACGGCATCGCCGCCACCCTGGCACGCACGTTGGTCGACGGCGACGCCTGTCCGGTGTGCGGAGCGGCCGAACACCCGGCACCGGCGCAGGAGGCCGATGACTCGGTCACCGCCGCCCAGGTCGACGAAGCCCAGTCCCGCGCCGACGAGGCACGGGCCGGCGCCGAGCGCGCCCGCGCCCGGCACACAGACCTGCTCGCTGAGGCGGCCGGCCTGCGCGGCCGCGCCGGGGACGACGCCGACGATCCCGCCGCGGCCCTCGCCGCCGCCGCGGCCGCCACCGAAGCGCTGCGGCTCGCCGAGCGCATCGCCACCGCCGCCGACGAGCTGGCCGGCGATGCCGACCGGTCCCGCCGGCTGGCGGCCGACGCCGAGGAGGCGGTGCGCAACGCCACCGCCGTCGCCGTCGTGGCGCAGGACCGCGCCGAGCAGGCCGCCAAGCAGGCCCAAGGCCTGCGCGACGAGATCGCCGATGCCATCGGCGCCGTCGATCCGATCGCCGCCGTCACCGCGCTCGACGCCCTCCTCGCCGCCGTCGCCGCGCTCGTCGAGGCCGCCCGTCGGCACCACACCGCCAGCGAGCTGCGCGATGCATCGGTCACGGCATTGCACCGCCAGATCGCCGACACGGGATTCGCCGACGTCGAGGATGTCGCCGCCGCCCTCCTCGACGAGCGAACCCGCAACGCACTCGTCGAGCGCATCGCCACGCACGACCGGGCGATCGTCGAGGTGCGCCACGACCTCGACGACGCCGCACTCGCCGACCTTCCGAGCGAGCGCCCCGACCTCGACGGCCCCGAGGCGGCGGTCATCGTGGCGCGGCAGGCGGCACGCGCCGCAGCGGCCCGCCACATCCGGCTCGGTGATGCCCACCACGCAGTCGTGGGCTGGGCCGACGCCCACCGCATCGCCGCCGAAGCCACCGTTGCGGCGCGCGCCGACGCCGAGCTGTGGAGCACCGTCGCCGAGCGCACCAACGGTCGGCTGGCGCCGAAGGTGTCCCTGCATCGCTGGGTGCTGTCCGCCTACCTCGAGGAGATCTGCGGCCATGCCAACGGTCGCCTCGCCGCCATGACCGACGGGCGCTACCGGCTCAGCGTGCACCGCGACGGCGAGCGCCATGCCGGCAAGGCCGGGCTCGGCCTGCGGGTGCACGACGCCCACACCGGCCTCGAGCGGGAGGTCGCCACCCTCTCGGGCGGCGAGACGTTCCAGGCCTCGCTCGCCCTGGCGCTCGGCGTCGCCGACGCTGTCGCCGCCCACACCGGCGGTGTGCGCCTCGAAGCCCTCTTCGTCGACGAAGGCTTCGGCACGCTCGACGCCGAGGCGCTCCAACTGGCCATGGACGAGCTCGACCGTCTGCGCGACGGCGGCCGCACCGTCGGGCTGATCAGCCACGTCGGCGCCCTGCGCGAGCGCGTGCGCACCGGCATCTCGGTCACCCCGACCGAGCACGGCTCGCTCGTGCACGTGGGCCCGATCACCCCGCTGTGACGGCGTGCCGCCCGGTCGGCGACGTACCGCCGATCGCTGTCACACCGCTTCTGTAGGGTCGGTCCCGATGTTGCGTGTGGCGGCGTCCGAACGCCTCGATCTCCTTGCAGACCTCCTCGCCGACCGGCTCGCCGAGCCGCTCGACGACCCCATGACCCCCGAGTGGGTCGTGGTCGCCAGCTCCGGCATGGACCGGTGGCTGCGCCTGGCGCTCGCCCGACGGCTCGGCGCCTCTGCGCCGGGCGCCACCGACGGCGTCGCCGCCAACCTCGACCTGCTCTTCCCCGCCCGCCTCTGGGCACGCGTGCTCGGCACCGAGGCCAACGGCGACGACCCGTGGCAGGTCGACCGGCTCGCCTGGGCCGTGCTCGACGTGCTCGCCGGCGCCGGCGACGACGCGCGCCTGCGCACCCTCACCACCCTGCCCGAGGGTGCCACCTGGTGGGGGCGCGCCCGCCGCATCGCCGACCTGTTCGACCGCTACCACACGCACCGACCCACGATGGTGCGCGCCTGGGCGGCGGGGCGTGACGTCAACGGCGCCGGCACAGCGATCGACACCGACGCGGCCTGGCAGCCGCATCTGTGGCGCCTGGTGCGCGCCCGCATCGCCGCGCCGTCGGCAGCAGAGCTGCTCCCCGAGCGCTTGGCCGAGCTGCGCTCCGGCGTGTGCGGGGTCGACGTTCCCGACCGCGTGGCGTTGTTCGGCCTCACCACCATCCCCGGCGGTGCCCCGTTCCGCGAGCTCCTCGAGGCGGTCGGCCTCGTACGCGACGTGCACCTGCTCATGCTGCAACCATCGGCAGGCGCGGCGCGACGGGTGCGCGCCGCCACCCTCGACGCCATCGCCGCCGACGGCGCTCGGCCCGTCCTGCGCAGCGCCGACCGCAGCATCGCGGTCGTCGCCCACCCCCTGCTGCGCTCCTGGGGCCGGCCCGCTCGCGAGACCGACGTCCTGCTCGCCGAGCTCCTGCCCGACGGCGGCCCCCTGGACGGCGGCGCCCATGACGGCGAGACCGGCACGGCCGCCGACTCCGATCCCGACGGGGACACGGTGCTCGGACGCCTCCAGGCCGATCTGCGCCGTGGCGACGCCCCCACGCCGACGCTGGTGCCACGGCTCGACGACCGGTCGGTGCGGTTTCACGCCTGCCACGGCGCCACGCGCCAGGTCGAGGTGCTGCGCGACGAGGTGCTCGGGCTGCTCGCCGCCGACCCCACCTTGCGAGAGGACGACATCGTCGTGCTCTGCCCGGCACTCGATCAGTTCGCGCCGTTCATCGAGGCCGTCCTCGGCCCCTCGGCGCCGGTCGGCACCCAGGCCCGGCCGTGGTGGCCAGGACGCGACGCCGCCGGCCCGCCCCAGCTCGCCTACCGCATCGCCGACCGGTCGCTGCGCGACGTCGCCCCGGCGCTCGGCGCGCTCAGCGCCTTGCTCGACCTGCTCGCCGGCCGGTGCTCGGCGCCGAGCTTGCTCGACGTGGTGTCGCTCACGCCGGTGCGGGCGCGCTTCGGCTTCGACGACACCGACCTCACCGCCATCGCCGACTGGATCGACGCCGCCGACGTGCGTTGGGGTCTCGACGGCGCGCACCGCGCCCGCTGGAACGTCCCCGCCGAGCACATCGGGGGCTCCTGGCAGGCCGCCATCGACCGGCTGCTGCTCGGCATCGCCATCACCGACGACCCCGACGCCGCCATCGCCTTCGGTGACGTGCTGCCGCTGGGCGTCGAAGGCTCCGGCGTCGGCGTCGCCGGACGCCTCGCCGACCTGCTGGCCCGCCTGCGGGTCCTCGTCGACGAAGCCGCCGTCGCCCGGCCGGCAGCGGCCTGGGCCGACCTGTTGACCCGCGCCACCGACGACCTGTTCGCCATCGACCCGTCGCAGCGGTGGCAGCAACTGCGCCTCGCCGCCGCGCTCGCCGCCTTCGACGACGACGCCTCGATCGCCGGCACGCCGGTCACCGTGCCGCTCACGCTCGCCGACGTGCGCCGTCTGCTCGCCGGACAGTCGGGGGGATCGGGCGGTCGACCCGATCTGTTCCGCGGCGGCATCACCTTTGCGTCGCTGTCCCCGCTGCGTGCGGTGCCGCACCGGGTCGTGTGCCTGCTGGGCATGGACGAAGGCGCGTTCGGATCAGCCGGCGTCGACGGTGACGACCTGATGCTCGCCGAACCGCACCTCGGCGACCGTGACCGACGCGCCGAGCTGCGGCAAGGTCTGCTCGAGTCGGTCCTGGCAGCGGGCGACCACCTCGTCGTGGTCCGCACGGGTCACAGCGTCATCACCAACCTGCCCGTGCCGCCCGCCACGCCGGTGGCCGAGCTGCGAGATGCCGTCGCCGCCAGCCTCGACCCCGACCGTCGCGGTGCCGCCATGCGACAGATCGTGCGTGAGCACCCGCGCCAGAGCTTCGACGAGCGCAACTTCCTGGCCAGGCCCGCAACCGACGACGCCCCGGCCGAGGGTCCCCGGTCGTTCGACCCCGTGGCCCGTGACGGCGCCGCGGCCCGCAGCGCCCAGCGACGGGCCCTCACGCCGCTCATCACCAGCCCGCTCGCCGTCGAACCCGAGGCCGTGCTCGAGCTCGCCGACCTGCGCGACTTCGTCGATCACCCGCCCCGCTCCTTCCTGCGCCGAACCCTCGGTGTGTCCGTGCCCCCGCGTCCCGAGCGCGACGCCGGTCGACGGT
>CAZYKR010000326.1:0-4290 GCA_964648005.1 uncultured Iamiaceae bacterium
GCCACCGCGCCGACATCGCCGCTTGACACGCTACGCCCGTGGGATGTCTAGGTCGGTCGCCGGTTCGTCGGGTCGAGCGCGAGCACCCACCGGATCAGCTTGCCCGGGAGCGCTCGCCCGAGCCAGGCCGGTGCGGCGCGTCAGCCGGTGAACTGCGGCACGGCGACGGCCGGGGTGACCGGGACCGTCGGCACGGTGACCGCCGGATCGTCCAAGGTCACCTGGACCGTGCGGCGCTCGCAGGTCTGGTCCGTGAACGGTCCCGCCGCCGCGGCGCCGTAGGCGGTGCAGGTGCCCTCGGTCCACATGGCGGCGCCGGTCGACGGCATCGAGGCGCTGAACGGCGCGAACCGCACCGTCGGGTCGGCCCAGCACGGCACCCCGTTTGCCGGCGACACGTCGCACGGGGTGCCGATCGGTCGAACCTCGATCCAGCGTTGCCCGTCCCAGGCCCACACGTCCGACAGCGCGAACTCGTCCTCCGGGGGAGCGGTCGGATCCCACAGGTCCGCGCCGTTGAAGGCCTGGCCACCGACGAGCAGGGCGCCGTGCGACGGGTGCCCCGGCTTCCACAGGCCGGTCATCGTCGCCTGGTGGCGTCCGACCGGGCCGCAGTCGTCGCACACCTGCTCCCACGACCAGGTGCCGAGGGCCGGGTCCTTGCGTAGCCGCCAGGTGTCGCGGAAGTCGCCGAAGCCCGAGGGGAAGGCGGCCGTCGGTGCGCCGGCGTAGCCGCCACCGAAGACGATGAAGTCGCGGCCGTCGTAGGCAAACCCGGCGGCAGCGCGCGCCGGGGGCGGGTCGCCGGTGATTGTCAGCTGCTCCCAGTCGGTGCCCGTCCAGCGGAACACGGTGTTCGAGTAGAGCCCGTCGTAGAACGGCGGCGTCGGTGGGTCACCGACGTAATCGCCGCCGAACAGCAGGCTGTCGGTCGGGCTGGCCGCGCCGACCGCGCCGTCGATCGGACCGACGGCGCACGAGGGCGTGCACGGCGCCGGCGCCCAGTGCCCGTCGTCGCCGAGCACGTAGGCGGCAGAGTCGTAGGACCCGCCGTCCTGATGGTCCTGCCCGCTGTAGATCCAGGCCTGACCGTTCGCGCCGGCGGCGACCGCGGCGCTGCTGGCGGCGAGTCGCCCGCCGGGCTCGGTGGCGCCGGGCAGCTCGGTCCACGTGCGCCTAGCGGGGTCCCAGCGCCACGTGCTCGCGGTGGTGCACGGCGGGAGGTAGTCGGGCTGTGCTGGGCAGGTGCTCTGATCGCTGCGGTACATGACGCCGTACGTGCCGTCGCGCACGCCGGACACGTTCGCCCACTCCGCCGGCTCCCGTCCGTTGTGCGCCGGTCCGCCGCCCGTGGTCGTGACCGACACCGGGCCGAATGTGCGCTCGAGGGCTTCCTCGGCGGGGTCGGCAGCGGCGGCGCCGCCGGACGGCATCGCCACGGCGGCGACGCCCCGACTGCGGGCGCCGGCCGGTCCGTCGTAGCCGAAGGCCACCGAAGCGAGCAGCACGCTTCCCGCCGCCGCCACGACCGCGGCCCTGCGTCGTCCCGTCCCGCCCATGTGGCCCGCCTTCCCGCCGTCGCCTTGCGCTGACTGAGCGCAGCCACAGTCTGGCCGCGCGGTCGCGGTCGAGTCGGCGCTAGGCGAGCGCCTGGCGCAACGCATCGACCATGGCGTCGCGATACGCCCGCATCGCCGGTGCGCTGCCGACCACGGCGTCGGCGCCGTGGTACATGCCCGGCTCGACGTGCAGGGTGCACGCCACGCCGGCCGCCGCCAGCCGTTCGGCATAGTCGACGTCCTCGGCGTAGAAGAGGTCGAGGTCGCCGACGCCGATCCACGCCGGTGGCAGCCCGGAGAGATCGTCGGCTCGCGCCGGGACGGCGTGGGCGTCGGTCTCGCTGGTGGCGGTCGGGACGGTCCCGAGGTACGACGTCCAGCCGAACCGGTTCGAGGCGTTGGTCCACACGAACACGCCGCGACCGCCGTGGTCGTCGTGCAGGGTCGTGCGGTCGTCGAGCATCGGGTAGTTCAGCAATTGGAACGCCACGGACGGCCCACCGAGGTCACGGGCGCGCAGGCAGGTGGCCGCGGCGAGGCCGCCGCCGGCGCTGTCGCCGCCCACGGCGATCCGCGCTGGATCGATGCCGAGGTCGTCGGCGTGGTCGGCGACCCAGCGCAGCGCCCGGTGGCAGTCGATGACGGCTGCCGGGTACGGGTGCTCGGGTGCGAGGCGGTAGCCGACGCTGGCGACGACGACACCTAGCTCGTCGGCGAGGCGGCTGCACCAGTCGTGCCCCTGCTCGGGGGTGCCCATGATCAGACCGCCGCCGTGGATCCACACGACGGCACCGCTCGGACGCGTGCGCTGCGCCGGCTCGTAGACGACGACGCGCGGACCGGGCCCGTCGTCGTCGGCGGGCAGGTGCTCGTCGCGCACCGAGACGCCGGGTCGGATCGGTCGTGGCATGGCGATGGCCCGCCGTCCGATGCGCAGCATCCGCTCGTTGGCGACCGTCATGTCCAGGTACAGGAAGGGATGCCGCAGCTCGTCCGCCACCGGCGCCAGCAGTGGTCGTCGACGGGCGAAGTGGCGGGCGACGGTCGCACCGGCGACGACGCCGCCGATCACGACCGACCCGACGAGCACGCGCCGCACTGGTGTGGATCCCATGGTGCTCCTCCTGGGGCCGACGCTCGACCGTTGCCGGATCGGGGTCGAGCCTACGGGCCGGCTGGTCGGTCTCAGGCGCCGAGTGCCGGCGCCGGCTCGGACGACGATGTGCACGCGGCACGTCTCCGCCGGGTGTGCGAGTCGCTAGCGTGCGGTCTCGGCAGTGGCTCGGACCGGGAGCACCAGCGATGACCTACACCGTGGATTTCACCAACGTCTCGACCGTGGGGCTCGAGTCGTCGCCGGTAGCGCCGGCGCTCGCCGGGCTGCGGGCCAATGAGGCTCGGTACTTCAAGAACAAGTACGGCCACGACTTCACCGTGAAGCCTGCGGCGAAGGCGAAGCGGTTGGTCGCCTACGTGCACAAGATCCTGAAGCAGGAGCGGGACCTCGAGATCGCCTCGGCGCCGCTGGAGGCGACGCAGTTCGAGGTCGAGGGCATCCGCTGGACCTACGTCTTCTACGAGAGCGGCCTGTCGATCAACGTGATGTACCCGCTCGACGACCCGAAGAAGCGGGCGGTCGGGTTCAAGCTCTCCGACGGCATGGACGTGCCGCCCGAGCTCGCCGAACGGTTCAAGTTCGCCCGCCAGAAGTCGAAGCTGGCCGGCACGATCCGCGGCTCGTACTTCGTCATCAAAGGCGAGTACTGATCAGGCGCCCGGCTCGCCGCGCTGCTCCACCTTCGTTGCGAGGCGTCCGAGCGAGGTCGACACGGCGTTGATCACGCCGGCGGTCGCCGACGCGGCCGCCTCGTGCACCTCGGGATCGTTGACCCCGGCCGTGATCGCCTGTGCCAGGCGGTTGAGCGCATCGCCCAACCCGTCCAGCGCCGAGTGCACTTCGTCCTGGGTGCCGGCTGTCTCGCCCGGCTCGTCCTCCCAGTGCCGCTGCACCCGCCTTCCCAGGTCAGCGAACCGCTCGCCCACCTCGTTCCACTCGGTCTCGGCCATCGAAGCACCTCCGCGTCGGGGACGTTGTGAGCATTGCAGCCCGCGAACCGTACGCGTGCCAACCGAGCCGGTGTACGGGCGCGCGAACGTGCCAGCGTCGCCGTTCCCAGAACGGAGCGTGGCGCACGCGACCGCGTCGGGCTGTTCCTCGTGCTGTTCTGGTTCGGTGTCCCGCTGTTGGTCTTCCTCATGGCCGAGCTTCTGGCCCGGTAGGTCCGCAGACGCGCTTCGGCAGGTGTCGCGCCGTGACGACCGGGGCCGGTGTGCTGCCTGCCATGCCACACTGTGCCCAGTCGGAATGCGCAGTAGTGCGGCACGACTCGAAGAGGGAGACGGGTGGGATCGAGCCGGGGTGCGGGCGTGGTGGCGGCCATCGTGGCCTGCGTGGTCAGCGGGTGTGCCTCGGGCACACCCGAAGCGCAGGATCGCGAGCCGTCGACCCCGACCACGGATTCGGCGGCAGTCGGCCAGGTGCAGGACCGGTGGGTCTCGTCCGGCCTCGATGTGCACAGCGAGTTGTCGGCGACGGCGGACAGCATCGTGTACGCCGGTGTCGAGGACGAGCAGCTCCTGGTCGTGGCGCTCGATCCGGCAAGCGGAGCCGAACGGTGGCGGCGCGCCAGCGATGTCAGCGCGCGGATCCGCGGCGTCGGCCTCGAGATCT
>CAZYKR010000327.1:0-4279 GCA_964648005.1 uncultured Iamiaceae bacterium
GCAGGCCGGCCTTCTGGAAGGTCTTGGCGTAGCAGACGGCGTAGAAGCAGTAGATCCCGACGATGAACGCCAGGTAGAGCACCAGCAGCACGATGGCGACGCCGGCCGCGGCCGCGTCGCCGGAGCTGCTGGCGCGTTGCGCAAGCACCGGCTCCAGGGCCAGCAGCGCCTCCATGCTCAGGACCAGCCGTGCTCGCGGACGATGTCCACCATGAGCTCGCCGGCCTCGGTGGGGTTGCGGCCCACCCGCACACCGGCGGCCTCGAGCGCCTCCATCTTCCCCTGGGCGGTGCCCTTGCCGCCGGACACGATGGCGCCGGCGTGGCCCATCTTCTTGCCGGCCGGCGCCGTCACGCCAGCGATGTAGGCCGACACGGGCTTGCTCATCTTGTTCTTGATGAACTCGGCCGCCTCTTCCTCGGCCGAGCCGCCGATCTCACCGATCAGCATGACGGCCTTGGTCTCGGGGTCGGCCTCGAACGCCTCGAGGCAGTCGATGAAGCTGGTGCCGGGCACCGGGTCGCCGCCGATGCCGACGCAGGTCGTGACGCCGATGTCCTGCAGCTTGAGCTCGTACAGCGCCTGGTAGGTCAGCGTGCCCGACCGGCTGACGATGCCGACCGGCCCGCCCGCCTTGGCGATGTGGCCGGCGGTGATGCCGATGTTGCACTTGCCGGGGCTGATGATGCCGGGGCAGTTGGGGCCGAGCAGCTGCACACCGGGGAAGTCGCGCTTGAGCTTGTTGAAGAACCAGGCCTCGTCCTGGGCGGGGACGCCTTCGGTGATGCACACGATGAACTCGATGCCGCCCTCGGCCGCCTCCATGACCGCCGCCTTCACGCCCGCGGCGGGGATGAAGATGCAGCTGGCCGTGGCGCCGGTGGCCTCGACGGCGTCGGCCACGGTGGCGAAGACGGGGATGCCGTCCACGTCGGTGCCGGCCTTGCGCGGGTTCGTCCCGGCAACGACCTGGGTGCCGTAGTCACGGTTCAACAGGCCGTAGTAGCGGCCCTGGGAGCCGGTCAGGCCCTGGTAGACGACCTTGGTGGTCTCGTCGACGAAGATGCTCATCGCGGCGTCCCTCCTGCGAGCTCGACGGCCTTGCGGGCGGCGTCGAGCATGGTCGGCGCCATCTGGAGCGTGTCCGACAGGTGCGGCTCGAGGATGGCTCGCCCCTCCTCGGCGTTGGTGCCGTCGAGGCGGATCACGATCGGGCTCGAGATGTCGATCCGCTCCAGCGCCGTGATGATGCCGTTGGCCACCTCTTCACCTCGGGTGATGCCGCCGAAGATGTTGATGAAGATCGATCGGACGCGCGGGTCGTTGTCGATGATCGTGAGGGCCTGGACGAACTTGTCGGCATCGGCGCCGCCGCCCACGTCCAAGAAGTTGGCGGGCTCGCCGCCGACCTGGTTGACGACGTCGAGCGTCGACATCGCCAGCCCGGCACCGTTGGCGATGATGCCGACGGACCCGTCGAGGCCGACGTACTGCAGGTCGGCGTCGTGCGCCGCCTGCTCGCGGTCGTCGCGCACCTGGGTGGCGTCGAACTCGTCCCAGCCCTCGTGCCGGTAGGTGGCGTTGTTGTCGAGCGTGACCTTGGCGTCGAGCGCGTGGACCGCACCCGACGGGGTGACGATCAGCGGGTTGATCTCGACCAGGTCGGCGTCACCCTCGGTGTACGCCGTGTAGAGCTTGCGCAGGAGCTCGACGGCGCCATCGGTGACGTCCGGGTTGAGCTTGGCGGCGAGGACCCAGGAGCGGGCCTGCTCCTCGGTCAGCCCGTCGACCGGGTCCACCCAGATCTTGGCGATGGCGTCGGGGTCGCTCTCGGCGACGGTCTCGATCTCGACGCCGCCCTGGGCGGAGAGCATGCCGAGGTGCTTCTTGGCCGAGCGGTCCAGCGTGAAGCTGGCGTAGTACTCCTCGGCGATGTCCGAGGCGTGCTCGATCCACACGACCTCGACCGTGTGCCCCTTGATGTCCATGCCCAGGATGTTCGACGCGTGCTCGTTGCACTCGTCGGCGTTCGACGCCAGCTTGACGCCGCCGGCCTTGCCGCGACCGCCGACGTGCACCTGGGCCTTCACGACGACGGGATACCCGACCTCCTCGGCGGCGGCGAGGGCCTCATCGACCGTTCGGACCGCTCGCCCGTCAGAGACCGGGATACCGAAGGACGCGAAGTGCTGCTTGCCTTGGTATTCCAGAAGATCCACGGGGCGACACCGTAGCCAGGTCGCCGACAGGTGGCGAAACGTCCAGCCCAGCGCCGGCCTCGCCGTCGCTCAGTTGGCGGCGGTCGTGGTCGACGCGTCGGCGGCCACGGTGGTGGTCGTCTCGCCCGTCGCTGCTGCGGGGTCGGTGGCGTCGGTCGCCGCCGTCGGGTCGGCCCCGTCCGCACCCGCCGTCGAACCGGTCGACGCGGCGTCGGTCGCCTCGGGCGAGCAGACCTGGAGCAGATCGACGACGAACACCAGCGTGGCGTTCGGCGGGATGTCGGCCCCGGCGCCCTGCTCGCCGTAGGCGAGATCGGCAGGGATGACCAGCTGACGCTGGCCGCCGACCTTCATCCCCTGCACGCCCTGGTCCCAGCCCTGGATGACCATGCCGGCCCCGAGCTCGAACTCGAACGGCTCGGCCCCACGGTCCCACGAGGCATCGAACTGGGTACCGCCGTCGTAAAGGACGCCGACGTACTCGACCTGCACGGTGTCACCGGCCTTGGCCTCGGCACCGGTACCCACCACCACATCGGTGGAGACCAGCTCGGTCGGCGCCGGGCCCTCGGGCACGGTCACGGTGGGCTTGGCCGACGCGTCCGGCGGCGTGACCGTCGCCGGGTCGCAGTTGAGCGCCGTCGAGGTCGACGGCGACACCTCGGGGGTGCTGAGCGTGGTCGATCCGCCGGGGATCGTCAGCGCCACCTCGGGCTCGTCAGACTTGGAGCTGCACGACACCGCCAGCAGAGCAGCGGCGGCGGCGAGGGGCGCGAGGGCAAGACGTCGGTTCAGCACGGGGCGCAACGCTAGCGAACGTCCGTCCGCCGGAGGAATCGCCCAGCGTCCAACGTCCGGTCAGGCCTCGCGGGCGTCGAGCGCAGCCTCGAGCCACGCCGCGATCTCGTCGAGCGGCGCACCCGGCGTGAAGATGCGTGCCACGCCAGCCGCCTCGAGCTCGGCGGCGTCGGCCTCGGGGATGATGCCGCCGCCGAACACCAGCACGTCGTCGAGCTCACGCTCGGCCAGCTCGTCGACCACGCGCGGGAACAGCGTCAGGTGGGCGCCCGACAGCACCGAGAGTCCCACGGCGTCGGCATCCTCCTGCATGGCGGACGTGGCGACCTGCGCCGGTGTCTGGAACAGCCCGGTGTAGATGACCTCGAACCCGGCGTCGCGCAGCGCCCGGGCGATCACCTTCACGCCGCGATCGTGACCGTCGAGACCGGGCTTGGCGACGATGACTCGGTACGGGCGTTTCACGGCGCCGATACTACGGTGACGCCGGGCCGCCGAGCACCGGCGACCGCCTGCACACCATGAGCCCCGTCCAGCAGACCCGCCTCAGTCCCCGCACCGTCGTCATCATGGCGATCAGCGCCGTGATCATCGCCGGCGGACTCCTGTTGTTCGTGCTGGTGTCGCTGCCCCAGCTGCGCTCGACGGGGCAGGTCGAGGTCAAGCTCGGCTCGGACACCTTCGACGCCGGGTACGCGACCGTGCAGTCCGACGCCATCGCCGCCAACGGGCCGATCCTGTATCCGGATCCATCCGGCGGCCAGCGCGACATCTTCGTGCAGCACCTCGGCGACGATCCGGTGACCGGTTGGTTCGCCTTCGACGCCCGCCGCCCCGGCACCGGCCGCGAGTGCAACCTGGTGTGGGACACCGCCACCACCACCTTCGTCGACCCGTGCGGCGGGCCGACGATCCCGGCGGACGGGACGGGGATGCAGGCCTTCGTCGTCGAGGTGCAGCCCGGCGAGGAGGACGGCACCGAGCGCATCGTCGTCGACCTCAACACCGAGCCCACGCCGACCAGCTGACGGGCGCGACCGTCGGACGATGGCGGGGGTCAGGGCGCGTCGATCGGTGCGAACAACGGACGCAGCTGGTCCTTTTGCACCTTCTTGGTCCCCGTGCGCGGCAGCTCCTCGACGACCACCACCTGGTGGGGCACCTTGTACTCGGCGACGTGCTCGGTCGCCCAGGCGATGAGCCGTTCCGGGGTGAGCGTGGCGTCCTCGGCCAGGCGCACCGCCGCCACGGGCACCTCGCCG
>CAZYKR010000328.1:0-4278 GCA_964648005.1 uncultured Iamiaceae bacterium
GCGTCACCCCGCTCGGTCGGCGCCGCCACCGGCTCGATGGCCGTGATGGTCGCCGACGTCGACGAGCACCACCGCCGCGCCGCCGCCCTCGGCGCCGACGTCGTGTACCCGCCCGTCAATCAGCCCTACGGCTACCGCGAGTACTCCGCCCGCGACGCCGAAGGCCAGCTCTGGTCCTTCATGGCCCCCCTCACCTGAGCGCCCGAGACGGCGGCGGCCCGCCCCGTCGTAGCCGCCACCCCTCGTTCTGGTAGTGCAACCGCGTCAAGAACCGACCGGATTCACTACCAGAACGCAGGGATGTGGTCGCCGGGCTGGCGTGCCGCATCGGTGTCAGCGGGAGCGGAAGGCGGTGGCGGGGTCGACGGCGAGGACCGAACGCAGCGGGACCAGTGCCGCCGGGATACCGACGAGCACGGCGCCGAGCAACGTGACCAGCACGTCGCGGGGGCCGAGCACGAGCTCGATGTTGGGCAGCGCCCGGTCGATCGCCGCGCCGAGGCCGAGCGCCGCCACCACCGCCACCACCGTCGCCGCCAGCACCGCCCACGCCGCCTGCGACGCCACCACGGCGGCGAGGCGACCGGGCGTGGCGCCGAGCGCGGCCACGATGCCGTACTCCCGCCGTTTGGCGGTGGTGATCGACGACAGGGTCAGCGACACGAGCGCCAGGGCGATGACGAAGCCGAGCACCCGCATCGTGCTGAACAGCTCGGCGTACATGTCGCGCACCAGCGCCGCCTCTTCTGCGCTGAACGTCTCGGCCGTCTGGACCGTGGCGTCGGGGACGGCGGCAGCGACGTCGGCCGCCAGCGCGTCCGGCGAACGCGAGCCGTCGCTACCGACGAGCACGTAGTTGAGGCCAGGTCCCGCCCCGGCAGCGAAGTCCTCGGCCGGCAGGAACACCGACGTGCAGGCCACGCTGGTCAGGCCTTCGCTGAGCCCAGCCACGCGGCGCTCCACACCGAAGACCTCGACCTGGTCGCCGACGCCGATGCCGAGCTGAGCGGCGCCGCCGGCGTCGAGCACGACCTCGCCAGGCCCGGCGGGCGCACCTTCGACGACCTCGCCCGGGCCGCCCCGGCCGGCGGCGCCCGTACCGGCAGCGTCGCCACCGCCGGTAGCGTCGCCACCGCCGGACCCGTCGACGCCGAAGACGTAGGCGACGAGCTTGGTGTCGCCGACGGCCACGGTCGAGGTCATCTGGCGCAGCGGCTCGGCCCAGGCCACGCCGGGCACGGCCGCCACGGCCGCCGTCGTCTCCGGCGGCAGCGCGCTGATCGACAGCTGCATCGTGCGCACGCCCTCCTGCGACACGACCACGTCGGCCGGGTTGCGGTCCATGTAGGCGGACTCCTGGCGGTTGAGCCCGCCGAAGACCCCCGCCATCAGCAGCGCCAGCAGCAGCCCGGCGCCGACGCCTACACACGACAGCGCGGCGCGCCGGCGGTCCTCGAAGAGGTTGCGCCGCCCGAGCGGCACCGAACCGAACGTCAGCCGCGCCATGTCAGCCGCCCCGGAAGGCCAGGGCCGGGTCCATGGCGTCGAGCCGGCGCGCCGGGAGGATGGCTGCCACCAGGGCCATTGCCAGCGCCGCCACGCCGAGGCGGCCGATCGAGCCGGCGTCGACCACGACGGCGAACGCCGGGCGCAGCGCGCCGAGCAGCGCACGGGTGATGAGGAACAACACCCCGCCGGCGAGCAGGCCGCCCGCAGCGAGCGCCACCGCCTGGCCCAGCACGAGGCGAACCAGCAGCCAGCGCGGCGCACCCATCGCCTTGACGATGCCGTACTCGCGGCGGCGCTCGGTGATGGCGCCGTACACGGCGAGGGCGATGACGATCGTCCCGGCGCCGAAGGCGATGGCCACCAGCAGCCCGACCGCCGCCGTGTACGCCTGGCCCTTCATGGCCAGGTCGTTGGCGCGGATGGTGGCGGCGGGCACGACGTGCAGGCCCGCGGCATCGAGCGACGAGGCAACGGCGGCCGGATCGTCGGCGCCGACGAGCACGAAACTCGTGGTGTCGGGCGAGCCGAGCACCGTCTCGGCGGCGTCGTGGGTCATGAACACGAAGCTGGCCAACACCATGTCGGCGTCGCCGGCGATCCCGACCACGGTCATCGGGTGCCCGAACAGGTCGACCTCGTCGCCGACGGTGGCACCGGTGCGGGCGGCGAACTGCTGACCGACGGCGATCTCGGTGTCGGCGGCCGGCGCCCGACCGTCCGCAATGCTCCACGGCGCGCCGGGCCGGCCAGGTTCGTACCCGACGAGGAAGCTCGGCACCCGTACGCCGTCGACCATCGGCACGCTGAAGGCCGCCCGCACCGGCGCCGTCCAGGCCACGCCCGGCGTCGCGGCGACTGCCGCCTCGGTGGCGGCGGGCACCAGCGACGTGCCGCCGAGGAAACTCCGGGTGCCCGGCTGGGCGACGTAGAGGTCGGCGCCCACCTGGTCCTCGAAGACCGTGACGCGCTGGTCGACCCCGGCCGAGATGCCGTCGAGCACCAGCACCAGCATCAGGGCCAGACCGACGCCGACGAGCGACAGGACCAGACGGCGCGGCCGGTCCACCAGGAGCCGTCGCCCCAGCGGCACCGCCGTCGACGCCGACCGGCGCCGCTCCCCCGTCCTGTCCACGAACCGCGTTGCTCCTCGCTGGTGATCGTCGCATTGACAGACGATCGGCCTTCCGTATTATTCACTCACGGGTGAGTGAGTTGCAAGGAGCACTTCAGGCGATCCCAACCCGCTCCCGCTCGCCCTGCGACCCGACGTCCGCACGGAGCATCGATGCCACCATCCCGCCCGACCGACAAACGCCGCCGCGCCGTGCCATCGCACCGAACGGGTGTGCTGCCCGACGGCTTCCGCTTCGGCGTCTCCGACTCCGGCTACCAGGCCGAAGGCGGTTACAACGGCCCCGGCGAGCCGGCCAACAACTGGGCGGCCTGGGAGGCGTCGGGTCGGGCCGAGCGCACCGGTGCGGCCAACGAGTTGTGGACGCGCTACCCCGAACACTTCGACGCCGCCCGCGAGGCCGGCTGCGACGCCTACCGCACGAGCGTCGAGTGGACTCGGGTCGAACCCCGGCCCGGCGAGGTCGACCACGAGGCCATCGAGCGCTACGTCACGATCCTGCAGGCCGCCCGCAACCGCGGCATCGAGCCCGTCGTGGCGCTGCACCACTTCACCCACCCGGCCTGGCTCGGCCCCGACTTCTGGCTGCGGCCCGACGCGCCGCAGCGCTTCGCCGACTGGGCCGAGGTGATCGTGCCGCACCTGGCGCCCTACTGCGACCGCTGGATCACGATCAACGAGATCAACGCCGAGGTGATCGGCAGCTACCTCATCGGCTACTTCCCGCCGGGGCAGCGCTTCCGGCGCCGATCGATGCAGCGGGCCGTCGACAACATGCTGACCGCCCACGTCGCCGCCTACGAGGTGATCCACCGCCATCAGCCCCACGCCCAGGTCGGCACCAGCACGTATGCCTTCTGGAGCTACGACGTCGACCGGATCCTGCTCGATACGCTCGCCGCCCGCGCCGCCGGCGTCACCCGGGCCCAGGTGCCGGCCTGGCTGGCGCAGCGGCGCCGGGCGCATCACCGCACGGCCCTCGAGCACCTCGACGCCAGCCAGACCTGGGCCGATCACGCCGTGCACCGGGCGCTGCGGACCTACTTCGCCCTCGAACGACACCTGCCGCGCACGCTCGACGCCGTGTACGCGTCGCCGCACGAACGCAGCTACGACACCGTGCAGGTCAACTTCTACGACCCGCGCCTGTCCCGCTACCTGCGCCTGCCAGGACGGCACACGGCGGGCCACCGGCACTGGGGGCCCGACCCCGAGCACTGGGAGCAGGTGCCCGGCCCCGAGCACCTGGCCGGCTACCTGCGGGCCGCCGCCGTCGACGGCGACGAGGTGTGGATCCTCGAGAACGGACTGTGCAACCCGGTCGTCGACGGGGTCAGCCACCGGCGGCCCGACGGCATGGACCGCCCGACGTACCTGCGTCGCCATCTCGCCGCCGTGGTGGACGCCATCGACGCCGGTGTGGACGTCACCGGCTACTACGCCTGGGCGCTGTTCGACAACTACCAGTGGGGTGAGTACGTCTCACGCTTCGGGTTGCGGACCGTCGAGCGCCAGCACGGCGTGAAGTTCGGTGAGCTCGACGCGCTGGGCGACGACAGCGTCGCCGCCTACCGGGCGTTGGCCGACGGCCTGCGCGCCGGCGACCGCTCGGTCCTGGCCGATCCTGCGTAGGCGTC
>CAZYKR010000329.1:0-4260 GCA_964648005.1 uncultured Iamiaceae bacterium
AGCGATCCGCGGCTGCCCTTCCGCTCGGACGCGTGGCGCTCGACGAAGGTGACGGTGCCGATCACCGAGTCGTGGATCATGTCGCTGGTCGGCGGTGTGGCGGTCGCGGTCGGTTGGTGGGGGCTCAGCCCAGCCTCGACCTGGACGAGCTCGGTCAGCTCCTCGTCGGCGCTGATCGCCTCGTTGGGGCACCTGCTGGTGGCGATCGGGCTCATCCAGCTGGCGATCGTCGCCGACTCGGTCACGGAGCGCCAGCGTGAGCGGTCCCGGCGCATCGGGCCGCCCGAGGCGCTCGTGCGACTCGGCATCGTGCCGGCGCCGGCGGAGACGGTGAGCGAGCTCATGGAGGATGGGGTCGTGCTGCGGTCGATCCCGGGTGGGGCTGCCGTCCACGGTCGCTACTGACGCCGGCGCCCCACCGCCGAAGCCGGGGTGGTGTGGGGTGGCGGCCGAGGCGCTGTGGCACACTCCGACCCGTGCCGGAGCTGTGCGAGGTCGAGCAGTATCGACGCCTGGCCGAACGCACGGTCGGCCGGAACATCGTCGCTGTCGAGGCGCCCGATGACCGGTACCTTCGGCGTGGCCTGCAGCTGCCGGCGCTGCGATCGGCGATCGGAGGTCGGACCGTCGCCGCTGCCCGGCGGCACGGCAAGCTCCTGCTGCTCGATCTGCGCGGCGGCGCCGGCAGCCACGTGCTCGGGCTGCGGTTCGGGATGACGGGCCGGCTCCTCGTCGACGGCGACGACGTGCTCGGCGAGCTGGTGTACGGGCCCAAGCGAGACGAGCGCAGCTGGGACCGCTTCGGTGTGCGCTTCGACCAGGGCGCCCTCCACGTGCGCGACGCCCGCCGGCTGGGTGGCGTCGAGCTCGATCCGGATGTCACCCGGCTGGGCCCGGATGTGTTGGCCTCGGAGCCGGTCGTGCTGGCCGCACGCTTGCGGGGCGTGCAGCGACCGACGAAGGCGGCGCTACTCGACCAGGCTGTCGTCGCCGGCGTCGGCAACCTGCTGGCGGACGAGATCCTGTTCCGATCGGGCATCGCCCCCGAGCGGCCCCTGGGGACGCTGGCCGACGACGACGTGCAGACCCTCGCCGAGCAGGTCCACACCACGGTGGCGGACCTCCTGGCGCGTGGTGGTTCGCATCGGGGCGATCTGCAGGACGCCAGGCGCCCCGGGGGTCGCTGCCCGCGCGACGGGACCCTGCTGCGACGCTCGACGGTGGGAGGCCGCACGAGCTGGTGGTGTCCGGCGCACCAGCGCTGAGGGCAACCGCCTGCGACCGGCGTCCAGCCGAGGCCCCGCACTACGCTCGTCGGCCACGGCGCGGCGTGGATCCCGTTGTGCCGCGCTGCTCATGACCGCCCCCGACCTGTCGACTCCCGGCCCTGCGCTCACCCGCCGCCGCGCCCTGCGCGCCGCGGTGCTGGCGGCCTGCGGACTGGGTGTGGTGGTCGCCGGCTTCTCGGGTCCTCCGGCGTCGGCCGGCTCACCGCCGACCGAGCCCACCGATCCGCCGACCACGCCCACCACCGCGCCGACGACGGCACCGACCACGGCACCCCCGACGACGGCACCGACGACCGTGACGACGTCGACACCGACGTCGCTGCAGCCCACCTCGACGGTGCCGCGCACCACGGTGGCGCCGTCGACCACCGCCTCGACGGTGGCGAGCACGACCAGCAGCGAGGCCGATGCGTCGTCCACCACGTCGTCCACGGCCGAGTCGACAACGACCACCGCGGCCTCGACCACGACGACGGCGGCGACGTCGTCGGCGACCTCGGAGATCGAGGAGCCTGAATCCGACGCGGCGAGGCGGTTGCGGTTCGTCATCGGCGGGCTGCTCGGGATCGCCGGCTTGGTGTCGGTGCTGACCGTCCTCTACTGGCGCCACACCGCGCCGGTGCCGCTCCCACTCGATGACGACGACGAGGACGCTGCCGACGACGACGAGCCTCAGGACCTCGGCGACGGCCGGCTGGCGGGCGATGCGCAGGGCGCACCGGGCCCGAACCTCGGCGCGGCTGGAGGCCGTCCCGGGGGCGACCCCGGTGCGGTGGGCGCGGCGACGTCGATGTCGACGGCCGCGACCGTGCTCGACGAGCCGATGCCGTCAGGCCCGGTCCTCGACGCGGCGCCGCTGCAGATCGTCACCCTCGAGGACCTGCAGGGCGACGACGTGGGCTGATCGTCGTTCGCGACGTCCGGCGTGACCCGGTACCGTGGTCGGCCGATGGCTGATCAACTCGATGTACAAGCGATGATCGAGCGGTTCCGGGAGCGGGCCCACGCCGTGCGGAACCGACCCTTGCCGCCCGTGGCGGGTGAGGAGCGGGCGCACTTCGTGCGCCAGGCGGAGACCGACTTCCAAGACTTCGCCATCATCGGCGACGCCGAGCCGTCGATCGAGGACGGCTTCCTCGTGCTGCGGATCGATCTCCGCCCGCCCGAGGCCCGCGGCGGGTGAGCGACCGACCGACGCTGCTGCTCGAGCTGGCGTCGGACTGGGCGGTTCCCTACGGCCCGCGCTTCGTCGGCGCCATCGAGGCCATCGATGCCGTGAACGCCGCCGATCCCGAGACGGTGGTGCTATCCGACGGGGCTGCTCCGGTGCCAGCAGCAGCGGCCCATGCCGAACAGATGGTGGCGTGGGTGCAGCGCCTAGCGCCCGAGGTGGGGGAGGCGCAGCTGTTGGCGGCGCGGGCACATCACCTCGGCCGATGGCGGGTGCCGCGCTCGTCGTACCCGGACGGCCGTGCCGGCTACCTGCGCTGGCGAACCGATCGCAAGCGCAGCCAGGCCGACGAGACGGCGGCCCTGCTCGAGGCCCACGGCTTCGGGGCCGACGAGGTAGCGGAGGTCGTACGCCTGCTGCGCAAGGAGGGGCTCGGCAGCGATCCTGCGACCCAGACGCACGAAGATGCGTTGTGCATCGTGTTCATCGTGTTCCAGTTCGGCTCGCTCACTCGCCGCCTGGGTTCGGAGCACATGGTCGCCGTGGTGCGCAAGACCATCGCCAAGATGAGCCCGCACGCCGTCGGCGAGGTGCTGGCGCTGCCGCTCGATGATGCCGACCGCGCCATCGTGCTCGAAGCAGCAGGCTGACGGCCGCGGCGGCGTCGGCTGCCCACTACCCTTCGGCCCGACAAGGGCACGGGCGGCCGAGTGGACAAGGGGAGTCGATGATCTGCACAGCATGCGGTGCCGAGAGCCCAACAGGGTCGAAGTTCTGTGTGAAGTGTGGGACGCGCGCCGTCGAGCCGGTCGACGCCGCGCCCGCGCCAGCCGCCGTCGAGGTCCCGGCGCCAGCGCCGTCCCCGCCGCCGGCCTCCGACGCTCCTGCTGCGGTCGAGCCGCCGCCTCCTCCCCCTGTTGCGCCGCCGCCTCCCGCGGTTGCGCCGCCTCCGCCGCCTCCCGCGGTACCGCCGCCGCCTCCCGCGGTGCCGCCGCCGCCGGCGCCTGTCGCGCCGCCACCTCCGCCTCCCGCGGTGACGCCGCCGCCGGCGGCTGTCGCGCCGCCGCCTCCGCCTCCCGCAGTGCCGCCTCCGCCACCACCCGCGCCAGCCCCGGTGGCGTCGGAGTCGGCGGCCGCGGCTCCAGAGGCTGCTGCCGGCGCGGCGAGCGGTTCCGACGAGCCTGATGCTGCGGGCCTGGACCTGTTGCTCAACAGCGAGGCCGACCGCATCGATACGCCGGCCGAGCCGGAGACGCTCGACGCACCCGTGCTCGCCGAGGAGCCACCGCGCGCCATCCTGCATCCGTCGCCGCCGACGCCCGAGAGCGTGGCCGACTTCGCGCAGGCGGGCATCGACGCCGAGGTGCCCGGCCCTGAGGTGGTCGTGGTCGACGAGGCGAACCTCACGGACCCGGTGCCCGACCCAGCTGACGCCGCCGTGAGCGAGTCTCCGTCGAGCGAACCGGAGCCGGAGCCCGAACCGCCATTGAAGGTGTTGGTGCTGCTGGAATCGATGGTCGGCGCGAAGGCCAGGACCGGATTGAAGGACTGGCTGCCGTTGCTGGCGGTGGCGCTGCCGCCCGCGCCGCCAAAGCCGAAGCCGCCGGCGCCGCCGGTGGCGGAATTATTGCCGCCCGTGACATTGCCGTTGGTGGCGCTGCCGCCATTGGCGGTGTTGGTGGCGTTGCCGCCGAAGCCGCCCTGGGCCGACACGTCGCCGGTGGTCTGTGCCTGCGTCTGGGTGTTGGTGCCGGTGACGTCGCCATTGGTGGCGGTGCCGCCCGTGGCCGTCGAGGTGTT
>CAZYKR010000330.1:0-4253 GCA_964648005.1 uncultured Iamiaceae bacterium
CCCTACCCCCCGGTTGTGTTCGCCCCCCGGGGGCCCTGCCCCCCGGGTTCCACTACCAGAACGATCTAGGCTCGGCGGCCGCACAGCCGCACAGCCGCACAGCCGCACAGGCGCTCGGTCCGCCGGCACCGCGACGACGAGGAGCACGCCCGATGGCCCACCCCCGCACCTTCCGCTTCGGCGTCCAGGTGGCCTCCGCCCCCGACGGCGAGTCGTGGCGCAGTCTCGCCCGTCATGCCGAGGACCTCGGCTACTCGACCCTGTTCCTGCCCGACCACTTCGGCGACCAGCTGGCACCGATGCCGGCGATGGCGGCTGCGGCCGAGGCGACGACCGAGCTGCGGGTCGGCGCGTTGGTGCTCGACAACGACTACAAGCATCCTGTCGTGACCGCCAAGGAGCTGGCCACGATCGACCTGCTCTCGGGCGGCCGGCTCGAGGTCGGGCTCGGTGCGGGCTGGATGCGGACGGACTACGAGCAATCGGGGATCGCCTACGACCGTCCCGGGGTGCGCATCGACCGCTTCGAGGAGGCACTGACGATCATCAAGGGCCTGTTCGGCTCCGGGCCCGTCACGCACGCCGGTGAGCACTACACCGTGACCGGGCTCGAGGGGTTCCCGAAGCCCGTCCAGCAGGCGCCGCCGTTCCTGATCGGTGCCGGAGGGCCACGCATGCTGGCACTGGCAGCGCGCGAGGCCGACATCGTCGGCGTCAACCCGTCGTTGGCGTCGGGCGAGATCGACGCCTCGACCGCCGCCGACGCCATGGCCGAGGCCTACGACACCAAGATCGCCACGCTGCGAGCGGCGGCGGGTGACCGCTTCGACGACCTCGAGCTCAACGCCCTCGTGTTCTTCGTGAGCGTCACCGATGATCAGCTCGGCACGGCGTCGATGGTCGCCCCGATGTTCGGCGTCGGGCCCGAGGCGCTCGTCGCTTCGCCGGCCACGCTCGTCGGGTCGGTCGACCAGATCTGCGACGAGCTCCAGGCGCGCCGCGAGCGGTGGGGGCTGTCCTACATCGTGGTGCAGGGCGATGCCCTGGACACGATGGCGCCGGTCATCGCCCGCCTGGCCGGCACCTGAGCCGGAGGCCGCCTGCGCGCGGAACGACGCCAGCCGGCGGTCAGCGCCGCCGGTGCGGCTCGGAGTGGTCCCAGTCCGCCAGCAGCGTCCGCAGCGCCGTCAGCAGGATGAGCGGCGTGTCGAGCATGGCGTGGTGCCCGGCGAGGGGCAGCTCGATCACCGGTGTGACCCGACCGAGCTGCTCGTACATGAACGAGCCGATGTCAGGTGTGACCAGCCCCTGCTCGGATCGCAGCAGCGCCAGGCGGCACACGATGCGCGACAGGTACGGCAGCGCCACGCCGCGCAGCGAGCCGGCGAACTGCTCGAAGATCGTGCGGTCGAACTTCCATTGCCACCCGTCGTCGACGGGTCGCATGGAGTGCCGCCCGACGTAGTCCATGACGTAGTCCAGGTAGTGCGCCTGCGGCGGGACGGTGCGAAAGCGCGCCAGTGCGTCGTCGACCGACGGGTAGGTGCGCGGCCGTCCGAACGCCTCCTTGAGGCGGAACGACTCGACCTCCGGATCGGGCTCGGTTACGGGGGAGTCGCAGATGATGGCCCCGCTCACCTTGTCGGGGTGCATCGCCGACGTGGCGATCGTGACGAACCCGCCCATCGAGTGCCCGACGATCACCGGCAGCCCGTCGATGTCGCCGTCGGCGGCGACGGCCATCACCTCGTCGGTCCACTGCTCGAACGCGTAGGTGGTGCGATGACCGCTGTCGCCGTGGCCGGACAGGTCGATGGCCAGGACCCGATACTCGTCGGCGAAGCGCGCCGCCACGTGCGTCCACCAGTGGGCGTGCGCGCCACCGCCGTGCACGAAGAGCAGGCCTCGCCGGCCCGGCTCTCCCCACGCCAGATAGTGGATCGAGCAGTCGTCGACGACCACCGTGCGATCCTCGTGGGGCACCGCCACCGCCTCGCGGAACCACCGCGGGGCGTTCGGGTGCAGGGGAAGGTCGGCGGCGCTCATCGGTCGCCGACGCTACCAACTGCCCCGGTGTCGCTCCTCAGCCGCCGAGCGCGCTCGGCCGGACGGTGCGCGCCAGAGCGATCCCGATGTCGGTGGCCGGGGTGGTGAAGTTGGTCGACTCGTTGCTGACGACGACGAACGTGGCGTCGATCGCCGGGTCGTACATGGCGAAGGCGCTGTAGCCGATGATCGCCCCGTTGTGGCCGACGAGCTCGCCGATCGTGAGCAGCCCGAGGCCGTAGCCGGCGACCGACTGGCCGGTCATCAGCTCAGAGGTGAGGCGCTTGCGTTGCGTCTCGGCGGCCAGCAGCGTCCCGGTGCCGAGCTCGCGTGCCCACACGTCGAGGTCCTCGACGGTCGAGATCATGGCGCCGGCGCCGGCCGAGACGGCGGGGTTCACCTCGTTGACCACGGTCGGCGGGTGCGCGGCGTTGTCGAACGGCAGCGGGTGCTCCGGATCCGCTGCGCTGAGGTCCGGCAGGTAGGCGGTGGGGTGCGGTTCGGGCATGGCCGCGGTGGTCGGATAGCTGGTCCCGGTCATGCCGAGCGGTTCGAGGATGGCCGTCGAGATCGCGTCGCCGAGGGTGGTGCCGGTGAGCTGCTCGACGATCAGCCCGAGCAGCACGTAGTTCGAGTCGCAGTACTGCACGGCGGTACCGGGGGCGAAGGCGGGAGGGTTGGCCTTGATGATCTCGATCGTCTGCTCGGGTGTCCACGCCATGGTGGGGTCCGCGTCGAACGCGGCGAGGAAGGCCTGGTCGCTCGTGAAGTCGAAGATGCCCGACCGCATGCCGAGCATCTGCTCGATCGTGATCTCGGCGCCGTTGGCGATGCCCGGGATGTAGGTCTCGAGCACATCGTCGAGCGCGAGGTCGCCGGCATCGACGCGCTGGAGGACGGCGGTGCCGGTGAAGGTCTTGGTGATGCTGGCGATGCGAGCGAAGGCGTCGGCCGGATACGGGTCGCCGGTCGTCAGGTCGGCGACGCCGGCGGTGCCGCGCCACGGCTCGCCGGCGATCCACACACCGGCAGCGGCGCCGGGGACGCCGGTGCCCGCCACGCCTTCGGCCAGCACAGCGTCGAGCTGAGCGCGCAGGGCGTCGTCCATCGTCACGATGCCCGTCGTGCCGGCCGTCGTCCCGGCCGTCCTGGCCGTCGTGCCGGTCGTGCCGGCCGTCGTTCCCGACGTGCCGGTGGCGCTGTCCGACGAGCAGGCGGCGAGCGCCAAGCTCGCGACGCCGGCGCCGCCCAGCAGCAGCGCCTCGCGCCGGGTGACGGTGCGCGGGGCGCGTGGACGTGCGGGTGTGCCGTTGGGTCGCATGGAGTCTCCTCGACTTGGTGCCGGGAACCGCCGCCGGCAGCCCGGGCAGGCTAGTCAGCCCGGATCGATCGGCGGTCATGGGTGCCCTGCCGTAGGGTCGTGCGCATGCATCGCCAGGGGACCACACCGATCGTCGGCACTCGCCGGCCCGCTCGCCGATCCCGCTGGGCGCTCGTGGCGGGCGCCGTGACTATGGGTGCCACGGCCCTGGCGGCCGTCCCGCCGGTGACGGCTGCTCCGCCGGTGGCGGCAGCGCCCGCGCCGGCGTTGGCGGGCGCGGTGCCGGGCGACGACTGGCTGGTCGAGACGCCTGAGGCCCACGGCATGGACCCGTCGCTGCTCGCCCAGTCGCTCGACTACGCCTTCGCCGACGGGCGCAACGCCCAGGGCGTCGTCGTGGTCCACGACGGGGTGATCGTGGCCGAGCGCTATGCGCCGGGCGCCGATGCCGACTCGTGGGCGGCGAGCTGGTCGATGGCCAAGAGCTTCACCTCGGCGCTGATCGGCATCGCCATCGACGAGGGAGCGATCCCGAGCGTCGATGTGCCGATGACGACCTATTACCCGCAGTGGGCGGGGACGCCGCTGGAGGCGATCACGCTGCGGCACGTGCTGCACATGGAGACCGGCCGGGACTGGGACGAGAACTACGACCCGTCGAGTCTCGAGTCGTCCGAGATCATCAACATGGTGGCGTTGCAGTCCGATCAACTCGCCTTCGCCGTCGACCGTCCGCTGCTGCACGCCCCCGGCACGGAGTTCAACTACTCGAGCGGCGACACGATGTTGCTGTCGGGGGTGATCGAGCAGGCGACCGGTCAGCGCGTCGAGGACTACGCCCGGGCCAAGCTGATCGGGCCCTTGGGCATCGACCAGTTCGACTGGT
>CAZYKR010000331.1:0-4243 GCA_964648005.1 uncultured Iamiaceae bacterium
GTCCTAGCGCCGGGGGGCCGGTTCTGCCTGTTCCTCAACCATCCGCTGCTGCAGACCCCGAACAGCGGCTGGATCGACGACCAGGTCATCGAACCGCCCGAGCAGTACTGGCGCATCGGCCCGTACCTCCCGGAGGCGGTCACGGTCGAGGAGGTGGCCAAGGGGGTGCGCGTGCGCTTCGTGCACCGGCCCCTGGCGCGCTACCTCAATGCCTTGGCCGCCGTCGGCCTGCTCCTCGAGCGCATGGTCGAGCCGGCGCCGCCACCGGGCTTCTTGGCCCAGGCCCCTGAGTACACCGACGCCGCCACCGTCCCCCGCCTGCTCGCCCTGCGCTGCCGCAAGTCCTGACGCGCCGCCGACCCGAACCCTCCTCGCGACGTGACAGATCAGCGGCCGGGGGTGTGGATCTTGTCGTAGACGGCCTGCGCCACGGCGTCGGGCAGCCACGACAGCGCCTGGAGCTCGTCGAGCGACGCCCGCTTCACGGCGCCCACCCCGCCCAGCTCCTTCACGAGGCGCTTGCGCCGCGTCGGCCCCAAGCCCGGGATGTCGTCGAGCACCGAGCGCGTCATGCGCTTGTTGCGCAGCTGACGGTGATACGTGATGGCGAACCGGTGTGCCTCGTCGCGGATGCGCTGGAGCAGGAACAGCCCCTCCGACCCCCGCGGCACCTCGACCGGATCGGCCTGGCCCGGCACGAACACCTCTTCGAAGCGCTTCGCCAGCGACGCCACCGGGATCTCGTCGGCCAGTCCGAGTTCGCGCAGCACCCGCACCGCCACACCGAGCTGGCCCTTGCCGCCGTCGACGAGCAGGAGCTGCGGCGGGTAGGCGAACTTCCCGGTGCGCTCGGCCACGGGTTTGGCCCGCTCCTCGAGGTAGGCCTTGAGCCGGCGCGTCAGCACCTCCTCCATGGCGGCGAAATCGTCGTTGCCGGGCACTTCGCGGACCTTGAAGCGGCGGTACTCGCTGCGCTTGGGCAGCCCGTCCTCGAGCACCACCATCGACCCCACGTAGTCGCTGCCCTGGATGTGGCTCATGTCGTAGCACTCGATGCGCAACGGGGCGGCGGGCAGCCCGAGGGCATCGCCGAGCTCGTTGAGGGCCTTGGCCCGGCTGTTGTGGTCCGAGGCCCGCTTGAGGCGATGCCGCTGGAGCTCCTCGGTGGCGTTCTGGGTGACGGTGGCCAGCAGCGCCCGCTTGTCGCCGCGCTGGGGCACCCGGATCTGCACCGCGCTCCCCCGCTCGTGGGTGAGCCACTCCTCGTACAGCGCCGGCTCGGCCGGCTCGTCGGGCACGAGCACCTGCTTGGGCACGCCGAGCACCGGCCGCTCGCCGTAGAGGCGCTCGAGGACCCGGTCGACGAGCTCGCCGGCGGTGAGGTCTTCGGCCTGGTCGACGACGAAGCCGTTGCGTCCGAGCACGCGGCCCTTGCGCACGTGGAACACCTGCACGGCCGCTTCGAGGTCGTCGCCGGCGATGCCGACCACGTCGAGGTCCTCGGGCCGGTCGAAGACCATCTGCTGGCGCTCGAGCGCCTTGCGCACGCTGGCGAGGCGGTCGCGCAGGCGCGCCGCCCGCTCGAACTCCAGCGTGTCGGCGGCCTCGAGCATCTCGCGCTCGAGGCGCTCGACGACCTCGTCGCCGTCGCCCTCCAGGAAGCGGCAGAGCTGGGCGACCATCGCCTCGTACGCCTCGGGCGTCACCTCGTCCACGCAGGGCCCGGCGCACTTCTCGATGTGGAACAGCAGGCACGGTCGCCCGGAGCGCTGGTGGCGGGCCAGCTTGGCGTCCGAGCAGGTGCGGATGGGGAAGGTGCGCAGCAGCAGGTCGAGCGTCTCGCGGATGGCGTAGGCGTGCCCGTAGGGGCCGAAGTAGCGGTTGCCCTTGCGCTTGGCACCGCGCATGACCATGGCCCGGGGCCACTCGTCGCCCATCGTCAGCGCCAGGTACGGGTAGGACTTGTCGTCGCGGTAGCGGACGTTGAACCGGGGCTGATGCCGCTGGATCAGGGCGTACTCCAGCAGCAGCGCCTCGACCTCGGTCGCCACCTCGATCCACTCGACCGACTCGGCCGTCTCCACCATCTGCGCCGTGCGGGTGGCCATCAGGCGTGGGTCCCCGAAGTAGTTGTTGAGGCGCTGGCGCAGGTTGCGCGCCTTGCCGACGTAGACGACGCGGCCGTCGCCGTCCTTGAACTGGTACGAGCCGGGGGTCTCGGGGATCGTCCCGGCGGGAGGTCGCTGCACCACGGTTCCCAGCCTGCCGGATCGCACCGCCACCTGCGACCTCGGAGCGGGCCGCGCCCCTACGATGCCGGGCGTGCCGAGCCGCTCCGCCGACCGGACCGTTGCCTACGTCGTGCTGGCCCTCGTCGCCGGGGTCTTCCTCCTGCTCGCCGCCGACCGCATCACCGGCCCGTTCGGCGACTCCGACGAAGGCATCAACGCCGCCGTGTGGGGTGCCGACAGCAGGGCGCTGCGCGAGCTCGGGCCGATCGACTCCGCCCTGGGCGGGCGGCGGGGCGACGGCACGAGCTACGCCAACCACCCACCGATGATCGTCATCACCGCCGCCGCCGCCGAGGTCGTGGCCGGCGAGCACACCTTCACGACCCGCGCTCCGGCATGGTTGGGGGCGCTGGCGTCGATCCCGTTGCTGTACTGGCTGGGTCGGCGCGCCCGGCTCGGGGCGCTGCCGGCCGCCGCCGGCGCCGCCACGGCAGCGCTGACGCCGATGTTCGTCGTGTACGGGCCGATGCTCGACACCCCGGTGACGTCGTTCCCGTTCGGCGTCGCGGTGCTGGCGCTGTGGGTCCGCGACCTCGGCCGCGAGGGCGACGAGCCGCCTCGGTGGTGGGCGGTCGCCGGGTGCAGCGCGCTGGCGTGCCTGGCCGGGTGGCAGGCGGCGCTGCTGGTGGCCGCGTGCGCCGTCGGCGTGGCCGCGGCGCGCCGCTCGAACCCCGGCGCCGCCGTGCGACACGCGGCACCGTACGCCGGCGGCGGTCTGGTCGGCCTCGCCGGGTCGATCGGCTGGATCTGGTGGGTGTACGGCGATCTCGCACCGCTCACCGACAAGTTCTCCCAGCGTGCCGCTGATGCCTCGACCGGCTACCTCGACGTCGTCAGCTTCCAGGTGCCGTGGATCGTCCAGCTGCTCGGCCTGTCCGTCGTCGGTCTCGTCGCCTGTGCCGTCGCCGCGGTGCGCGATCGCCCCCTGCGCCCCCTGGCGACGCTGAGCCTGGTGGTGACGTTCCTCTACGCCTTCGTGTTCAAGGAGGCCGCCGCCGGTCACCAGTACTGGATGTACTGGGTGCTGCTGCCCACCGCCGTCGGGGGCGGCTACCTGGCACGGGCGCTGCTGCGCAAGGTGCGCGCCGAGGCGAGCGGCCCGGCGACGCCGCGGGCGGCGATCGTCGGCCTGCTGGCCGTGGTCGGCGCCGTGAACCTGATCCCGACCACCAGCGCCGAGCGCCAGATCGTGGACGGCCAGCGCGTCGGCAGCCTGGTCGAGGCGATGGGCATCACCGGCGCCCACCAGGCCGGCACGCCGGTGCGCTACGTGGGCCAGGATCGCCGACCCGAGGACTACGTGCGCTACATCCTGCGCGCCGACTCCGAACGGGTGGACGGTCCCGAGGCGCTGGAGGCGCTGGCCGACGACGCGCCGCAGGCGCCGGTGCTCGTGCTCACCACCTGCGACGACGGAGACGCCTGGTGCCACGAGGTCGTCTCCGCCGTGGCTGCCGACGGACCGGCGCTCGTCACCGCCGGCGAGCTGGCGGCGCGCACGGGATCGGCGAGCTGAGCCGGGGAGCTGAGCCGCCGACCGGGCCGATCAGCCTCGGCGTCAGGCGCGCTCGAGGAGCGGCGCCAGGAACCGACCGGTGTGCGACTCGGGTGTCTTGGCCACGAGCTCGGGGGTGCCCTCGACCACGATCGAGCCGCCGCCGGACCCGCCCTCTGGACCGAGGTCGACGATCCAGTCAGCCGTCTTGATGACGTCGAGGTTGTGTTCGATGACGACCACGGTGTTGCCCTGATCGACCAGCCGGCCGAGCACGGTGAGCAGCCGCCGGATGTCCTCGAAGTGCAGCCCCGTCGTGGGCTCGTCGAGGATGTAGATGGTGTGCCCGGTCGAGCGCTTGGCCAGCTCGCTCGAGAGCTTGACCCGCTGCGCCTCGCCGCCCGACAGCGTCGGTGCCGGTTGGCCGAGCCGCACGTAGCCGAGGCCGACGTCGACG
>CAZYKR010000332.1:0-4173 GCA_964648005.1 uncultured Iamiaceae bacterium
GCTGGTTTGGTGGTCTCGCAGCACTGGCCATCGTGCTCGGACAACGATCAAAGGCCCTGGCCAGCCTCCCGGCGACCGACGCCCAACGAGCAACCGTCGACCCCGCCGCCGACAACCAAGGCGCACCGACCAGCGGCGCCGTCGTCGAGACAACTGCTCGCACGGTCGTCACGTTCTCCCAAGTCGCAGCGGTGTCCCTCGTCGCAGTCTGGATCGCAGGACTCGCGATGGCGCTCCTCGCGCTCGATGGACCTTCACGCCTGGTCGGTACGCGGTACGGCACCCTCGTGCTCCTGAAGACGGGACTGGTCGGCGCGGCAGTGGCGGTCGCCGCGTGGAACCGTCGAACGCTGCTTCCGAACATCACCGGAAACGCCATGGCCGACGGCGATGACACGTCAACGGTCCTCGACCGGTGGCGTCAACTTCGGCGTAGCGTTCTCGTGGAAGCCGGGCTGCTCGTCCTCGTCGTCGCCGTCACTGGCGTCTTGGTCGCAACACCGCCCCGCGACGTTGAACCCGCCGCTCCCCAAACACAGCCGATCGAGCACATCGTGCCCATTGACGGCACCCAAGGATCGGTCCGCATCCGGGCGACCGCAGTGCGCGACGGCGACACCACCATCGAGCTCACCTACCTAGACCAAACCGGCCAGCAGGCCGAACTCGTGCAATCCGTGGCGGTGAAGCTGCAACCTCCGGTCGAAGGGGCCGCGCCCATCGAACGCGACGCCAGACGAGTCGGGCCCGGCCAATACCAATGGACCGGCGCTGCACCCATCCCCGGAACGTGGCGCGTCACCATCACCTCGCGCGTCACCCAGTTCGAGCAGAAGACCACCACCTTCGACCTCACCATCCCATAGCCGGCCGAACGGTCGCTCGTGGTCGTGGCGGCCGGCGACGCACCCTGCGGATGGGACGAGCGAGCCGAACGGCGGGGCGACGATCGAGCGGATCCGTCTGGCCCGCCGGCTACAGGCACTCGGCCTCACCCTCGACGAGGTGATCGACGCGTTGCACGCCACCGATCAGGGCGACGCGACGTGTGCGTCGGAGCGGTGGCGGCTCGAAGCGGTGCTCGAACGCATCGACGCCAAGGTCACCGAGCTGCGAGCGGTGCGCCGCGAGATCACCAAGGTCATGGGCGCGTGTGATCGCGGTGAGTGCGTGTTCGCCGATGACGAGATTGGTGCTTGACCTTCCAGTCGGGTGCTGACCGTACGGTCCGCTCGACAGCCGCCAACCGGGCGGCCGACCGCCACGGAGGCACCCTTCCATGACCACCATCGACTCATCCCTCGACCAGCAGCACGACGCCTGCGCCGTCGATCAGTCCTGCGCCGACTCGGGCTGCGGCTGCAGCACCCCCGCCCGAGCCGACCTGCCGTCGGCGCCTTCGCGACGGGGACTCAAGGCCGGGCTGCTCGCCGCCGCGTGCGCGGTGGCGTGCCTCGCGGTTCCCTTCGCGGTGGGCGGCGCCGCCGCAGTGTCGGGCGCGGCGGCGGGGGAGTGGTGGCTGCTCGTTGGCTTCGCGGTCGCGGCAATCGTGGTCGGCGTCGCCGTGGCGCGCCGGCGCCGCACCGGCAAGATCTGCTGACCCCACTGAATCCTCGTGTCGGGACTTGACCTTCGAGTCGGGTCGAACCCTTACCTTGGTGGGCATGGACGGCTACTCGATCTCCCAGGTCGCCGAGCGCACCGGGTTCCCACCCACGACGCTGCGCTTCTACGAGCAGAGCGGCCTGGTCCGCCCTGCCCGCACAACGGCCGGGTACCGGTGCTACGACGACACCCACATCGAGCTGTTGGCGTTCATCGGCCGGGCCAAGGGCTTCGGGCTGTCCCTCGAGGAGATCACCGAGCTGCTCAGCCTGCTCGACGGCGACGAATGCGCACCCGTGCAGGGCCGGCTCCGGGACCTGATCGACACCAAGATCGCCGACGCCCACGCCAAGATCGCCGAGCTCCAAGCCTTCACCGGCGAACTCGAACGGTTCGCCGACACGCTCGAGGTCCACACCCCGGACGGGCCCTGTGACGACACCTGCGGCTGCACCACCGATACCCCGCGCAGCGTCGCTCCGCCCGTGCGGGTGGGGACGTCGTGAACGCCCGCCAAGCCCTCGGACGGGGCGGGTTCGCCGCCGCGGCGTGTGTTGCGTGTTGCGCTCCGCCGATCATCGCCGCGCTCGGTGTCACCGCCGGCCTCGCCGCCACCGCCGGGATCTTCGTCGGGCTCGCCGCCGCGATCGCCGTGGTCCTGGCTGGCGCCGCCTGGATCGCCAGTCGAACCCGTCGAACCCACTCCGGCTGCGACACCCCCGCCACGGTCGAGGCGGTGCGTGTCGAGGCGCCAACCCGACGGGAGCCCGTGTGAATAGTGCTCGTAGCGGTGAGTGTCGAGCGGCAATCCTCCGGGTCTGCGGTCGCAGGCTCCTCGACCGGCGGCCATCCCTCGACACGTCGACCACGCCGGGCAACCTGTCGGGGTGAGTGTCGCTCGGGCCGTCGCCTTGTTCATCGTCGCCGCAGTCGCGGAGATCGGCGGCGCGTGGCTGATCTGGCAAGGCGCCCGCGAGCACCGCGGGGTTGCCTGGATCGGCGCCGGGATCGTCGCGCTCGCCGCGTACGGGTTCGTGGCCACCTTCCAGGAGGACAACAACTTCGGGCGGATCCTCGCCGCCTACGGCGGCATCTTCGTGGCCGGCTCCCTCGCGTGGGGCATCGTCATGGACGGCTTCAAACCCGATCGGTATGACTACCTCGGCGCCACCATCTGCCTCGTCGGTGTCGCCGTGATCATGTTCACCCCGCGGGCGTAGACGACCCGGGACCCGCCGCCGCAAGTGCCCTTCGCAGCTGGCCGATGGTCGGGCACCCCGCTGGACCATCAGGTGTCTCATACCTCCGGCACGCGAACCCTACGGCGCCCTCGGCGGTGCCAAACAGGTCCACGCCGTTCACGCTGATCGACGGCGACCCCCCGAACCCGACGGCGACGGCGGACTCGGGTGAGTCGATGATCCGATACCCGAGCTCGAATCCGAACTCCGACTGGAGCGCGAGCAGGTTCGCCTCCGCGTCACGCCAATGCGGGCAGTCCTCGAAATACGAGAGCTCGACGCGCATCACCAGTCAGTCGAAGCCCGGGTCGTCGGGGTGCATCTCGAACCAACGGTCGAGAGCGTCTTCCCACTGGTCGATCTCGTCGTCGGTGAAGGTGCCCATGTTCATCTCGGTGAGCAGGAACCCGCACTGACGCACCGCGAACGCATGCGCGGGGTGGAGGCCGGCCCGCTCGATCGCCTCGGCGATCTCGTTGGTGACCTCGGCGGCGGACACCGGCAGACGTGGCTCCTCAGACATCACCGCCGAGTGTACGCAGCACCCATCGCGGGCCGAACCCTGATGGAAGTCACGTCACCGGACGCTTGAGTCGTTCGCGCAGGTCGATGACCTCGCCGTTGCCGGTCGCGCCGCGAGCCTTGTCGCTCATGCGTTGGCGGAGCTGCTCGCGGTCCTTGTCGAACAGGTGCCCGTAGACGCGGTCGATCATCCTCGTGTCGGTGTGGCCGAGGACCTCTGCGAGCATCCACGGGTTCGCCCCGGCGGAGATGAAAAGCGACGCGGCGGTGTGGCGCAGGTCGTGCGGGGTGAGCGGCTCGAGTTTCGCGGCCTTGACAGCGGGGTTGAAGAACCGCGACCGCCAGTTGGTCGGACGCAGGATCCCGCCGCCGGGCGAGGTGAACAGCAGCGCCCGCGCATCGCCGGTGTCGACGCGGGCGTCGAGATGCGAGTGAAGGTGTTCGAGGGCGAGGTCTGCCATCGGGACGGTGCGGAAGGCCCGTTCGGTCTTGGGGTCCTCGAACGCGACCAGGCCACCGACATCGGTAAGACCCTCGTCCACGCGGATGGTGCCGCGGGTCCAGTCGATGTCATCGACGCGCAGGGCGCAGAGCTCGCCAATGCGGAACCCGCCGTAGGCGCCGATGTAGATCATCGCTTCGTACTGCCCGTCGATCCGGCCGGCGAGGTCGACGACCTGGTCCTCATCGAGGAACCGGATCACCTTGCGCTTCTCGCGCGGGATCGGCGGGTGCTCCGGGCAGGGGGAGCGGGCGATGCGCCCCTCGTCGTAGGCAGAGACGATGATCTTTCGGAACACCTGGT
>CAZYKR010000333.1:0-4094 GCA_964648005.1 uncultured Iamiaceae bacterium
GCGCTGGCGGCCTGCCGGGCGCAACGGATCCGCACCATTCGCCAACTGCGGCGCGCCCTGCCCGTGGCACCGATGCCCGACCCAGACGGGCCCGAGTCCAACCCGGCCGACGTGACGCTGCGCCACTTCCGCCCGGGCACCGACGACGAGGCCGGCTGGCTGCGCGTGAACGCCCGGGCGTTCGCCTGGCACCCGGAGCAGGGCTTCGTCGACGCCGACGCCCTGGCCGCCATGCTGCACGCGCCCTGGTTCGACGCCGCGGGGTTCGTGGTCGCCACACGCGCCGGCGACCTCGTGGGCTTCTGCTGGACGAAGGTCCACGGCCGTGGCGCCACGGCGATGGGCGAGATCTACGCCATCGGTGTCGACCCCGACGCCCAAGGGATCGGGTTGGGACGCCGCCTCGTCCTCGCCGGTCTCGATCACCTCCATGCGCGCGGCGTGTCGACAGCCATGCTCTGGGTGGAAGCGGACAACACCGCGGCACTGCACCTGTACGACGCGCTCGGCTTCATGCCCCACCACGACAAGCGCTACTACCTGTGCCCGGCGGCACCGTGAGCGCTCCGGACCGCGCGACGACCCGCTACGACCTCGACCGCGCCGCGCTGGCCGAGGTGCTCGCCGACCAGCCGTCGTACCGGGTCGACCAGGTGTGGGAGGGCCTGCACGGCCAGCTGCGCCAGCCGGCCGAGCTCACCAACGTGCCGGCCGCCGTGCGCCAGCGCATCGACGACGCGGCGCCGGCGGCCCTGCGGCCCGTGGTGGTGCGCGCCGCCGACGACGGCGCCACGACGAAGTGGCTGCACGAGCTGCGCGACGGCACCCAGATCGAGACGGTCCTCATGCACTACGCCGAACGCGTGACCGTCTGCGTCAGCACCCAGGCGGGTTGCGCCATGGCCTGCGGCTTCTGCGCCACTGGCCAGGCGGGCTTCGATCGCCACCTCTCGACGGGCGAGATCGTCGAGCAGGTCGTCGTCGCCGCACGCGCCGCCGCGCCGCGCCGCGTGTCCAACGTGGTGTTCATGGGGATGGGAGAACCGCTGGCCAACTACGACGCCACCTGGGCGGCCGTCGAGCGGTTGCAGGGCCCGCTCGGCATCTCCGCTCGGCATCTGACCCTGTCGACCGTCGGGATCGTGCCCGGCATCCGTCGCCTCGCCACCGAGGTCCTACCGGTGAACCTGGCCGTCTCGTTGCACGCCGCCAACGACGCCGACCGCGACACCCTCGTGCCGATCAACCGGCGCTATCCGCTCGACGAGCTGATGGCGGCGTGCGAGGACTACGTGGCGGCCAAGCGGCGCCGACTGTCGTTCGAATGGGCGCTCATCGCCGACGTCAACGACCAGCCTCGCCACGCCGAGGAGCTGGCGGCGTTGTGCCGGCCGCTGCGGGCGCACGTGAACGTGATCCCGCTCAACCCCACGCCGGGGTACCTGGCCATCGGCAGCCCGACCGAGCGCGTGCGTCGATTCTGCGACCGGCTCCGCGACGCCGGGGTCAACGTGACGGTGCGCGACACCCGCGGCCGCGACATCGATGCGGCGTGCGGGCAGCTGCGCGCCGACCACCAGCCGTAGCCACCCGCAATCCGTCGCCACCCTCAGCGCACCAGCACCGTGCGACCCCGCGTCGTGCGGACGGCGTCGACGAGGACCTCGCCCGCCGCCACCACGGCATCGGGCCACACGACGCTGCGCACGACCGATCCGCCGATGCGTGCGCCGGCGCCCACGACCGAGCCGTCCCCGACGACCCCCGCCACCGAGAGGTTCGCCGCCAGGTAGCGCGCTGGTGTGCCGCAGTCGTGGAACGGCGCGTCGGTGCGCATCGCCACCAGCCGCCCGGCGGCGTGGGCCGGGCCGAGGCAGACCTCGTAGAGCCCGCTCGGCTCGTCGGGCAGCGCGCGCACCATCGACCACGGCAGCAACGTCGCCGCCAGGCGCACCCTCGTGCCGAAGGTGTCCGCACCGGCGAGCAGCGTGGCGGCACGCTCGTGATCCCAGCCGGCGACGAACGCCGCCAGGTCGGCCGGACACCAGGTGTCGGCGTTGCAGATGAGCACGTCGCGCCCGTCGATCCACGAGCGCATCGCACCGATGCCGCCCGCCGTGCCCAGCGGCTCGCCACCCGCTTCGACCGACGCGTGCACCGCCAGGCGACTGAGGACGCCGGGCTCGTCGTCGAGCCGCTCCAGCCGATCGAGGACCTGGTCCGCCCGATGCCAGGCGTTGACACCGACCTGGTCGGTGACCGCCGCCACGCGGTCGAGGGCGTGGTCGAGCAGCGGCACCCCGACGAGCGGGCACAAGGCCTTCGGTCGCTCGAACGTCAACGGCTGGAGGCGTCGGCCCTCCCCCGCCGCCAGCACGACGGCGACGAGCCCCCCGGGCGCAGTGGGCGCAGGCATGCTGCAAGACTGGCATCCGATGGAAGCTCGGGGCTGGATCAACGCCATGCATCCGCGATCGCTCTACCTCGCAGAGCTGTTGCTCTACGCCGTCGGCGGTCTGCTCGTGCTGCGCGCCATCGTCGGCGGCTACTCGTTCCTGTTCCTGGCCTGTGGCCTGGCCATGGTGGCCTGCGGGTTCGGCCTGTCGGGCGAGGTGCGCGCCACCTGGGTCCTGGCCCTGTCGGCATGCATCCTGGCGGTGCAGGAACCGATCCAGAACACGGTGCGGCACCCGAGCGTCCTGTGGGAGTCGGTCACCGCGCTCGACATCGCCATGATCCTGCTGGTGGCGGCGGCGTTGCTCCAGCCCGAGGTGCGGGGCTACCGGCTGCGCTGGCTGCGCTGATCCCAGACGCCCGGGCGCGGCCGCGCCCAGCGAGGGGCGGTGGACCTCAGCGGAACTCGGGGAGCACCTCGCTGGCGAACAGCTCCAGGGTCTCGGTGTCGGGCAGGTCCGAGCACCACCCCACGATCCCCCCGCACCCGAGGTCCCGATAGGCGGCGATCTTCTCGCACACCTGCTCGGGCGTCCCGACGAGGTTGCCCTCCCGCCACGACTCGAACGGCTCTCCCCAGAACGAGCGGGAGCCGCCGTCGACGATCTCGGCCTCGGTGGCGCGCACGTGGATCTCGGGGGACCACGTCATCGTGATCTCGTCGACGTCGCGGCCGACCACGTCGCAGTGGCGCCGCAGCACGTCGGCCTTGTGCGACCACTCGTGCGGCTTGCCGCCGAAGTTCGACCGGTCGGCGTGGCGCGCCACGACCCGCAGCGTGAGCTGCTCGCCGCCACCACCGATCCAGATCGGCGGGTGCGGCTGCTGCAGTGGCTTCGGGTCGCACTGCGCACCCCGCAGCCGGTAGAAGCGCCCGTCGTAGTGAGCGTCCGGCTCGGACCACAGCAGCTTCGTGATCTCGACGGTCTCCTCCAGCATGCGGATGCGGTCCTTGGCGGACGGCAACCGTCCCTCGGGTTCGCCGTCGCCGGTCCAGTCGTCGGCACGCCCGAGCCAGAACTCGTCGCCGAAGCCGTAGGCGGCGTACTCGTGCTCGTACCAGCCGGCGCCGATCCCCCAGTCGAGCCGGCCGCCGCTGATGACGTCGATGGTCGAGGTGATCTTGGCCAGCATCGCCGGGTTGCGATACAGCGCACAGCCGACCATCTGCCCGAGCCGGACGCGGCTGGTGCGCTGGCTGAGCGCCGCCATCATCGTCCAGCACTCGAACACCGCCTCGTGCGCCGGGACGGGCACGTTGTGCATGTGGTCGTACACCCAGACGGAGTCGTAACCGAGCTCCTCGGCGAGCATCGCCACCTCCACCGAGGTGGCCCACTTCTGCTCCGGGTCCTCGATGGAGGCGAGCTCCATCTTCCAGCCTTGCGGGACGAACACGCCGAAGATCATGCGCGGCACCCTACCGGTGCCATCGCCGTAGCATCGCCGCCCATGACGCCCCCGCCGCCTCGCCCTCGAGCCGTCGGCGCGTTGGTGGCGGCGGCCGCAGCACTGCTCGGCAGCGCCGCCTGCACGACGGATGACACCGCCGCACCGACCGTGGCGTCGTCCCGGCCGGCGACGTCGGTGGCGGCAGACCCGGCGACGCCGGACGGCACCGCCGCCAGCGCGGGGACCGC
>CAZYKR010000334.1:0-4060 GCA_964648005.1 uncultured Iamiaceae bacterium
GTCGTGGTCTTGCCGTGCGTGCCGGCGACGGCGACCGTGCGACGCTGCCGGCAGATGGCGGCGAGCAGCTCGGCGCGGCGGCGCACCGGCACCTTGCGCTCGACGGCGGCGACCACCTCACGGTTCGTGTCCGGGATGGCGGTCGAGATCCCGACCTCGGCCAGATCGGCAGGCAGGTGCGCCGCATCATGGCCGACGTGCACCACGATGCCCGCAGCGGCGAGCCGTTCGAGCCCCGGGGACGCCTTGAGGTCGCTGCCCGACACGGTGTGCCCCATCGCCGCCAGCACCGTGGCGATGGCGCTCATCCCCGCCCCACCGATCCCGACGATGTGGATCGATTGCGCACCACTCAGGTCGAGCGGTTCGGGGGCGCTCGTCATGGCCGTGCCTCGCGTTCGAGCAGCGCGGCGACGCGCGCCGCGGCGTCGGGAATGCCCTGGGCCCGAGCCGCTGCCGCCATGGTCGTGCGCAGCTCGGCGTCGTCGACGAGCGGTCCGAGCTCGGTCTCGAGCCGGTCGACGTCGAGCTGGTCGTCGGGCACGAGGCGGGCCGCCCCGCCGCGCACCAGCGCCTGGGCGTTCGCGGTCTGGTGGTCGCGCGTGGCGATCGGCAGCGGCACCAGGACGGCCGGCAACCCCACGACCGCCAGCTCGGCGACGGTCGTGCCACCTGCGCGCGACACCACGACGTCGGCCGCCGCCAGCAGCAGGTCCATGTGCTGCTCGTAGGCCACGGTCTGGTAGACGAGCGCCGTCCCGTCCGCCGGACCCTCGTCGGAGGTGGTCCGGAACTCGTCCCAGTCGCGTGAACCGGTGACGTGGCGGATGGCGACATCGCCGCGCTCCGCCCACCGACCGGCCAAGGCGTGCACGGCGCGATTGATCGATCGGGCGCCGAGCGAGCCGGAGAAGGCGGCCACCACCACGCGGTCGTCGGGCAGGCCCAGCTCGGCGCGTGCGCGCGCACGGTCGCGCTCGGGATCGAGGGCGAGCAGCTCGGCCCGCACCGGGTTGCCCGTGACCTCGGTCCGCGGCAGGTCGGTCTCGGCGAAGGGCACGGCGCAGGCGCGGGCGAAGCGGCCGGCCAGCCGGTTCGCCAGGCCTGCCCGGGCGTTCTGTTCGGCCACGACCATCGGCACGCGCCACAACGCCCCGGCCACGACGCAGGGTGCGGCGGCGTAGCCGCCGAGCACCAACAGCACCTTCGGTCGCCAGCGGCGGAGGAGGCTGATCGCCTGCACCGTGGCGCGCATGATGCCGAAGGCGGCCGCCACGTTGGCCAGGCTCAGCTTGCGCTGGATCCCGCGGCCCGGCAACGCCTCGAGGGCGTAGCCGGCCCCGGGCACCAGGTCGACCTCGAGGCCCCGTGCTGACCCGACGAAGCGGATCGACGCCTGGTCGTGGCCGGCGTCGACCAGGGCCTGGGCGATGGCCAGGCCGGGCAGCACGTGACCGGCGGTGCCCCCACCGGCGATCACGGCGTACGTGGCGGGAACGGGCGCGTCGGTCACGAGGTGTGCCGGGCGATGTTGCACAAGATGCCCGCGGTGAACAGCGAGATGAGCAACGACGAGCCGCCGGCCGACACGAACGGCAGCGGGACGCCGGTGGTCGGCATGACCCCGACGGCCGCGCCGATGTTCACGACGGCCTGGAACAGGAACCATGCGGCGATGCCCGAGGCGACGAGCATGCCGAAGCGATCCGGCGCCCGCATGGCGACGCGGATGGCGGCGGCGCCGAGCGCCAGGAACAGCACGAGCAGCACCATGGCGCCGAGGAAGCCGAGCTCCTCGCCGATCACGCTGAAGATGAAGTCGGTGTCGGCCTCGGGCAGGTAGCCGTACTTGGCACGCCCCTGCCCCACCCCGGTCCCGACGAGGCCACCGTTGGCGATGGCGGCGGCGCTCTGGATGTTCTGATAGCCGACGTTGGCCGGGTCCGACCACGGGTCGAGGAAGGCGGTGATCCGCCGCATGCGGTAGGGCTCGATGATGGCGAACAACACGCCGGCGGCCGCCGCTGCCAGGCCCAGCAGCCCCAGCTGGCGCCCGGGTACGCCGGCCACGAACAGCAGCACGAAGGTCATGACGAACAAGATGATCGTGGTGCCGAGGTTCGGCTGGATCATGACCAGCACCGCCATCATGGCGAACACGGCGAGCACCGGACGCAGCGCCTGCTGCGGATCGGCGACGCGGTTCGCCCGCCGCGCCAGCAGGTCGGCGGCGAACAGCAGCAGCGCCAGCTTGGCGAACTCCGACGGTTGCACCGTGAACGGCCCGAAGCCCAGCCACCGGCGGGCGCCGTTGACGACGACCCCGATGCCCGGGACGAGGACCAGCACCAGCATGGCGAGCGACACCCACAGCAGGTAGCGCGTCCAGGATCGCCAGCGTCGGTAGTCGATGCGCAGCGCAACCACGAAGCCGACGATGCCGACGCCCAGCCACAGCGCCTGTCGGCCGAACTGGTACCACGGGGACCCGTAGTCCTCGATGGAGGCGACGCTCGACGCCGACAGGACCATGACCATGCCGGTCAGGCACAGCACCGCCACCAGGGCGAAGATGGCGACGAAGGCCCCCGAGCGGCGACCGGCGGGCGGCGCCGTGCGCAGGCGTGCGCCCTTCCGTCCCGAGGCGGCACGGGCGGCACGCGGGTGCGGCGTGACGCTGGCTTCGCTCACGACCCGTCCTCGAGATCGGGCACGGCCCGGCGCACGCAGGCGGCGAAGTCGTCGCCGCGCTCGGCGTAGGAGCGGTACCAGTCGAACGACGCGCAGCCCGGCGAGAGCAGCACGGCGTCACCCGGCCGGGCGGCGGCGCGCGCCTGCTCGACCGCCTCGGCCATCGAGGTGGCCACCGTCACCGGTCGCAGTCCGGCGAAGGCTGCCGCCACCTCGGGCGCGGCGTCGCCGATCGCCACGACGGCGCGCACGTTCGGCGCGGCGTCGGCCAGCTGGCGGAGGTCCAGGCCCTTGTTGCGACCGCCCGCCACCAACACCACGGACGCGAAGCCCGACGCCGCGGCGACCGTGGCGTGCGGCACCGTCGCCTTGGAGTCGTCGACCCAGACCACGCCGTCGGCGACCCCGAGGGTCTGCACGCGGTGCGGCAAGCCACGGAACCGGGTGAGGACGGTCCGGACCCCGGCGACCGTCGCACCGCCGGCGATCGCCGTCGCCGCGGCGGCCAGCGCGTTGGCGAGATCGTGTGGCAGGCGGCGTGGCAGCTCGTCGACACGCGCCAGCTCGCCCGTCGGACCGACGAGCGCGCCGTCGACGACCCGGTAGTCGGCGCCGGGATCGGACAGCGAGAAGGTGCGCGTCGTGACCGACGGCACCACGTGGCGCATCACGACCGGATCGTCGCCGTTCGCAACGGCGATCCCGCCCGGCGCCAGATCGGCCCAGATGCGCGCCTTGGCCGCCTCGTAGGCCTCGAGGGTGCCGTGGTTGTCGAGGTGGTCGGGGGCGAAGTTCAGCCACGTCGCCACCGTCGGGCGGAACGCCGCGGCGTGCGCCAGCCGGAACGAGCTGGCCTCGACGACGAAGACCCGAGGTTCGGGATCTGCCACCGCGGTCACCAACGGCACGTCAGTGTTGCCCGCCGCCTCCGCCGGCACGCCCGAGGCGCGCAGCATCTCGGTGACGAGCGTCGTCACCGTCGTCTTGCCGTCGGTGCCCGTGATCGCCAACAGCGGGCGGGCGTCGAGCGCCGCCGCCAGGTCGAACTCGTCGAGCACGGGGACCCGATGCGTGCGCGCCGCCGCGAACACCGGATGGTGGTCCGGCACGCCCGGCGACGGGAGCACCGCGGTGGCGGCGGCGACCAGCTCGTCGAGCTGTGCGGGCGACGGTGCGTCGATGAGCTGCACGGTGAGCAATTCTGCTGCGCGCCGCGCGTCGGCCGAGGGATGGTCGTCGACCACCACGACCGGACGCCCGGCTGCGACGAGCGCGCGGCACATCGCCTGCGCCGTGATGCCCAGGCCGACCACCAAGGGGTGCTGCAGCGGGAGCTCCGCCAGGTTCACAGGTCGAGCGTCCCGGTCGC
>CAZYKR010000335.1:0-4028 GCA_964648005.1 uncultured Iamiaceae bacterium
GTTCTGGTTTGGGTGGTATCAGGGAGGGGGTGGGTGGGGTGAGCTTCAGTTTCTGGAGGACGGCGGTCATGTCTGGGTTCGAAAGCCGTGCACGAAGGTCCACTCGAGGTCAGAGGGTATTTTCGGGCGCTGACGTCCCGTCAGGTCTTGACCCCTGTGCCTACTGCGTGCCATCGACACGGGCGCTCGATCGACCCCCTGCTCTTCGGCAGGGGTTCCGCTGGTGCGCGCCGCCGATCCAGTGGGGAGCGATCACCTGCGGCTTCGCCAGACGACTCAGTGCTGCATTCGCCGATCGGGCTCACTGCGGGCGAAGAGCTGGGCACTCGTCTCGACGTCGCCACCGTCAACGCTGCACTGGCGTCCGTAGTCAACATGCGAGCGCACAGCGAGTCCGGCTGTCGGAGGCTCTTGGTCATGCTCCTGTGGCGGGGTGGTCTGGTGGGGCCATGGTGACGGCGGTGACTCCTGTGATGCCGTACTCCTGGCGGAGGTCGAGGACCTGCTGGTCGGCGACCGCCCACAGGTTCCAGTCGGGGCCGAGCAGGTCGACGGTGCAGTCGAGACCGCGGCGGATCCCGACCATGACGGTGTCGGGGTCGAGCTCGCCGGTCTTCGGGACGAATCCGATGGCGCCGCCGCCGAGCGAGATCCCGAGCTCGAAGTCGAGCAGCACCTCCATCAGCATCTCGAAACCGAAGTCGGTCTTGCGCATGCCGGCTTCGAAGCCGGCGACGTTGATCTCGCCGGTGCCGTCGGTGTTGAAGCCGGCGAGGATGTGGCAGCAGTCGTGCGCGATGAGGGTCTCGCTCAGGCTGTGCCTCTCGCCGGGCAACGGGAACCCGCGCGCCCGATAGAAGTCGTAGAGCTCACGTCCGAGCGTGCCAGGCTCGCCATTGCTGAGGGCCTGGTAGCGGGCAGCCACAGATTTGTCGCCGACGTACTGGTGCATGGTCGCCAGCAACGTGCGCATCGCGGGGGCCGTGTGGCCTTGGTCGGGTCCGAGGTGTCCGAGTTGACGCCGGCCGTAGTCGAGCAGCAGCCGGTTGATGTGGTGCTTGCGGACCTTGTGCAGGTCGGCAAGCGCGTGGGCGTCGATGCCGAGCGCGTCGGCGTAGGCGTCGACCGCGCCCACAGCATCGCCGTCGACGGTGTGGTCGCCGTACGGGACGAGGATCAACAGCTCGAGAGCGAGTTGGCGATGGTCGACGTCGGCTACGGCGGCCGCGAGCATCTGAGGGTTGGCCGGTGCCGGCGTGTCGGCATCGATGGGCACCTCGAAGACGTGCGCCGCTGCGCCGGCGACGAGCCGTTCGCCTGCGGATTGCACGCCGTTGTGGATCGGCGCTGCGACGGCGCGCATGGCGCCGAGCACCGCGAGCGCCTCTGGTTCGCTCCAGCCGTCAAGCATCGAGTTCCCCTTCGGTGTGTTGTTGTTGGTGCACCGTGGCCAGGAGGATCTCGAGGACCTGGGCACGGAGCTCGTCGATCGACAGGTCGTCGATGCCGGCCGCGGCGCGGGCGAAGCGTTCGATGCCGACCCAGCCCGCCATGAGGGCGAGCGCAGCGATGGCGGTGACGCGCGGGTCGCGCCCGCGGTCGGTTTCGTCCTGGAGCTGTGCGATGTGTCGGGCGACGCCGGGGAAGCCGTGGCCGTCTTCGCCTGGTTCGCCGAGCGCGAACGCGAAGATCGCTTCGGGATGCGTCGTGAGGTAGTCGAACGCCACGGCGAACCCTTCGTCGGCGGTTGCCGTTTCGTCGACCGCGGCGGCATATCCGGCCGACGCCTGCTCGAGAACGGCACGCACGAGGCCGTCTTTGCCGCCGAAGTGGCGGTGGATCAGCGACGTCTGCACGCCGGCGCGCTCTGCGATGTCGCGGGTGGTGACGCGCATCGCTCGTTCGCCGAGCAGGTCGGCGGTCGCCGCCACGAGACGGTCACGGGAATGCGGCTGGTCGGCCCCGTCGGACGGTGTCACGGCGTCCACGTGACCGCGTCGGGGTCGAACAGTCCCCACCCCGTGGCCGTGTCGTAGCCGTCTGCCGCAGTGCAGCAGCTGTCCGTGAACGTGGTGTTGGCCCCGCTCGTGATGTCGGTGATGGCGGAGGCGTCGCTGCCGCGTCGCCACACCATCGCGGCGATGTTCCCCCAGCGTGCCGGTGTGCCGTCGGTGGCGTGCTGTTGGGCCGACAACACGCCCGCAGCGCCGATCACTGTTGCGGCGAGGCTGGTACCGCCGAGGTTCTGCCACGTGCAGCTCTGCGCCGAGGCACACACCGGCACCGATCCGACCCCGCCCGGGACGGCGTAGACCGAGGCGTCGGGCACTTGGCGTTTGGCCTGCGTCTGCCACGGCGGGGCGTCGACGGTGCCGCTGGTGCCGCCGCCGCCGCCTTCGACCCCGGCGACGTTCCACGTCGTGAGCGAACCGGGCGCCGAAGCGTCGCCGTCGTACTGGGCCCCGCCGACGGCACTGACGAACGCCGACGACGCCGGATACGTGACGTGGGCGCTCTCGTCATTCGGCGCGCAGCCACTCGATCCGGTGTCACCTGCGGCAGCGACCGTGGTGGTGCCGGTGGCGGCGTAGGCAGCGAGGAGCCACTCCGACAGAGCGAGGTCGGCGGTCGCGACGTCGCCCTCGCAGTAGACCATCGTCAGGTCGAGCACGTTCGGTGTGGTGCTGGCGGCGCCGAGCAACTGCAGGAGGGGGAAGGCGAGTGAGGTGGCGTCGTCGTACTGCGCCACGTCGAGCTGTGCCTGCGGCGCGAGGAGGGTGATGACGAGCGTGTCGAGGGCGACCTCGCTGTTGCCCGGGACCTCGGGCGCTGCGGGCACCTGGTGTTGGGCCACGTTGGCAGTCGACACCGAGGTGCCGGCGCATGCGGCGTAGGTGCTGAACACTGCTGGCTCGAACGGCGCGGTGCCGACGATGGCGACGGTCGTACCCGCACCGTTCTGGCCGGCCGACAGCGCATTGTCGAACCCGAACCGCTGCGCCAGCGACGCCTGGGTGGGCCAGGTCGATGGGCACGGCGCCGTCGTCGGGTTCGACCCGCTCGACGCGCCGTCGCCGGACGAGGTGCCGGTCGGTGCGGTGCCGGTGAGCCCGACGACCCCGGCGATGCCGGTGAGTCCCGACGGCACCGAGGGCGTGCCGGACGGTTGGATGATCCCGCCGTTCTGCACGAGCGTCGTGCCGAAGTTGTCCTCGACCTGCTGCGCCGTGACGGTCCCCCAGAAGGCGCCGTGCGTCGGATCGATGTCGAGATCCAGGCCGAGGTCAGCCAACGCCGATCGGTTCTGTTCGATCACGTCGGACGATGCGCCGTGAGCGGAGGCGATGTCGGCGATCGAGGCGAACTGGCGGTATTGCGCCGAGGAGGGATCCGACGTGTCGTGGGCCAGCGACGCCAGGCCGGCGGTGTCGACGCTCAACAGCAACGCAACGACGACCTCGGTGTCGTCGGCGACAGGCGTTCCCGCCTGCGACGACGCGTCGGTGCCTGAAGACCCGGTCGCGCTCGGACCGGTGGCGTCGGTCGAGCCGCTGGAACAGGCGGGAACGCATGCAGCGATGGCGGCGACCGTGGCGACGGCCAGGCGCGCCGCACCGCGCTGCCGTCGGGTCGTGGTAGTCGCTCGCTGCATGGGCCCGTCCTGGACGATCTACGGATAGAAGGTGATGATGACCTGTGCGCTCGACGACGACGGGGTGTCCGCGGTCGGCGAGACCACGGTGATCCCGACGGCGTAGCTGCCGCCGCCGCCACCACCGCCGCCCGGCGAGGTGTAGCCGCCGCCTCCGCCTCCGCCGCCGCCGCCCCAGCCGCCGCCTCCACCGCCGCCGGGTCCGTAGGCGGAGCCGGAGCCGGTGTCGGTGCGCCACTCGCCTTCGCCGCCGGCGCCGTTGGTCGACCCGACCTGGCTGATCTCGCCGGTCTGCGCATAGACCGTGCCGTTGGACCAGTACACGGGCGAGCTGGGACCGCTCGAGGTGTGGATCGGTCCGCCGACGCCGCCGATG
>CAZYKR010000336.1:0-3969 GCA_964648005.1 uncultured Iamiaceae bacterium
TTCGTGCGGATCGCCCGGCGCGAGGCCGTCGACGGCGGCACCCGACTCGGCATCGACCTCGGCCTGGCACTGCAGCCGCTGTTCACCCGGGCGACCAGCTACTTCGAGCGCGAGATGGACGCCGGGAACTTCCGCCGGTTCGATCCCGAACAACTGCTGCTCACCGGCTACGGCGCGCTGCTGAGCTACTTCTCCGATGTCCCGTTCATCAGCGCGCTCACGGGGCAGGACCCGCTCAGCGACGACGCCCTCGAGGCCCGGTTGGCGCACTTCCGCGCCTTCTTCCGCGCCGCCCTGCTGCCCGACGACGTCGATCCGACCGGGTAGCTAGACGCCGCAGACGTCGATGGCCCAGGCAGCGAGCGCGTCCAGGGCGTTGTCGTCGGTCTGCGCCGACGCCGCGTGGAACCGCCACCCGCCGTCGCTCCACTGCGAGAGCACCGGTCGGAAGCTGCACCGGGGACCGAGCACCGTGACAGCGCTGCGCCGTGCCTGCGGCCACAGCACACTCAGCGCCATGATCTGGCCGATCACCGCGTCGGTGCGATCGCCCGCCAGCCCCAGCCGCGCCGCCGCCACCGCCACCAACCCGGCGCTCGCCTCGGCGTGCACCTGGTCGAGCCAGGCCGCGGCCTCGGCTTCCAACCCGGGAGCCGTGCACGTGCTGGCGGCACGCAGCCACGCCTCGAGCGGATCGAGCGCGCCGGCGGGATCGGCGATGGCCTCTGCCACCAGGCGGCGCGGCACCTCGCCGTCACACGCCTCGGCGAAGGTGCGCCAGCCGAGCGCCTCCGCCTCGGACGACCACACCTGGAACGGGTCGGCACCCCGCCACCAGGCGGCGATCGACGCCAGCGGCAGGCGGTTCGCCGTCGCCTGCACCATGGGGTTCGCCAGGTAGCCGCCGAGCTCGCGGCGCAGCGCCGCGTCCCGGCCCCGCAGCGGCCCCAGGAAGAGGCGGTCCGCCATGACGGTGTCGTTCACCGGGTAGTTGTCCCACAGCAGCGGTGACCGGTCGCCGAGCGCGGCGGCGCGCGCTGCGGCCTGGTCGGCGGTCACCTCGTCGCACACCACCGTCGCCCCGGTCCAGGCGATGGGCACGTCCTCGGGCACGCCCTCGGCGAGGGCGTCGAGGTACGGCGTCGAGGCGGTACCGGTGTACTCGGTCGGGACCAGCACCACGGCACCGTCGGATCGGTCCCGCACGTGGTCGGCCAACCACGTCGTCAGCGCCGCGTGGTCGGGACCGAGGCCGGGCCGCACCGGGATGTCGTCGAGCGCCAGCACGATCAGGCGCACCCCGACGTCGAGCACCTGGTCGACCTTTGCCGCCAGCGCGGCGCGGTCGTCGGCGGCCCCGTAGTCGATCGACAGCCCTGGCGAGAGCGCGAAGCCGACCTCGAGCCCGCCGTCCTCGACGAGGCCGGCAAAGGCCGCCAGCGCGTCGGGGCCGTACGGCTCTGCCCACCGCTCGCGGTGCAACGGATCGTCCTTGGGGGCGTACACGTAGTGCGCCAGCCCGCGCGCGCCGCACCATGATGCCAACGAGGCGCGTTCCTGCCACGTCCACGGCGTGCCGTAGAAGCCCTCGATGATGCCGTTGATGGTCCCCGTCACCGGTCGTCTACGTTACGCCTCCATGACGCGCACGCTCTCCGAGCACGACTCGAAGGCGCTGCTCGCCGAGCACGGGGTCCCGATGCCGGCCGAGCGGTTGGCCTCCACCCCCGAAGAGGCACGCGCCGCCGTCGAGGCCATCGGCCTGCCGGCGGTGGCGAAGTTGTGCGGCGACGGCATCGCCCACAAGACCGAGCGTGGCCTGGTGCGCCTGGACCTCGCCACGGCGGACGCCGTCGCCGAGGCGGCCGGTGACCTGCTCGCCAAGGCGACCGCCGACGACGGCGACGTGCAGGTGCTCGTGGCGCCCATGCTCCGGTCCAACCGCGAGTTGATCGCCGGCCTGGCGCTGGATCCGCAGTTCGGCATGACGGTGCTGCTCGGCGTCGGCGGCATCCTCGCCGAGGCGATCGAAGACGTCGTGATCCGCCTCGTGCCGATCGAACGCGCCGACGCCTACGACATGATCGACGACCTGCGTACGCAGAAGCTCCTCGGCGCGTTCCGCGGCGAGCCGGCCGTCGATCGTGACGCGTTGGCAGACCTGCTGTGCTCGCTGAGCGCAGCGGCGCAGGCCATCGACGGGCTGGTGTCGGTCGACCTGAACCCGCTGCTCGTCGTCGACGGCGCTCCGGTGCCGGTCGATGCCTTGGTGGAGGTGCAGGCATGAGCTTCCGGCCGACGACCGAGCACTACCTGGCCCTGTTCGAGCCGCGCGGCATCATCGTCGCCGGCGCCTCGACCCATCCCGGCAAGTTCGGGTTCGTGGCGCTGCACAACATCGTGAGCTGCGGCTATGCCGGCCCCGTCTACCCGACGAACCGCGACGGCGGTCAGATCCTCGGTGTGGACGTGCTGACCGACATCGACGACGTCCCCGACGGCGCCGCCGACCTGGTCTTCGTCTGCACCCCGGCCGCGGCGAACCCCGGCGTGCTGCGCCAGGCTGCGGTCAAGGGCGTCCGGGCGGCGTTCATCGCGTCCGCCGGCTACGGCGAGGCGGGGGAGGAGGGACGCACGGCGCAGGACGAGCTCGTGGCCCTCGCCGCCGACCTCGACATGCTCGTCGTCGGGCCGAACGGTCAGGGTGTGATCTCCACACCCGCCGACCTCTGCGCGCAGATCGTGGCGCCCTACCCCCCGAAGGGCCGCATCGGTGTCGTGAGCCAGTCGGGCAACTTCGTGTCGAGCTTCGAGAACTACGCCATCGCCTCCGGTGTCGGCATCAGCCGAGCCGTGTCGTGCGGCAACGCAGCCCAGGTCGGCGTCACCGACTTCTTGGAGTTCTACGCCGCCGACCCCGCCACCGATGTGGCCATCGCCTACGTCGAGGGGATGGTCGACGGACGCGGGTTCTTCGAGCGCCTGCGCGCGGTGTGCGAACAGCTGCCCGTCGTGCTGGTCAAGGGTGGCGCCACCGCCGGCGGGGCGCGCGCTGCCGCCAGCCACACCGGCTCGCTGGCGACCGACGACCGGGTCTTCGACGGCATGTGCCGCCAGGCGGGCGCCGTGCGCGCGCCGACGATCGAAGCGGCGTTCGAGATCGCCGCCACGTTCGCCACGCAGCCCCTCCCGAAGGGGCCGGGAGTGATGGTCGTGTCGACCGCCGGCGGCTGGGGCGTGGTCACGGCCGACGCCATCACCGCCTCGCCCGACCTCGAGCTGCTGGCCATGCCCGACGACCTGCGCGCCGAGCTCGACGCCCAGCTCCCGCCGCGCTGGAGCCGCAACAACCCGATCGACATGGCCGGCGGCGAGACCAAGGACACCATCCCCGCCGTGCTGCGCACCGCCACGGCGCACCCCAGCGTCGATGCGGTCGTGTTCCTGGGGATGGGCATCCAGGGCAACACCGCCCAGATGGAGCGGGCCGGACGGTTCTACCCGGACCACGGCCTCGAGCGCATCGTCGCCTTCCACGAGCGACAGGAGCAGCGCTACACGGCCACGGCGGCCGAACTGGCCGACGAGCTGGCCAAGCCCGTGCTGACCGCTACCGAGCTGGCGGTGACCGCCCCCGACAACGCTGCCGTGCGCGGCGTCGTGGCTTCCGGTCGCTACTGCTACCCCTCGTCGAACCGCGCCGTCGCCGCGCTGGAGCACCTCTGGCGCTACAGCAGGTGGCGACGCGATCGCGACCTGCCGACTCCCTAGGCTCTGCACCCGTGCTCTCGACCGGTCCTCGTGCCGCCATCGCCTCGCTCGTCGCTGCGCTCGCGCTCGGCGCCACCGTCGCCAGCCCGACAGCAGCCCAGGCGCCGACACCCGGCTCCACGCCGGGATCGAACCCGACGGCGCTGGCGACGCCCGTGCTCAGCGTGCGTCGAGCCCCCGAGTTCTTGCGCGGCCCGT
>CAZYKR010000337.1:0-3966 GCA_964648005.1 uncultured Iamiaceae bacterium
CAACACCGACGGCATCCTCACCGTGTTCCCCGAAGGCCAGGTCGGCGACGAGTTCGCCCAGACGCTGCTGATCGGCGTGCGGTCCGAGGCGTTCGTGCCGGCAAGCGGACGGGAGAACTGGACCGTCGACGGCGTCGCCGCCTTCTCGAAGGTGTGCACGCACGCCGGGTGCCCGGTGGGGCTGTACCAAGCGGCGCAGGGGCTGCTGCTGTGTCCCTGCCACCAGTCGACGTTCGACATCAACAACGCCGCCGAGCCGATCTTCGGCCCCGCCGCCGTCCCCCTGCCACAGCTTCCCCTCTCCGTCGACGCCGACGGCAACCTCGTCGCCGACGGCTCCCTGTCCGCGCCGCCCGGTCCGGGCTTCTGGAACCAGAACCGGCAATGACCGCCACCGACGCCACCGAGCCCGGCACCGAGCCGACGGACGACATGTCGACCGCGGTCACACCGGCACATCGGCACCCCAAAGCGCACCAACGCGCCGGGCGCTTGGGTCGCTGGATCGACAGCCGCACCGGCATGGCGCGCGTCGGCCGCGGTGCGCTCAACAAGGTGTTCCCGAACCACTGGTCGTTCCTGCTCGGCGAGATCGCCCTGTACTCGTTCGTGGTGCTGGTGCTCACCGGCATCTACCTGACCCTGTTCTTCGACGCTGACAGCACCGGCATGACCACCTACGACGGCTCGTACGCGCCGATGCAGGGCGTGCAGGTGTCCGAGGCCTACAACTCGGCGCTCGAGATCAGCTTCGACGTGAAGGGCGGCCTGCTGGTCCGCCAGATCCACCACTGGGCAGCGCTGGTCTTCGTCGGCGCCATCGTGCTGCACCTGTGCCGGGTGTTCTTCACCGGGGCCTTCCGCCGTCCGCGCGAGCTCAACTGGGTGGTCGGGTGCTCGCTGTTCATGTTGGCCGTGGTCAATGGGTTCGCCGGCTACTCGCTGCTCGACGACCAGCTCTCGGGCACCGGCCTGCGCATCGGGTATTCCGTGCTGATCTCGATTCCGGTGATCGGCCCGTGGCTCGGCAGCTTGATCTTCGGGGGCAACTTCCCCGGCGACGACGTCATCGCCCGCCTCTACCCCATCCACATCCTCGTGGTGCCGCTGCTGATCATCGCCATGCTGACGGTGCACCTGACCGTGCTGATCCGCCACAAGCACACCCACTTCCCCGGCAAGGGGGCGCGCGACGACAACGTCGTGGGCGAGCGCCTGTGGCCGACGTACGTGTTCAAGGCCGGGGCGCTGTTCTTCTGTGTGTTCGGCGCGCTGGCGCTGCTCGGTGGCATCGCCCAGATCAACCCGGTGTGGCTCTACGGGCCGTTCCGCGCCGAGGACGTGTCGTCGGCCAGCCAACCCGACTGGTACATGGGCTGGTTGGAGGGCGCGCTGCGCCTGATGCCTGGCTGGGAGACGCGCATCGCCGGCTTCACCATCCCGAACCCGTTCTACGCCGGGGTGGTCCCGGCGGCGATCGTGTTCGGCGGGCTGTACGCCTGGCCGTGGATCGAGCGCCGCGTCACCAAGGACCACGCCGAGCACCACGTGCTCGACCGCCCCCGCGACGTGCCGTGGCGCACGGCAATCGGTGTCGGCGTGCTGGCGTTCACCGGCGTGCTCGGTTTCGCCGGCAGCGACGACGTGCTGGTCGTCACGTTCGGGCTGTCGGTGAACCAGGCGGTGTGGTTCTTCCGGGTCGCGCTGTTCGCCCTGCCGGTCATCTCCGGGTTCGTGGCGTATCGGCTCTGCATCGAACTGCAACGACGCGACGGTCCCCCGCCGCTGCCCACGGTGCCGGTGCCCGACACGGAGACCGACGACGGATCAGCCGGCGCGCAGGACCCTGCGCTCGTCGGCGATGCGGGCGGTGGCCAACGCCACGACGGCGGCGATCCAGCCGACGCCTGACACCACGACGACGAGGGCTTCGACGACGGTCAGGGTGCCGAGCACACCGTCGCGCATGGCCGTGACCGGTCCGAGGATCGGCAGCACCCACGCCACTGGGCCCGAGACGGCGTCGGGGGCCAGGAAGTACAGCGCGGCGACGGCCACGAACGGCACGCTCAACAGGTCCCCGATCGACACCGCGTCCTCACTGCCGGCACCCAGGACCCCGGCGAGCGTGCCGACCGCAGCGGCCAGCACCGCCAGCAGCAAGGCACCGGGCAGGCACACCGCGAGCAGCCGGGCGACATCGGCACCGCTCTGGTGCAAGCCGGCCAACGGCAGCGCCGACGCCAGGCACAGCAGGGCCACCGCGGCGAGCAGGCCGAGCCCAGCTACGGGCACCACGCCGGCGACCGTGCCCGCGGTCAGCGCACCACGGCGCAGCGGCAGCACGAGCGTGCCCTCGATCGATCGGTCGTCGCGGCCGCCACCCGCTGCCGCGGCGGCGGACGTCACCACGCCGAGGCACAGCAGCGCCGCCAACGCCGCCAGCATCGGCGCCAGCGACAGCCGGTTGCCCGCCGCGTCCATCGTGACCTCGGCGAAGGTGAACGAGGTCGGCTTTGGCGGGTCCACTCCCGCGCTCGCCAGATCAGCGAGCACCACCTGACGTTGCTGGCCCTGGAGCGCCAGCAGCAGCTCGTTGCGGGCGGCGACGGACTGCTCGGACCGGCTCCGGTAGAAGACCGACACCTCTGGGTCCTCGCCGCGGGCGATGCGCCCGTCGAGGTCGTCGGGGAGCGCGAGCCCTGCAGCCGACTCGCTCGCCGCCACCTCGCCGTTCGCATCGTTCACGGTGGAGAACGACAGCAGCGGACCGTCGATCGCCGTCAGGAACGCCTCGGCGCCGGCGACGTCACCGGCGACGGCCACGCCGTAGGGCCGCACCTCGATCCGCTGGCGCACCCGGGTGGTGACGAAGGCCGAGCCGACGACCAGCACCGCCACGACGACTCCGGTGAGCAAGGTCGTCGACCAGGTGGCGCGGCGGCGCCCGAGGTTGCGCGCCACGACGCCGGCGACCAGGCGACTCTGACGCCACATCACCCGGCGCTCCGCAGCACGAGTCGCTCGGCGTCGACGTGCCGGCTGGTGCGCCACACGATGGCGGCGGCAGCGAGGAGCGTCGACGCCACACCGACGCCGAACAGCACGACGGAGCCCTCGCCCGCCAGCACGTCGCGCAACGTCGACACGACGCCTACGAGCGGGACCACCGCCAGCACCTCGAATACCCGATGCTCACCGAGCGCCACCACGGCGGCCACGACGGCGAAGCCGACGACGACCACCATCGAAGCGAGCGAGATCTGCTCCTGGCTGCGCGCCCGCACGCCGACGGCAAGGCCGAGCGCGGCGGCGAGTGCGGAGAGGGTGAGCGATGCCACCAGGCAGGCGATCACGCCGACCAGCGCCGCCAGCATCCCGCTGCGGGAGGCGTTGATCGCCGCCACGATCCCGACGACGACGGCGAGGACCGGCGCGCCCGCCACCATGCCCAGCGTCAGTGACGCTGCGCCCTTGGCGAGCGAAAGCTGCCAGCGCGACACGGGCAGCAACAACTGCGCGGTGAGCAGGCCGCGCCGTTGGCGCGACAGCAGCTGCGTCGCCGACGCCGACACCAGCAGCGCCGCCTGCAGCGTCAGCAGCGCCGGGGCGAGGCCACCCGACAGCTCGCGGGTACCGCGCTCGGTCAGCTGCACGTCGACCTGATCGAACGCGGCGACGCCGGCGTCGGCGTCGATGCCGGCGTCGCGTGCCGACGCCTGCACCATCGCCAGATCCGCGTCGCCGAATACGCCCACGACCAGCGCGGTGGCGGCCCGCGCCCGACTCGCTCCCGCGCTGCGCTGGATCTCGACGATCGTGGGCTCGCCGCGGGCGCGCGCCGCATCGAGCCCGTCGGGCACGACGAGGCCGATGGTGGCGCCACCGGCGACCGCCACGGCGGCGTCATCGACCGGCTCGATCGTCACCACGTCGGCGGGCAGCAGCGCCAGCGCCTCACGGGCC
>CAZYKR010000338.1:0-3946 GCA_964648005.1 uncultured Iamiaceae bacterium
GAAGCACGTCGACGTGGGTGTCGGCGGCGGGTCCGTCGGCTGGGATCACGTCGTGTACCTCCGGGTGGGAGCGGCGTCGCCGCTACGCGAAGAGCTGGTAGACGGCCTGGCCCGTCGCCACGTCGGCGTCGGCGCCGTCGATCGTGACGAGCGTGTGGCTCGTCCCCTCGAACACGCCGAATTGCACGATGCCGCCCGGGGTCACCGCGGCGTAGGCGGCGTCCCCCGCGCCCTCGACCCGCTCGAACCCGGCGTCGTTCCGCTCGACGTCCTCGACGGTGCGGGCCGTCGGGTCCTCCACGAGCACGTTCACCGACACGGTCCCGTCCTCGCTGTAGTAGTTGCATCCGACGTCGCCACCCGACGACGGGTCGAGCGCCACGTCGGTCCCCACGGCATCGGAGACCTCGGTGTCGGAGGCGCAGGCCGGCGCATCGGCGGGGTCGGTGGGGCCAGTGGGGTCGGCGGGGTCGGCTCCGGCAGGGGCTCCGGCCGTCTCGGTGGTCTCACCGCCCGCCTCGGCGTCGTCGGACCCGCCGCACGCCGCGAGCACCCCGGCGGTCGTGAGCGCCAGGACCGCGACCAGTCGTCGCCGTCGTGTCGCGGCGATCGAGCGATCGGTTCCTGCACCCCTGGAGACGTCAGCCGGCAGCACGATCGCAGTCAAGCAACGCCCGACACCACCGCGCATCAGGGGTTTCCCTATTCTTTGCCGGTGGCGGGACCGATCGGCCGGGCAGCGGAGCTGGAGGCGCTCGACGCCGTGCTGGCTCGGGCGACCACGGGGTCGACGTCGTCGGGCCTCGTGGGCCCGGCCGGGATCGGCAAGACGGAGCTGCTGACGGCCGCGTCCGAGCTGGCACGCCAGCGAGGGTTCGAGGTGGTTTCGCTCCGTCCGACGGGCGCCGAGGCGCACGTGGCCAACGCGGGCCTTCGCGACGTGGTGGGCCAGCTCGACCCCGACGTGCTCGCCCGGCTCCCGGCGCCGCAGCGGATGGCCCTGGCCGCGGCGGTGGCCGACGGGGCACCGGCGGGCAGCACCGACCACCTCGCGGTGCTCGCCGCCGTGCACGGTGCGCTCGAGCTCGCGTCGACCGAGGTGCCCGTGCTCGTGACCGTCGACGACCTCCACTGGCTCGACACCTCGAGCCACGCCGCGCTGCGGTTCGCCGCGCGCCGCACCGTGGGATCGATCGGCTTCCTGTGGACCCGCCGCACCTTCGAGGAGCTGCCGGAGGGGCCGGATGGCCTGGGCGATCGGGACGTCCTGTTCCACGTCGGCGGCCTCCCGCCCCCGGTGATCCGCGACGTCGTGCTCGACCGCAGCCCGTTCCCGGTCGATCGAGCGGTGCTCGGCCGGATCGTCGATCTCGCCGACGGCAACCCGTTCGTGGCGCTCCAGCTCGCCGCGGGGGTGGGCCGCGACGGTCGCCTCGAGCGGCTCCCGCGATCCCTCGACGCGCTGATCTCGGTGCGCCTCTCGCAGGTGCCCCCCGAGGCCCACGACGTGCTGGCGACCGCCAGCGCGCTCGACGTCGCAGCGGTGGAGCTGCTCCGGGGCGCGGTCGACCGGCCCGACACCCTCGTCGACGCGCTCCATGCGGCCGAGGAGGCCGGCGTCGTCCGCCTCGACGGGGGAGCGGTCACCTTCACGCACCCGCTGCTGCGCCACGGCTGCTACGCCGCGATGCCCCCGAGCCGTCGCCGGGCGGTGCACGGGCGTCTGGCGGGACTGGTCACGTCCCCCGAGGAGCGCGCCCGCCACCTGGCGCTCGCAGCGATCGAGCCCGATGGCGAGGTCCTCGCCGAGGTCGATGCCGCGGCCCGGGTCGCGGCCCGCCGGGGCGCACCCGGGGAGGCAGCCGAGCTGCTCGAGCTCGGCCTCCGACTCGGCGTCGACGAGCCGGAGTCCGACCGTGCCCGCCGGATCGAGGCGGCGAGCCATCACCTGGCGCTCGGCGACCTCCGCCGCGCGGCGGCGCTGCTCGACGCGGTCCTGGAGGAGCGGGTGCGGGACGAGCCGGCGACGGGTGTCGGCGACGCGGTGCTCGGGCGAGCCTGGGCGCTGCGCTCGTCGGTGTGGTCGATGGAGGGCGACCTCTTCACCTCCGCCGACGGGTTCGAGCGGGCGATGGCGCTCGAACTCGATACGGACGACCGACTCGGCGCCGCGCTGCAGCGGGCGTTCCTCCTCACCAACACCGGTCGGCTCGCCGATGCCCGGCGGTTGATCGAGACGATCGAGGAGGAGGACGTCGAGGTCGGGGCGTCGATGCGCGGGGCGCTCCTGGCCACGTCGGCCATGGTGCGGTTCCTCTCGGGGGATCGCCTCGACTGGGAGACGGTGACGGCGGCGGTCGAGCTGTGCGGCGGGCCCGGGACGCCACCGGTGCCGATCACCTCACGCCCGCTCCTCGTGAAGGCCATCCTCCTGCACCTGGCGGGGCGGCTTCCCGACGCCGTCGACACGCTGCGCGAGCTCCGGCGCCAGCTCCGCGAGGAGGGGAACGAGGCCGGGCTGGCGCGCGTGGACTTCTGGGTGGCCGACAGCTGGTGCGGCCTCGGGAGGTTCGACGAGGCCGCCGACCTCGTCGACGAGGCGACACGGCGTGCGCAGCTGCTGGGGAGCCCCTTCGCCGAGGGTGCCGCGCGGGCGGCCGGGGCCACGCTCGCCGCGTGGCAGGGCGACCCGGAGCGGTGCCGTGTCGATGCCGACGCCGCCATCGACGCGCTCGGCCCCGGTTCGCCGCAGTCGGTGTGGCCCACGGCGGCCGCCGGGCTCGTCGCGCTCTCGGCCGGTGACCTCGCCGCCGCCGCCGCCCGCTACGAGCCGCTCGCTGCCGTCGCTGCGGCGATGGGGATGCACCAGGGCGCCGCCGCATGGTGGACCCCCGACCTCGTGGAGGTGCTGTGCGGTCTGGGGCGGGTCGACGAGGCCCGGACCCTCCTCGACGGCTACGACACCGATCCCCTGGGCGCCGAGGCCGTCGACATCCGTGCGATCGAACGGCGGTGCCGAGGGATCGTCGCGGCGGCGGTCGGTGACCTCGAGGAGGCCGAGGCGCAGCTGCGCGCAGCGCTCGACGAGCACCGGCCGGGCGGCCTCGCCCTCGCACGGGCGCGGACGGAGCTGCACCTCGGCGCCCTCCTGCGTCGCCGCGGTCGTCGGCGCGACGCGAGCGACGTGCTGCAGGAGGCGCTCTCGACGTTCGACGACCTCGACAGTCGGTGCTGGGCGGCGCAGGCCCGCCGCGAGCTCGATCGCCTCGGGCTGCGGCCCCGGCCCGACGAGGGCCTCACCCCCACCGAGCGGGAGATCGCCGCCCTCGTGGCCCGCGGCCTCACGAACCGCGAGATCGCCGGCAACCTGCACGCCAGCCCGAAGACGGTCGAGAGCCACCTGACCCGCATCTACCGGAAGGTCGGGGTGCGCGGGCGAGCCGAGCTGGTGGCGCTCGTGGCCGGCCGGTCGACGCGCGTCGAGTAGTCCCGCCTACGTCCCTGCCGGCTGGAAGAGCTCGATCGGGTTGCCGGCGGGATCCTCGAGGAGGATCTGCTGGCCGCCGGGACCGGTGACGATGTCGTTGCGGAAGGTCACGTCGGCCGCGCGCAGCCATTCGACCTCGCTCTCGATGTCGTCGACGACGAAGTGGATGCGGTTCCAGCCGCCGGGCTCCGGACGGCGACCGTCGGGCATCGGGCGGCCGGCGGAGCTCGTCGGCCCGCTGAGCAGGATCCGGAGGTGGCCCCGCCGGGCATCGGCGAACGCCGGCGCAGCGTCGAGGAGCGGTTCGAACCCGAGGTGCCGGGTGTAGAAGTCGAGCGCGGTGCGGACGTCGTCGACCATGTAGCGGACGTGGACGGTGTCGTCGGTCATGGTGTGCCTCTCCTCGGTGTCGGTGTCGGTGTCGGTGTCGGTGTCGGTGTCGGTGTCGGTGTCGGCGGG
>CAZYKR010000339.1:0-3927 GCA_964648005.1 uncultured Iamiaceae bacterium
GCACGATCGGCTTCGGGCTCTTCCCGGGCTGGCTCACCGACATGGCGGCCGACAGCACCGTCGTGCTCGTCGAGCAGGGTTCGACCGACGCCAGCACGGCGCTGCCCGGCGGTCAGACGTTGATCGTCGACGACGAGGGCAACCTCGTGCCGGCCGACGACGGCGCCGTCGCCTCGACCGATCCCTCCGCGGATCCCACAGCCGGCGACGGCGCAGTCGAGGCACCGCAGGTGGACGATCCTGCGGCGGCGGAGGGCACGGCCTCCGTCGAGCAGCCCTGATCAGTGGTCATGGCCGGCGACGCCGACGACGCGACTGCGGGCGGCGAGCCCCGCACATCGTTGGTGCGCCTCGAGCGCGATGGTGCCGTGGCGATCATCACCCTCGACCGCCCGGATCGCCACAACGCCATGGGCAATGCCATGGACGCCCAGTTCTGGGCGGCGCTGGCCGAGGTGGCGGCCGACGACGCCGTGCGGGCGGTGGTGTGGCGCGGCGCGGGACCGTCGTTCTCGTCGGGCCGCGACGTCGCTGACCTGGGCATCCGCCATGGCGAGTCCGACTACCAGTACATCTCGGCGGGCCTCGATCGCACCCAGGAGCTGCTGATCCCGCCGGCGAAGCCGATCGTCGTGGCCATCGCAGGATGGTGCATCGGCGGCGCCTTCGAACGGGCGCTGCTCTGCGACGTGCGCTTCGCCGCCCCCGACGCCCGGTTCCGCCTTCCGGAGCTGGCACATGGCCTGCTCCCCGACTCCGGGGGCACGGCCAAGCTGTTCCAGATGTGTGGCCACGGGGTCGTCGCCGACCTGGTGCTGAGCGGTCGGGTGCTCGACGCCGAGGAGGCCCTGCGCCTCGGGATCGTGTCGCGCATCGTGGAGCGCGACGCCCTCGACGATGCCGCGCTGGAGCTGGCCACGACCATCGCCGCTGCGCCGCCGCTGGCGGTGCGCCAGCATCGCGAGCTCCTGTGGCGGCTGGGAGGTCAGCAGGTGCAGGCCTCGGTGCAGCAGGAGCTGCTGGCACAGATGCTCGTCTACACGAGCGAGGACTTCGCCGAGTTCAAGGCGGCCCGGGCCGAGGGACGGGCGCCGCGCTACCGCGGCACCTGAGCATGGTTCTGGTGCGGCACTCGCGTCCGATCTGACGCGCCTGCAGCACCAGAACGATCGGTCAGGAGCGGTCGCGGTAGGCGAGCACCGCCACGAAGCACAGCGCGATGGCGCTGCAACAGAACTGGGCGAAGCGCACCCCGGCACCGGCCGGTTGGAGGCCGACGACCAGCAGACCGCAGATGGCGATGAACGTGGCGACCTTGGCGGCGTCGGAGCTGACAAACGTCGACCACGAGCTTGAGGGGAGGTGTTCGGTCACAGAGAATCCTTCGGCACGTGCACTGAAGCAATTGAGCCTTTTGGCCTAGGCTTCGCAGCATACCCGGATCGGCCCCGCTGCCGGGTCGTGCGGATTTCGTCGTTTGTGCGCGTGTTCACTAGGGTACGCGAACGATGCTTGCGCAGGTCTTCAGCGCTGTCGACGCGTGCGCCTCCACCACGGCCGACACCGCCGCGTGTGGCCAGACGTACTCGGATTTCCTGCGCCAATGGCTCACCGTCGCCATCTTCACGGGCGTCGCCTTCGGGATGGGCGCGGTGATGCTCGGCATCGCCGCCGTCCTGCGTCCGTCGAACAAGCGGACCGGTGCGTACCAGAACCAGAAGCGCATCGCGCACGAGTCCGGCGTGGATCCCGTCGGCTCGGGGTGGACCCAGACCCAGGTGCGCTACTACATCTTCGCCCTGTTGTTCGTGCTGTTCGACGTCGAGGCCGTGTTCATTTTCCCGTGGGCCATGCGCCTCGAGGACTACGGCACCTTCGGGCTGATCGAGATGCTCATCTTCATCGCCCTGCTCGCCCTCGGACTCGTGTACGCCGTGCGCAAGAAGGTCCTGCAATGGCTGTGATCGACCAGGTCGGGGAGGTGCGCTGATGGGACTCGTCGACAGCGGGCGCTCACCGAAGGCGCTCACGTACTTGCTCAACCTCAGCCGGAAGTACTCCATCTGGTGCTACCAGTGGGGCCTGGCATGCTGCGCCATCGAGATGGGCGCCGCCTTCGTGTCCCCGCGCTACGACATCATGCGCCTGGGCGTGATCCCGTTCCCGGCCAGCCCCCGCCAGGCAGACCTGGTCGTCATCTCCGGCACGGTCACCGACAAGATGGCCCCGGCCGTGCGCCGGCTCTACGAGCAGATGCCCGACCCCAAGTACGTCATCTCCATGGGCAGCTGCGCCAACTGCGGCGGGCCCTATTGGGACAGCTACTCGGTGACCAAGGGCGTCGACCAGATCATCCCGGTCGACGTCTACGTACCGGGCTGCCCACCCCGGCCCGAAGCCCTGCTCGAGGGCATCGTGCTGCTCCAGGAGCGGATCCAGAACGAGGATCCGGCCGACCGCTGGAAGGGTGAGGCGATTGTCGTCGACTGACACCGCACCCGAGGCCGAGGCCACGCCGGAGGCGCCCCGCGACGATCTGCGCGAGGGCCTGCTCGCTCGCTTGCGCGAGGAGCTCGGCGACGCCGTCGTCGACTCGCACATCCGCCCGGGTGACGACCTGTGGGTGCGCGTCACCCGTGAGGCCTGGGTCGACGCCGCCGTGGTGGCCAAGGACAAGCTCCACTGCACCTTCTTCGACTTCCTCTCCGGCCTCGACTGGTTGCCGTCGCCCTACGGACGCGACATGGACAGCCAGGAGGACCTGCTGGTCCACGGCGCCACCGAGAAGGAGCCGGCGCCGATGGTCAGCGGCTACGCCGGGGGCGACACCCGGTTCCAGGTGTTCTGCCGGTTCTACGCGCCGTCCAAGGGCTACGGCATCACGTTCAAGTCCGACCTGCCCGACGACGACCTGTCGGTGCGCACTCTGGTCCCGGTCTTCGCCGGCGCCAACTGGCACGAGCGCGAGTGCGCCGAGATGTTCGGCTTCACCTTCGTCGGGCATCCGCAGCCCTGGCACCTCTACCTGCCGACCGGCTTCGAGGGCTTCCCGCTGCGCAAGGACTTCCCACTGCTGGCCCGGCGCCTCAAGCCCTGGCCCGGCATCGTGGACGTGGAGCCGATGCCCGGCGAGGACGAGGGCGACGGCGATGGTGAGGGGGGCGAAGGCTGATGACCGCACCCACCGAGTCCCAGCAGCTGGCCTACATCGCGCAGCAGGCCGCCGACAGCCGCGTCAACCTCGAGTTCGAGACCGACGAGGGCATGACGCTCAACATCGGCCCGCAGCACCCCGCCACGCACGGCACGTTGCGCATCGTGGCCAAGCTCGACGGCGAGCAGGTCATCTCGTGCGAGCCGTCACCCGGCTACATGCACCGGGGCTACGAGAAGCTCGCCGAGGTGCGGACCTACACCCAGGTCAACACGCTGGTGAACCGCATCGACTGGTTGGGCAGCTTCGCCAACGAGGTCCCGTTCATCCTCGCCGCCGAGAAGCTGATGGAGATCGAGGCGCCGCCGCGCGCTCAGCACATCCGGGCGATCCTGTTCGAGCTCAGCCGCATCGCCAACATCGCCTTGTTCCTCGGCGACCTCGGTGCCCAGCTCGGTGGCGTCACCGCCGTCTTCTACGCCTTCCGTGACCGCGAGTTCGTGCTCAACCAGATCGAGTCGGTCACCGGCGGGCGCTTCCACCCCAACTTCGACCGCATCGGCGGCCTCAAGGACGACCTCCCCAAGGGGTGGATCGCCGAGACCAAGGCGGCGATGGAGAAGCTGCGGGACTTCTGCGACGAGCTCGAGACGCTGCTGATCGGCAACGAGATCTTCCAGCTGCGCACCCGCGGCGTCGGTGTGATCCCGCCCGAGGTGGCCCTGTCCTACGGCCTGTCCGGCGCCAACCTGCGCGGCTCGGGCGTCGACTGG
>CAZYKR010000340.1:0-3903 GCA_964648005.1 uncultured Iamiaceae bacterium
GGCGCCGGCCGAGAGCCCTACGCGCGCACCGGCTTCCGCGGTCACCACCCGCTCGTGCCCGACGACCGCCAGGCGCGGACCGCCGCCGGCGGACGAGCAGGCGCGCACCTCGACCGGCTCGGCGCCGACGTCGCGCACCAGCGACGCGATGTCGCGGTCGAGGTTGCAGCCGCCGGCGATGCGCTGCTGCAGGCTGTTCCAGCGGTGCTGGCGCGCCGCGATCCACGGGTCGTCGGACAGGCCGTGCTCGAGGAAGTGGAAGCGACCCCCGGGGCGCAACACGCGCCGCACCTCTGCGAGGGCGGCGTGGGCGTCGGGGATGGTGCACAGCGTCCAGGTGCTGAGGGCGGCGTCGACCGAGCGGTCCTCGAGCGGGAGCACTTGGCCGTCGAGCCCGATGAAGTCGACGGGGATCGGGTGGCGGGTGAGGCGCTTGGCGGCGAGCTTGCGACCGACGACCGCCGGGTCGACGGCGAGCACCTCGGTGACCTCGTCCGGGTACAGGCCGATGTTGGGTCCCGACCCGAAGCCGAGCTCCAGCACACGGCCCGAGAGACCCTCCAGCGCGGGGCGACGCACCTTGGCCATCTGCTTGTTGCCGCACACCTTGTCGATGACGCGCGGCAGGACCTGATCCTCGTAGAGCCCCATGTGGTCAGCGTCCCTTCGTCAACAGGAGGCAGCCGCCGAGCGGCCCGCCGCCGGCGCCGACGACGGCGACCTCCGGATCGCGACCGCCTGGCCGGACGACCTGGCGCTCGTCGCCCCTCCCCCACAGTTGCACGCACGCCTCGTGCAGGAAACCGAAGCCGTGCAGCCGCCCGGCCGAGAGCTGGCCGCCGTGGGTGTTCAGCGGCAGCGCGCCGTCGCGGGCGATGGCCGCGCCGCCTTCGATGAAGGCCCCGCCGTCGCCCTGGGCGCAGAAGCCGAGCGCCTCGAGCCAGCACAACGTGATGAAGCTGAACCCGTCGTAGAGCTCGGCGACGTCGACGTCGGCGGGCGTCAGGTCCGAGCGCTCCCACAGCATCGCCGAGGCGTCGCGCAGCGCCATCGTCGTCAGGTCGTCGAACTGATCCCAGCTGGGGCGGCCGCGCAGCGCCGTGCCCATCGCCTCGACCTGGGCGGCGGGATGATCGAGCGCGGAGGCGTGCTCGACGCGCGAGATGACGACCGCGGTCGAGCCGTCGGCCGGCGCGTCGCAGTCGTAGAGGCACAGGGGCGTCGAGATCATCCGCACCGACAGGTAGTCGTCCATGGTCATCGGGTCGCGGTAGATGGCCTTGGGGTTCAGCGCGGCGTTGGCGCGGGCGTTGAGGGCGATCTGGGCCAACTGCTCACGGGTCGTGCCGTACTCGTGGAAGTGGCGCTGGGCCATCATCCCGATCCAGTTGGCGGCCGACGCCGCACCGAAGGGCAACGTCCACTGCATGAAGCTCGACGCCCGGTACGCGCCGCCTCCGCCGCCCATCGTCACCGACGCCCGCCCCTGGTCTCCCTGGGCCGAGGCCTCCCACACCGTGCGGAAGCACAGGACGTGGTCGCACAGCCCGGCGGACACGGCGAGCACGGCGTTGACGACGGCGCCGAGCTGGCCGGGCAGCTCCATGCCACCGGCGAACCAATTGAGCTCGAGCCGCAGGGCGTCCTGCAGCTCGGTGACGCCGACGCCCGAGAACCCGGGCGGGATCTCCATGTTGCCGGGGTAGGTGGCGATGCCGTCGATGTCGGACGGGTCGAGCCCGGCATCGGCGATCGCCTCGAGGGCGGCGTCGACCGTGAGGTCGAGCGGGTCGCGGTAGATGCGGCGGCCGATCTGGGACTGACCGATGCCCGACACGATGGCGCGCCGCTCGCCGCGCAGCTCCTCGAAGGCGCTCATGCCGTCACCGGTGCCGGATCGGGTTCGAACAGCGGCAGCCACACCTCGTAGCCGTTGTCGTCGTAGTGCTCGAACGTCACCCGCACCGGCATGCCGATGGTGACGTCGTCGGGATCGCAGCCGACGATGTTGGTCGTCAGGCGCAGGTCGTCCTGCTCGGCCAGCTCGACGATGGCCACGACATAGGGCGGGTCGAACGTCGGGATCCACGGCTGGTGGTTCACGGTGAAGGTGAACACCGTGCCCTTGCCGCTCACCGCCTCGACCGCCAGGTGCTTGGTGCGACAGCGCGGGCAGATCGGCCCGGGTGGGTGGAGGCGGTAGCCGCAGTCCTGGCAGCGCCAGAACCGCAGCTCGCCCTCCGCGCCGCCGAGCCAGAAGTGCTCGTTGGCGTCGGTGAGCCGGGGCAAGACCCGGAAGGGCTTATCTGACATTCGTGTCAGGTTAGTGGTGCGCTCACTCGTCCGCGTCGGCCTGCGATGCGCCAGCCTCGAACCCAGCGCGCGCCGCCGGCAGCGCTTCGGCGGTGGGCAGCAGCCCGAAGCTCGGCTGGGTCAGCACCATCGCCGCCACGACCTCTTCCCACGTCGCACCGACCTCGGTGGCCAGACGGGCGTGGCGCTCGACGCCGCCGCGATTGCGGGCGATGACGGCGACGGCGAGACGGATCAGCTCGTGCGTGCGCCTGTCGAGTGCCTGGAGCGACTCGATCTGGCCCAGGTAGGCGCTCTGGGCCTCCTGCAGCGCGGGGAACACCTCGTGCAACGGCCCCTCGTAGGAGAAGCTCCACTCCTGCTCGCTCACCGCACCCCTCCTCGACACTCGCTCGGCACTCGCTTCGACGGCCCGCACTCTAGGCGTCCGCCACGGGTAGGTTGCCGGGCCGTGGCCCCGACCTGGCAGCTCCGCAGCACCGCACCCGATCTGGCGCAGCGCTATCGCGCCGAGGGCCTGTGGACCGACGAGACCCTGGGCCAGCTGCTCGACGGCCACCTGCAAGCCCAGGCGGCGCTGGACGTGCGGGTGTGGTCGGCGACACGGCCGTGGTCCGGGACGATCGGCGACGTGCACGGCGCGGCACGGCGGTTCGCCGGGTGGCTCGCCGCCCACGGGGTCGGCGCCGGCGACGTCGTGGCGTTCCAGCTGCCCAACTGCGTCGAGGCCGCCGTCGTGTTCTGGGGCAGCGCGCTGGCCGGCGCCGTGCTGGTGCCGATCGTGCACTTCTACGGCCCGAAGGAGGTCGGGTTCATCCTCGACCAACTCGCACCGGCGGTGCTGGTGCATGCCGCCGGTGCGCCGATCGATCCCGCCGCCGGGCGTGTCGATCTCGCCATCGACCTGAGCGCACCGGCCGGACCCGAAACGTCGGCCGGCGGCGCGTCGGCCGGCGGCGCGTCGGCGATCGCCTTCGTCGACGCCTTGGGCGACGTGGCGCCCATCGATACGCCGGTCGCCGTCGATCCCGACGCCCCAGCGCTGGTGGCGTTCACCTCGGGCACGACCGCCGACCCCAAGGGGGTCATCCACACGCACCGCAGCATCGTCGGCGAGATCCGCCAACTCTCCGACATCCAGCCGCCCGAGCGACGCCCGACGCTGACCGGCGCGCCGGTCGGCCACGCCATCGGCATGCTGACCGGTCTGCTGCTGCCCGTGTACCGCAACCAACCCGTGCACCTCATCGATCAGTGGAACCCCGCCGCCGTGCTCGACGCCATGGTCGCCGGCGACCTGACCGCCGGCAGCGGCGCCACGTTCTTCCTGGTGTCGCTGCTCGACGCACCCGGCTGGGGCCCCGAGCACCTCGAGCGGATGCGCTACGTGGGCCTCGGCGGCTCGTCGGTCCCCGAGGCGGTGGCCGACCGCGCCATCGCTCTGGGCATCTCGGTGGCCCGGTCCTACGGCGCCACCGAGCACCCATCCACCACCGGCTCGCCCCACGACCTGCCCCAGGACCGCCGCAAGCGCACCGACGGGCGGCCGTTGCCCGGCGTCGAGCTGCGGGTGGTCGATCCCGCCGGCCA
>CAZYKR010000341.1:0-3857 GCA_964648005.1 uncultured Iamiaceae bacterium
TGGGGCGTGCAGGCGGGCGACCGGCTCGATATCCGGCCCGAGGTCGCGCCGGCATGAGCGGTCGACTCGTCGTCGTCGGTACGCCGATCGGCAACCTGGGCGACTGTTCGCCGCGCGCTGCAGAGGCGCTGCGTACGGCGGATCGGATCGCCTGCGAGGACACGCGGCGGACGGGCAAGCTCACGACGTTGCTCGGCATCGAGCACGGACCGTTGGTGGTGCTCAACGACCACACCGAGGCGGCTCGCGCCGATGAGCTGGTCGCCGCCATGTCCGGGGGCCAGGTGGTGGCGCTCGTCAGCGATGCCGGCATGCCCGGCATCGCCGACCCGGGGGAGCGGCTCGTGGCGGCGGCGGTGGCGGCCGGCGTGCCCGTCGAGGTCGTGCCCGGCCCGACGGCGCCCATCGCCGCACTCGTGGCGTCCGGACTGCCGACGGCGCGCTTCGTCGTCGACGGCTTCCTGCCGCGCAAGGGCAGCGCCCGGACCCGTCGCCTGGCCGAGGTGGCCGGCGAGGTCCGCACCGTGGTGCTGCTCGAGGCGCCGCATCGTCTCGGCGGCACGCTCGAGGACCTGGCCGCCGCGTGCGGTGCCGACCGTCGCGTCGCTGTGGCGCGCGAGTTGACCAAGCTGCACGAGGAGGTCTGGCGGGGGACCCTCGCCGATGCCGCAGCATGGGCGGAGGCAGCCGCGCCGCGCGGCGAGCTCGTGATCGTGATCGCCGGCGCACCGCCCAGCGGCGAGCCCGACGACGATGCCGTGCGGGCCGCCTTGGCCGAGGCGATGGCAACCGGCTTGCGCACCAAGGACGCGGCGTCAGAGGTGGCTGAGCGGCTGGGGATCTCGCGTCGGCGCGCCTACGAGCTCGCCACGTCGACCTGAGCGACGGCCCACCGCAGCGCGTCGTAGGCGATCGCCGGGTGGAAGCGCCAGCGATGCAGCATGCGCTCGGCCTCGTCGACGGTCTCGCCCAACTCCAGCAACGACAGGGCGAGCTGCCGGGCACGTTGGCGTTGGGACGGATCGGGTTGGTGCTCGACCCGGGCGCCGTGCCAGTGGTCGTGCTCGTGCTGGAGGCGAGCCGGCAGGTGGGCGAGCTGGCGCTGGGTGAGCGGTGGGAGGTGGCGCCGCACGAGCAAGGTGTCGTGACCGTCGAAGCGCGCCGCGCCGAACGTGCAGCTGCGATCGATGGAGCGCAGCAGCTGCTTGGGACGCTCGTGGTGGCCGAGTCCGAGCACCTGCGCCGTCTCGCGCAGGTCGATCGTGCACGGCCCGTCGGCATCGAGCCGGTCCACCAGGTGGCGCAGCAACCACACGGTCGAGGGGCCGAGCGTCGCCAGCCAGTACCGCTCGACGTAGGCCGAGCGTGGGTCGTGGCCCAGTCGATCGATGACGGGATCGACCCAGGCGTCGAGGCGCATCGAGGTGACGTCGGGGAGGGAACGCGAGAGGGGGACGGTGGGCACGTCGTCGCTCCTTGTGGCTGGTCGGCTGACCTTCACACCGTTTCACGTCATTTCATGCTATGTCAATGCCTGAGGGAGCGACCTGAGGGGAGAGGAGGCAGCAGGTCGCGCAGGGTGACGGCTCGCCTACCATGCGGGCGATGTCGGCGACTCCCGAGCTGGACCGAGCGGCGACGCTGCTGCTCGAGGCGCAGCGGGTCACGGTGCTCACCGGTGCGGGCATCTCGACCGACAGCGGCATCCCCGACTTCCGCGGGCCCGACGGCGTGTGGACCCGCGACCCGGAGGCCGAGAAGCTCGCCACCATCGACCACTACCTCGCCGACGCCGCTACGCGGGCGCGGGCGTGGGAACGCCGCCTGTCGTCGGGGATCCTGGATCGGGCCCCCAACGCCGGGCACGACGCGTTGGTGGCGCTCGAGCGGTCCGGACGCCTGCGGTGTCTCATCACCCAGAACGTCGACGGCCTGCACCGGCGGGCCGGCACCGACCCGGACCTGCTCGTCGAGATCCACGGCAACGTCCGCGAGGTGCACTGCGTGCGCTGCCACGAGCGGGGCCCGATCGAGCCGACGGTCGAGCGGGTGCGGTCGGGCGAGGCCGACCCGCCCTGTCTGGCCTGCGGCGGTGTGCTCAAGCCCGCCGTCGTGTTCTTCGGTGAGGGGCTCGACCCGACGGACCTCGACCGCGCCTTCGCTGCTGCAGCCGAGTGCGACCTCTTCCTGGCGGTCGGCACGACGCTGACCGTGTCGCCGATCAACGGCACGGTGCGCGAGGCGCACCGTGCCGGAGCGGCGATCGTGATCGTCAACCTCGAGGCGACGGCGGCGGACCACCTGGCCGACGTGGTCGTCCGCGACTCGATCTCGGATGCGTTGCCGGGCCTGGTGGCGGGCTTGGCGGAATAGTTGACCTACTTGGTAGGTTTTTCAGTCCATGGCAACGTTTCGAGAGCTCCTGAGCGCCACGAAGGCCGAGATCCGCGAGGTGGACACCGCGGAGGCCGACGAGCTGCGCACCCGCCCCGGCACCGTCTTGTTGGACGTGCGAGAGATCGAGGAGTACGAGCAGGGCGCCGTCCCCGGCTCGATCCACATCACTCGTGGCCACCTCGAGTCCAAGGTCGAGGGCCGCGTGCCCGACAAGGACACGCCGCTGCTGGTGCTCTGCGCCGGGGGCACGCGCTCGGCCTTCGCCGCCAAGACGCTCGAGCAGCTCGGCTACACCGACGTGGTGTCGGTCGCCGGCGGGTTCAACCGCTGGAAGGACGAGGGCCGCGACTGGGCGACCCCGCGCTCGCTCACCGCCGAGCAGCGCAACCGGTACCACCGCCACCTGCTGCTGCCCGAGGTCGGCGAGGAGGGGCAGCTCAAGCTCCTCGACGCCAAGGTGCTGTTGCTCGGTGCCGGTGGCCTCGGCTCGCCCGCCGCGCTGTACCTCGCCGCCGCCGGCGTCGGCACGATCGGCATCATCGACATGGACGTGGTCGACGAGTCCAACCTGCAGCGCCAGATCCTGCACAACGTCGACCGGATCGGTGACCGCAAGGTCGACTCGGCCAAGAAGACGCTCACGTTGCTGAACCCCGACGTCAACGTCGTCACCCACGACACGCGCCTCGGCGCCGACAACGTCATCGACCTGCTGTCGCAGTACGACATCGTCGTCGACGGCGCCGACAACTTCCCGAGCCGGTACCTGCTCAACGACGCCGCCCTCAAGACCGGCACCGCGGTCGTCCACGGTTCGATCTTCCGCTTCGACGGCCAGGCGACCGTGTTCCTCCCGCACGACGGTCCCTGCTATCGCTGCTTCGTGCCCGAACCGCCGCCGGCGGAGCTGGCGCCGTCGTGCGCCGAGGCCGGCGTCCTCGGTGTGCTGCCCGGGATCATCGGCTCGATCCAGGCGATGGAGGCCATCAAGCTGATCCTCGGGCTGGGCGACAGCCTGTCGGGGCGCCTGCTGACCTACGACGCCACCGAGCAGTCGTTCCGCACGTTCAAGGTGCTGCGCGACCCGAGCTGCCCGGCGTGCTCGGTCCCGCCCGAGCAGCTCACGATCGCCGAGTACGACGAGTTCTGCGTGCCGCACCCGCTCCAGCCGCCTCCGGGCGCCTGAGCCCGTCCCGCCCGGCGTCGGAGGCCCCTCGGGTTTCCGGACCGTCGGGGCGCACCGCCTAAGTTGGCGGCCGTGCTGGACCGGCTGCGCGAGAAGAACCCGCTGCCCGCCGGCGCCATGCCGGTGGCGGCCGGGCTCGTCGTCGCCGGGGTCGCCAACTTCGGCTTCCTGCCGATCGCGTACCGGTCGCTGAGCCCTGACGACTACGCCGCCCTCGGCGTGCTGTGGTCGCTGATGTTCGCGGTGGGCAACGGCGTGATGCAGCCGGTCGAGC
>CAZYKR010000342.1:0-3850 GCA_964648005.1 uncultured Iamiaceae bacterium
ACGCCCCCGACGTCGTGTGCGCGGTTCGGCACGGTGACGGTGCGTTACCGCGCACTCGACGGGAGAGACGTGAGAGGTGATCCCGTTCGGCCGGGTGAAAGGCCGCCCACTAGCCTCCGACGCCATGTTGCGACTGTTCGACACCGCCGCCGGGGAGGTGCTGCCGCTCGAGCCGCGGGAGCCGGGCAAGGTGTCGATGTACGTCTGCGGGCCGACGGTCTACGCGCCCCCGCACCTCGGCCATGGACGCTTCTCGCTGGTGTTCGACGTGCTGCGCCGCTACCTCGAGTGGTCCGGCTTCGAGGTCACCTACGTCTCCAACATCACGGACATCGACGACAACATCATCAAGCGGGCCAACCAGGAAGGCCGGTCCACCGACGACGTCGTCGTCGAGAACGAGCGGGTCTGGTACGAGGTCATGGACGCGCTGGGCGTCAAGCGCCCGACCCATGACCCGCACGCCACCGCCTACGTCGCCGAGATGGTCGAACTGATCGGCGACCTCATCGACCGCGGCGTCGCCTACATCACCGACGACGGCGTCTACTTCTCGCCGCAGTCGGTCGCCGACTACGGCCTGCTCGCCCGCCAGTCGATCGACTCGCTCCAGGCCGGCGCCCGCATCGAGGTGGGGGAGCAGAAGCGCTCGCCGATCGACTTCGTCCTGTGGAAGTTCTCCAAGCCGGGCGAGCCGACCTGGCCGAGCCCCTGGGGCGACGGACGGCCGGGGTGGCACACGGAGTGCGTCGTCATGTCGCTCGACCTGCTCGGCGAGGGGTTCGACCTCCACGGCGGCGGCCAGGACCTGGCGTTCCCGCACCACGAGAACGAGCGGGCCCAGGCCGTCGCTGACGGCAAGCGGTTCGCCGCCCGCTGGGTGCACAACGGCTTCGTCGTCGTCGAGGGCGGCGAGAAGATGTCGAAGTCGCTCGACAACTTCGTCAACCTCGCCGAGCTGGTCGAGACCGCCGACCCCCGCTCCTACCGACTGCTGGTCCTGAGGGCGCACTACCGCTCACCGGTCGAGGTGACCAAGGCGTCGACGGCCGACGCCTCCGAAGCGCTGGCACGTCTCGACGCCTTCGCCCGCCGTGCGCACGCCGCCGGCGTCGCCGCCTCGCCTGCCGGCGTGACCGGCGCCGAGCCGGACGTCGTGGTGGTGGACGAGTTCCGCCGCCGCATGGACGACGACCTCGACACCCCAGGCGCCGTCGCCTTGCTGTTCACCACGGTGCACCGAGCCCACAGCGCCTTCGACGAGGGTCGCGACGACGAAGGTCGCAGCCTGGCGGCGGCGGCGCTGGAACTGTGCCGGGCCGTCGGTCTCGAGCTGCACGGCGAGGCCGCCGCTGTGCCCGACGCCATCGTGGCCAAGGCCGCCGCACGTGACGCCGCCCGGGCCGCCAAGGACTGGGCCGCCGCCGACGCCCTGCGCGACGAGCTCGTCGCCGCCGGCTACGTCGTCGAGGACACGCCGAGCGGCACCCAGGTCCGCCCGGGGTGAGCGAGCGCACCGCCCGAGCGCCGCTGCCGCCGGGGTTCTCCGTCATCTGGACGACGGTCGCCATCGACCTCGTCGGCTTCGGCATCGTGTTGCCGATCCTGCCGCTGTACGCCGAGGACCTCGGCGCCCGGGCGACGATGGTCGGGCTGCTCGTCGCCTCGTTCTCCCTGGCGCAGATGGTGTGCGCGCCGCTGCTCGGGCGCCTGTCCGACCGCATCGGCCGCAAGCCGGTGCTGATCATCAGCCTCCTCGGCACGGCCGTCGGCTCGCTCGTCACCGGGCTCGCCGGCTCGGTCGCCGTGCTCTTCGTGGGGCGCATCATCGACGGCGCCTCGGGCGCCTCGGTGTCGGTGGCCCAGGCCGCCGCGACCGACCTGGCCGAACCCCGCGACCGGCCCCGGGTCCTCGGGCTGCTCGGTGCCGCCTTCGGCATCGGCTTCGTCGTCGGGCCGATGATCGGCGCGCTCGCCTCGCTCGGTGGCGCGCACGTGCCCTTCTTCGTCGCCGCCGCCATCGCGCTCGTCAACGCCGCCGTCGCCGTCAAACGCCTCCCCGAGACGCACCCGGCCCACGCCGTGCCTGCCGTCGCGCCCGAGCCGGCCCCGACCGAAGGGGCACCGGCGCTGCCACCGTCGATGCGCCAGGCGATCGTGCGCGTCATCGTCGTGTCGTTCGTCGGCGTCGCCGCCTTCAGCGGCTTCGAGGCGACCTTCGCCCTGCTCGGCCAGGATCGCTTCGGCCTGGAATCGGCGTCGATCGGCATCGTGTTCGCCGGCATCGGCGTGGCGCTCGCCATCGTGCAGGGCGCGCTGGTCGGGCCGGTGTCGCAACGCCTCGGTGAGACGGCGGTGCTGCGCGGCGCGCTCGTGCTCAACGTCGTCGGCCTCGGGCTGCTGGCGATCGGCGGCGGTTGGCTCGGCCTGGTAGCGGCACTCGGCCTCCTCGTCGTGGGCCAGGGGCTGCTGACCCCCAACCTGTCGACGGCGGTGGCCGATCGCGCCGGCGACGCGCGCGGCTCGTGGCTCGGCTGGCAGCAGTCCGCCGGCGCCGGGGCGCGGGTGGTCGGACCGCTCATGGCCGGGGCGCTGTTCGAGCACGTCGGGGTGGGCGCGCCGTACGCCCTCGCCGCCGGCTTGACGGTCGTCGCGCTCGCGCTTGTGCCGGCCTGAGGACCGCCGGTACGGTGGTTGTTACCGGGGGGTAACTTCCTCCACCAGGCTCGTCGCTCGTCACAGGAGAAGGCCATGTCCGAGTTCTCGCTCTCGCTCAACGAGGATCAGCTCCAGATCCAGAAGTGGGTCCACGACTTCGCCGAGGACGTCATCCGTCCGGCGGCCGAGGAGTGGGACGAGAAGGAAGAGTTCCCGTGGCCCGTCGTCGAGGAGGCCGCCAAGATCGGGCTCTACGGCTTCGAGTTCATGGCCCAGGCTATGATGGGCGACCCGAGCGGGCTCACCCTGCCGGTCGCCATCGAGGAGATGTTCTGGGGTGACGCCGGCATCGGCCTGTCGATCTTCGGCTCCGGCCTCGCCGCCGCCGGCATCGCGGGCAACGGCACGCCCGAGCAGGTCATGGAGTGGGTGCCGCAGTGCTACGGCACCGCCGACGACGTCAAGCTCGGCGCCTTCTGCGTCTCCGAGCCCGACGCCGGCTCCGACGTGAGCTCGCTGCGCACCAAGGCGGTCTACGACGAGGCCAAGGACGAGTGGGTGCTCAACGGCACCAAGGCCTGGATCACCAACGGCGGCATCGCCAACATCCACGTCGTCGTCGCATCGGTCGACCCCGAGCTCAAGGGCCGGGGCCAGGCAAGCTTCATCATCCCACCGAACACGCCGGGCCTGTCGATGGGGCAGAAGTACAAGAAGCACGGCATCAAGGCGTCGCACACCTCCGAGGTCGTGCTCGACGACGTGCGTGTCCCCGGCAAGTGCCTGCTCGGCGGCAAGGAGAAGCTCGACGAGAAGCTGGCCCGTGCCCGCGAGGCACTGAACAAGCCGGCCGTCGGCGGCTCGGGCAAGCAGCCCGCCATGGCCACCTTCGAGGCCACCCGCCCCGCCGTGGGCGCCATGGCCATCGGCATCGCCCGCGCCGCGTGGGAGTACAGCCGGGACTACGCCAAGGAGCGCAAGGCGTTCGGCAAGCCGATCATCGAGAACCAGGCCATCGCCTTCATGCTGGCCGACATGATCACCGAGATCGACGCCGCTCGCCTGCTGGTGTGGCGTGCCGCCTGGACCGCCCGCAACGGCACCTACGTCAACGCCGAAGGCAGCCAGTCCAAGCTCAAGGCCGGCGGCACCGCCGTGTGGGTCACCGAGCGTGCCATCCAGATCCTCGGCG
>CAZYKR010000343.1:0-3847 GCA_964648005.1 uncultured Iamiaceae bacterium
CCACCTTCTTCGCCACCCCGTAGGGGGAGACCGGTCGCTGCGGGTGGTGTTCGTCGACGGGCAGCGCCTCGGGCGCCGGCTCGCCGTAGATCGTGCCGCCCGAGCTGGCGAACACCACCTTGCGTGCGCCGCCCTGCACCGCGCCCACGCACACGCGCAGCAGCCCGATCACGTTGATCTCGGCATCGAGCACCGGATCGGCCACCGAGACGCGCACATCGGCCTGTGCCGCCAGGTGGAACACGACCTCCGGCCGGGCGTCGGCCACGCACGCGGTGACGGCCGGGTCGCGGATGTCGAGCACCTCGAGGCGCAGGCGATCACCGGCGGTGGCGCGGGCCGCAGCCAGGTTCGCCTCGCTGCCCGAGGACAGGTCGTCGACGACCACCACCTCGTGCCCGTCCGCCAGCAGGCGATCGACCAAGGTCGATCCGATGAACCCGGCCCCGCCGGTCACGAGCGCGCGCATGTCTGGACTCTCCTGTGCTGATGGATGTCTCGGGATCCTAGGTGCAGCTCAGTCGGACTCGGGGACCCTCGCCCCCGACAGCTGCTGCGCCGCGTCCACACGCGCACCCGCACCCGTGACCGTCAGCGCCCGCAGCGACGCGCCGGCCTCGACGACCGACCCGGGACCGACGATCGAGCCCTCCACCACGGCACCGGCGCCGACGTGCGCGCCGGCCATCAGCAACGAGTCGCGCACCGTCGCCCCCGCCTCGACCACGGCACCGTCGAGGACGGCGCTGTGGTCGACCGTCGCGTCGGCGTCGAGCTTCGCCGTCGGGGCGACCGCCGTCTCGGCCGGTCCGCGCCGTCCGTCGATGAGGTCGAGTTGGACCTGCAGGTAGGTGGCCGGCGTACCGGCGTCCACCCAATAGGACTCCGACGGCAGGGCGAACAACGCCTGGTCGGTCACGAGCGCCGGGAAGGTCTCGCGCTCGATCGACACCGGACGGCCCGCCGGGATGCGATCGAGCACGGATGGTTCGAGCACGTAGGTGCCGGCATTGATCCAGTTGCTCGGGGCCTCGTCACGTGGCGGCTTCTCGATGAAGGCCGTGACCTGACCGCGATCGTCGATCGGGACGACCCCGTAGCGCGACGGATCCTCGACCGGCGTCAGGGCGATGGTGGCCTCGGCGTTCGACGAGCGATGCAGCTCCCACAGCGCCGCCACGTCGAGGTCGGTCAGCACGTCACCGTTGACGACCAGGAAGGTCTTGTCGATGCCGGCGTCGGTGGCGGCGAAGCGCACCGCTCCGGCGGTGTCGAGCGGCTCGGGCTCCACGGCGTAGTGCAGCCGGACGCCGGCGCATCGGTCGTCGGGATAGGCCGTGATGAACCCGTCGGGGCGATACCCGAGGCTCAGCACGGCGTCGGTCACGCCGAAGCGGGCCAAACCGGCCACGACGCGCTCGATCATCGGCCGGTCGAGCACCGGGAGCATTTGCTTCGGGGTCGTCAGGGTCAGCGGCCGCAGGCGCGTGCCGAACCCTCCCACCAAGATGACGGCCTTCACCGGGTCAACCCTGACCGGCGACCGTGCTGTCGGTGGCGACGCTCGACTCGGTGACCACGGTCGACTCGGTCGAGGGGTCGACGGTGACCGTCGAGTCGGTCAGGCCCTCGAGCGGCAGCGACGCCGTGGGCGACCCCGTGGCCGTCGGGTCGGTCGTCGTGGCGCCGCCCTCGTCGACGGGGGCCGCCAGCTGCGAGATCGAGTCCGGCCGCGGTACCTGGTCGAGCTTGGACTCGGGTACGACCGCGAACACGAACGCCGCGTCGTCGGACTTGTAGCGCACGTCCCCGAAGTCCGACGTGAACACCTCGCCGACCGCATCGGGGTTGTAGGCGTTGTCCCAGCGGATCAGGTAGACGTTGGCCGGCTCGCCGTCGCACTCGATGCTGCCGTTGCTGTAGCTCGTGCCGTCGGGCAGGGTGATCGACCCGTCGCCCAGCTGCATGCCCACCGTCTCGGCCCAGACGCCCACCCGGGCGTTGAAGCCGGCGGCACCCGCGCCGAAGGGGTGCACGTGCATGAGGCCGTCGCCGTGGGTGTGGATCCCGTCGGGATCGGTGCCCGAATCGGGCAACGGCGCCAGGAACGAGTCACAGACGTAGACGCCGTACGCCGCATGCCAGTGGTCGCCGGTGCGCGGGGGCTCCGCGCTCTCGATGGCGGCGACCCGCTCGTTGCGGGAGAAGGCCACGACGGCGACGCCGATCACGCAGATCGCCACGATGGCCAGCGGGAAGGCCAGCTTGGGCCGCTCGCGCATGGCGCGGACCTTGCGGCCCGAGCGTGCCGCACCGGCGGCCTGCTTGGACGAGGAGGAGGCCCGCTTCGACGGGCGGGCGGGCGTTCCAGGGGACGTGTCAGCCATACGGCCCGACAGCCTACCGACCGCACCTGACGCGATGGCAGTCGGCGAGGCACCGTCAGCGACGCCGGCGGTCGACGAGCTCTAGGAACAAGGCTTCGTACGCCTCGGCCACGGCGGCCGGCGACGCCCAGCCCTCGACGAAGGCGCGGCCGGCGGCGCCCATCGCCGCCGTGCCGGCCGGGTGGGCCAGCAGCCGACGCAACGCCGCCGTGAAGGCCTCGGGGTCCTCGGGCGCCACCGAGGTCCCGGCCCCCGCACGTTCGATCGTGGTCGCCACCTCGGTGCCGGCGTCGACGCTGGCCAGGACCGGTCGCCCCGCCGCCAGGATGCTGTAGAGCTTCGACGGCACACTCGATCGTGCCAACCCCCGCCGGAGCAGCACCGTGTGGACGTCGGCGGCGGCGAGGACCTCGGGCAGGCGGTCCGCCGGCTGCAGGTCGACGAAGCGGACGTTGTCGAGGCCGCCGGCACGCGCCTCGAGCTCCTGGCGGCGCGACCCTCCCCCGTTCACCACCGCCACGACGTCGGCCAGGTCCGGATCGTCGGCGAACGCCCGCGCCGCGTCGAGCAGGAGCTCCACCGACTGCGAGAACCCCAGGTTCCCGGCGTACATCACCACCCGCCGCCCCTCGAGCCCGTGCTCGCGGCGGTAGGCGTTGTCGCGGCTCGCCGGACGGATGCGCTGCGTGTCCACGAAGTTGGGGATGACCCGCACGCGATCGGCCGCGGCCGGCCCCACCTTGGCCCGGACGTTGTCGGCGAGGTCGTCGCTGAGGACCGTGACGGCGTCCGCCGCCAGGTAGCTGGCGCGCTCGAGCCGCCGCGCTGCCGCGATCGCCGCGGGGTTGACCAGGGCCCCGACCTCGACCGCGACGTCGGGGAAGACGTCTTGGATGTTGAACACGAAGGGCACCCGCCGGGCCCGCGCCACGACGGCGCCCGCCGGGCCCAGCGTCAGCGGCGGCGACATCGCCAGCACGACATCGGGGCGGTGGCGCGCCAGCAGGCCCTCGACGGTGGCGAGGGCCGTGAAGCCGCCGAAGGCCAGCGCACGCGCCGGGATGTTCGCCTTGTCCGTGGGGAACGGATGGACGCGCGTGACCCGGCCCCACGGCTGGTCGTCGTGGCGCACGAGCCGACCGTCCCAGCCGGGCTCGACGGCGTGGTCCACGTACCACGGCAGCGACGTGATGATGTGCAGCTCGTGCCCGCGCGCCGCCAGCTCGGCGGCGATCGAGGTCATCACCACACCGGTCGGCGCCACGTCCGGGGCGAAGTGCGGGCAGAGCACGGTGATCCTCACAACCCGGCCACCTCCTCCCGGTACACGGCGCACAGCTGGTCGACGGCGCGCGACCAACCGTAGGCGCGGGCCCGCGCCACCCCGGCGGCGCGCAACCGATCCCCCAGGGTCGGGTCGTCGAGCAAGGAGCACATGGCATCACGCCACCCCGCGGCGG
>CAZYKR010000344.1:0-3793 GCA_964648005.1 uncultured Iamiaceae bacterium
ACCTGGGCCTCACGTTCATCATCGTGCTGGCGGGCCTGCAGGCCATCCCCACCGAGGTGCGCGAGGCCACCGAGCTCGACGGCTTCTCCGCCACCCGTCGGTTCTTCACCGTCACGCTGCCGTTGATCGGTCCGACGTTGCTGTTCCTCGCCGTGGTCCTCGTGATCTTCGCCTTCCAGGCCTTCGCCCAGGTCGACATCCTCACCGGGGGCGGGCCCGCCGGGTCGACCGAGACGCTGGTGTGGCAGATCTTCAACGCCCAGGACCCCGACGAGCAGGGCCGGGGGGCGGTGATGGCGCTGGGGCTGTTCACCCTGACGCTGCTCGTCACGGGGGCGCAGTTCCGCTTCCTGGCGCGGCGGGTGCACTACGAGGGCGCGCCGTGAGCCGCCGGAGTCGGGCCGCCGCCTGGTACGTGCTGCTGACCGCCTTGTCGCTCGTGGTGCTCTTCCCGGTGTACATGACGCTCGTCGTCGCCATCTCGACGCCGGTCGACTACCTGCGCGCCGGTCAGCCGCTGCATCCGGTGGCGCCGCAGTGGGGCGTCTTCGCCAACGCCTGGACCGAGGGGGACCTGGGTCGGAAGTTCGCGCTGTCCGCCGTCGTGACGGCGGTGATCGTCGGCTGCCAGCTCGCCACCTCGGTCTGCGCCGCCTACGCCTTCGCCTTCTTGCGGTTCCCGGGGCGCAAGGTGCTCTTCGCCGTGTTCACCGCCACGCTGCTGCTCCCGCTCGAGGTGACGCTGCTGCCGAACATCGACACCGTGCTGCGCCTCGGCTGGCTCAACTCGGTGCAGGGCCTGGCCGTGCCGTTCCTGGCCACCGCCTTCGGCACCTTCCTGATCCGCCAAGGGTTCCTGGGCATCCCGCGCGACCTGCGCGACGCCGCCCGACTCGACGGGCTCAGTCACCTCCAGGTGCTGTGGCGGGTGGCGATCCCGCTGACGCGGCCGGTCATCGCCTCGTTCGGCGTCGTCGCCTTCCTCTCGGCGTGGAACCAGTACACCTGGCCGCGCGCCGTGATCACCGAGGAGCGGTGGGAGACCGTGCAGATCGGCCTCAAGTCCCTGTCGGCGGCGACCGTCGAGCAGGGCAACGTCGGTCCCGCCGCCGCCGTGATCGCCGCGCTGCCCGTGCTGGCGCTGCTCATCGTGCTGCAGAAGCAGCTGATCCGCGGGCTGACCGCCGGCGCCGTCAAGGGGTGAGCCGCCGCAGGCGTGCCGGGCGCCTGCGGTACCGTCGTCGGCCATGGGTCGACACGTGGGGAAGCGGGCGGCCGCGCTCGCGGTGGCAGCCACCGTGCTGTTGACCGCCAGCGCCTGCGGCGGTGGTGAGGAGGCGGGCGAGGCCTCGGGTGGCGGCGAGCAGGCAGGCGCGGCGCGCCAGCTGCCGCCGTGTCCGGTCGAGGCCCTCGAGCAGGCGGACGGCAAGGTCGAGGTCGTCGTGTGGCACTTCCTGCAGGCCAGGACCCGGGACGCGCTCGAGCAGCTCGCCGCCGACTTCAACGCCAGCCAGGACAAGGTGGTCGTCCGGGTCGAGAACCAGGGCACCTCCAACGACGAGCTGTGGTCGAAGTACGTGTCGCACGCCCGCTCGGGCGACCTGCCGCCGATCGCCATCCTCGACGACACCGTCACCCAGCAGCTGATCGACTCCGACACGCTGTTGCCGGCCCAGTCGTGCATCGACGCCACCAACACGGACATGAGCGACTACCTGCCCGGTGCCAAGGCGTACTACACGGTCGACGACGTGCTGTACCCGGCGTCGCTGAACCTGTCGGGCGCGCTCTTGTACTACAACCGCAACCACTTCACGAAGGCCGGACTCGACCCCGACAAAGCGCCCGAGACGCTCGACGAGATGCGGACCTGGGCCGAGCAGCTCAAGGCGTCCGGCGTCGTCGAGACCCCGGTGGTGCTGCAGCTCAGCCCAGCGGTCATCGAGATGTTCCTCACCGGCGCCGGCCAGCAGATCGTCGACAACGACAACGGACGTGGCGCCGGTACGACCGCCAACGCCGTGTTCGACACCGAGGTCACGGTCGACTTCTTCGCCTGGGCCAAGGCGATGATGGACGACGGCCTGATGACGGCGCTGCCGCAGACCCCGGGCCAGATCGGGCACTACCAGGCCATGGCGACGCAGTCGGCGTCGATGTCGATCGAGACCTCGACCGCGGCCACGTCGATCGAGGCCTTCGTCGCCGGCGACCTCGACACGTCGGACCTGCCGGGCGAGGTGGCGCAGGCCGAGGTCGACCTCGACGCCCTCGACATCGGCGCCGCCCCGGTGCCCGGCATCGACGCCGCGGGCAAGCTGGCGATGGGCGGCGGCGCCTGGTACCTCACCAACACCGTGCCGCCCGAGCAGCAGGCGGCGGCGTGGGCGTTCATCGACTACGTGAACCAGCCCGCCCAGCAGGTGACGTGGAACCTCATCGGCTCGTACCTGCCCTACCGGATGTCGGCGGTCGAGGACCCGCGGCTGCAGGCGGCATGGCGCGACACGTTGTCGGGTCGCTGGCTGGCCATCGCCTACGACGAGCTGCTGACCGGGGTCGACCCGAACAACCCGGGACCGCTGATCGGGCCCTACGACGAGTTCCGCGAGATCCTGCGCGGTCAGATCGAGGAGCTGATCTACAACGGCGCCTCGCCGGAGCAGGTCACCTCGACGGCGGCGTCGGAGACGACGGACGCCCTCGTCGCCTACAACGAGGACCACAGCGGGTAGCTGGTCACGACGCCACCCACGGGGCGCCGGGCGCGGCGCGTCGTTCGAGCCGCAGACGTTCCAGCCGCAACGCCGCGATGCGCCACCCATCGGCCGTGCGGTGGTAGGTCTCGTGGTAGTGGCCTCGGCCGCGCTGCGCCGAGCCGTCGGGGAACCACAACTCGTCGTCCATGGCCCAGATACCGGTGGCCGTCCGCTCGTCGAGCAGGGTCAGCTCCGGCATGTGCCCGTGGTGCACGGTGACGACGCCGTCGAGCACCGCGGCCAGGGTGCGCACGACGCGGGCGCGGCCGCGCAGGTCGGCGCCGGCCTCGGGCACGACCAGGTGGACGTCCTCGTGCAGCACGACGTCGAGCCCCGCCCAGTCCTTGGTGTCGATGCACCGGAAGTAGCCGGCTTTGCAGCGCCGGATGGCCTCGAGCGCCTCGAGCGCGGCGAGCCGGGCGGTGTCGCTCATGCGGCCAGAGTGCCAGAGCCGCGCTGCCGGCGTCGGGTCCGATCGGCCGGAAGTCGAGAGGAACTGCCTGCGGCGGGTTGAAACCAGCCGATGGCCGCGCGTATCGTTAGCACTCGCCGAATGAGAGTGCTAACCACCAACGGAGGCTCTGAGCATGAACCTGCAGCCACTCGATGACCGCATCGTCGTCCGTCCCGGCGAGGCCGAGGCGACCACCGCCAGCGGGCTCGTGATCCCGGACACCGCCAAGGAGAAGCCCCAGCAGGGCGAGGTCCTGGCCGTGGGCCCGGGCCGCCGCTCGGACCAGTCCGGCGAGCTCATCCCCATGGACGTCTCCGCCGGCGACACCGTCGTCTACTCGAAGTACGGCGGCACCGAGATCACCGTCGACGGCGAGGACCTGCTGATCCTCAACGCCCGCGACGTGCTCGCCATCGTCAAGTGACCCGCCGAGGAGCCTGAGACATGCCCAAGATCCTGAAGTTCGACGACGAGGCCCGCCGCAGCCTCGAGGCCGGCGTCAACCGCCTGGCCGACGCGGTGAAGGTCACCCTCGGCCCGAAGGGCCGCAACGTGGTGCTGGACAAGAAGTTCGGCGCCC
>CAZYKR010000345.1:0-3738 GCA_964648005.1 uncultured Iamiaceae bacterium
GGGTGACGCCAGACCGAACTCGTCGGTCTCGCGGTGCAGCCAGATCACGCCGTCGCCGGCGTGCAGCTCGGCGTGCACGACGGTGCCGTCGTCGTCACGGGTGAGCTCTCCGGGTAGCAGGCCGAAGACGCCGGTGAGCTCGTCGAACGCCGCCTCCAGGTCGGCGTAGACGAGGATCGAGATGCGTTGGCGCACGAGGGAATCGAGCATGGTCATGTCCTCCAGGATCGAGATGAGGGCGTCGACGTCTGCGGTGTCGCCACGCTCCAGCGAGGCGAGCAGGGCGTCGACCTGGCTCCGAAGCCGGGCGGTGGCGCCGAGGCTGCGGTCGAGGGCGTCGCGGTGGTGGGCGAGCGCATGGGTCAGGTCCCAGGCCGGGTCGTCCAGGGCGCGGGCGACGGCGTCGAGCGAGAGCCCGAGGCGCCGCAGCAGCTGCACCCGGTAGATCCGCGCCATCGCCGTCGGTCCGTAGAGGCGGTGGCCGGCGTCACTGCGGGCGTCGGGCTCGATGAGACCGATGTCCTCGTAGTGGTGCAGCGTGCGCACCGAGAGACCGCTGGCGGTGGCGACGTCGCCGATGCGCACGAGGGGAGCGGACGTGTCGTCGTGGGGCATGGCTCCGACCGTAGGACCTCACGTCACGTCAGATGCAAGGGTGCTGTCATCGATCGAAGCAGGTTCGGGTAATAGGGCGTACCTATCGGGGCCATCAGGACAAGCGATCGACAACCCCGATGGAAACGTCATCGACCTATCTATGGTGACTATCAACACGGCAAGAGAACCCCGACCGGGAGGTCCCCATGTCCCTGCTCAACTCCGAGATCAAGCCCTTCACGGCCACGGCGTTCCACAACGGTGAGTTCGTCGACGTGAGCGACGACGACCTGCGCGGACGCTGGTCGGTCGTGTTCTTCTATCCGGCCGACTTCACCTTCGTGTGTCCCACCGAGCTCGGCGACCTCGCCGACCACTACGAGGACCTGCAGGCCATGGGCGTCGAGGTCTACTCGGTCTCGACCGACACCCACTTCACCCACAAGGCCTGGCACGACGCCTCGGACACGATCGGCAAGATCCGGTACCCGATGATCGGCGACCCGAGCGGCACCGTCACCCGCAACTTCAAGAACATGCGCAAGGGCCAGGGCCTCGCCGATCGCGGCACCTTCCTCGTCGACCCCGACGGCGTCATCCAGCTCGTCGAGATCACTCCGGAGGGCGTCGGCCGCTCGGCTGCCGAGCTGGTCCGCAAGATCAAGGCGGCGCAGTACGTGCGCGAGCACCCGGGCGAGGTGTGCCCCGCCAAGTGGGAAGAGGGCGACGACACCCTGGCCCCGTCGCTGGACCTGGTCGGCAAGATCTGACCACGAGACCTGACGAGACCTGACGAGTTCTGACGAAAGGACGCATCGTGCTGCTCGACGACGCGCTCACCGCTCAGCTGCGAGAGCACTTCACCAAGATCACCCGACCGGTCGAGCTGGTCGCGTCGCTCGACGACACGCTCCGCTCGGCGCAGGTCGAGTCCCTCCTCACCGAGCTCGCCGCCCTGTCGGATCACCTCGCCGTGGTCCGACAGGACGGCGACGCCGACGCCGCTGACGCCCCTGAGAGACGACGGCCGTCGTTCGCCATCCGGCGTGTCGGCACCGACGTGGAGGTGCGCTTCGCCGGCCTCCCATTGGGCCACGAGCTCACCTCGCTCGTGCTGGCCGTCCTGCAGGTCGGCGGGCACCCGCCCGCCATCTCGGACGACGTCCGCGCCCAGATCGAGGCCATCGAGGGCCCGCTGCACTTCGAGACGTACTTCTCGGTGACGTGCCAGAACTGCCCCGACGTGGTGCAGGCGCTCAACGTGCTGAGCGTCTGCAACGCCAACATCACCCACACGGCCATCGACGGCGCCGCCTTCCCCGACGAGGTCGAGGCTCGCAATGTGCTGGCCGTGCCCACCGTGTTCTGCAACGGCGAGCTGTTCGACTCCGGCCGGATGTCGCTCGAACAGATCGTGGCCCGGCTCGACGCCGGTGCCGACGCTCGCGTCGCCGCCGAGCTCGACGCCGCCGACCCGTTCGACGTGCTCGTCGTCGGTGGCGGACCCGCCGGCGCCTCGGCCGCCATCTACGCCGCCCGCAAGGGCATCCGCACCGGCGTCGTCGCCGAGCGCTTCGGCGGGCAGGTCCTCGACACGATGGCCATCGAGAACCTCATCTCGGTGCCGTACACCGAGGGCCCCAAGCTCGCCTCGGCGCTCGAGCAGCACGTCAGCGAGTACGACGTCGAGGTGATGCACAACCAGCAGGCGGCGCGCCTCGTTGCCGCCGGCTCGAGTGCCGACGCCGGTGACGACACCGAGCGTCTGGTCAACGTCGAGCTGGCGAGCGGTGCCACCCTGCGTGCCCGCAGCGTCGTGCTCTCCACCGGCGCCCGGTGGCGCTCGATGGGCGTGCCCGGCGAGGTCGAGTACCGCAACAAGGGCGTGACCTACTGCCCGCACTGCGACGGTCCGCTGTTCAAGGGCAAGCGCGTCGCCGTCATCGGCGGTGGCAACTCCGGCGTCGAGGCCGCCATCGACCTCGCCGGCGTCGTCGCCCACGTCACGCTCATCGAGTTCGACGAGCGCCTGCGCGCCGACGACGTGCTCCAGCGCAAGCTCCGCAGCCTCGCCAACGTCGACGTGCTCGTGTCGTCGCGCACCACCGAGGTGCTCGGCGACGGGGCCAGGGTCACCGGCCTGCTCGTCGAGGATCGCACCAGCGGCGACGTCGCCGAGGTGGCCCTCGACGGGGTGTTCGTGCAGATCGGCCTGCTGCCCAACACGGAGTGGCTCGCCGGTGCCGTGGAGCTGTCGCCCCGCGGTGAGGTCGTGGTCGACGACCGGGGCCAGACCTCGCTGCCGGGCGTCTTCGCCGCCGGCGACTGCACGACGGTGCCGTACAAGCAGATCGTCATCGCCCTCGGCGCCGGGGCCACCGCTGCGCTCAGCGCCTTCGACCACCTGATCCGCACCTCGGCACCCGACGAGGCACTGGCAGTGGCAGGCTGACGGTCGCGCGCCGACCCGGGGGAGCCCACCGATGAACCTGCGTGACCTGCGCTACCTCGTCGCCCTCGACGAGCACCGCCACTTCGGGCGCGCCGCCGAGGCCAGCTTCGTCAGCCAGCCCACCTTGTCGACGCAGATCCGCAAGCTCGAGCGCGAGCTCGGCGTCGACCTGGTGGAGCGCAGCCCGGGCGGGGTGCTGCTCACGCCCGCCGGCGCCAAGGTCGTCGAGCGGGCGCGCATCGTGCTGGCCGAGGCGGACGCCATCGTCGGCATCGCCCGCCAAGCCCAGGACCCGGAGGCGGGCAGCCTGCGCCTCGGCCTGTTCCCGACGCTGGCGCCCTACCTGCTGCCCCACGTCGTGCCGGCGTTGCATGCCCGCTTCCCCAAGCTCGAGCTCCTGCTCGTCGAGGAGAAGACCGAGGTCGTGCTCGACCAGCTGGCGGCGGGCGCGCTCGACGCCGGCATCCTCGCCGAACCGATCCCGCGGACGCACCTGCGTGTCGAGCCGCTGTTCAGCGAGCGGTTCGAGCTGGCCGTCCCCGCCGACCATGCGCTGGCCGGCGGCGAGCCAGTGCGCACCGCCGCGCTGGCGAGCGAGGACGTGCTGCTGCTCGAGGAGGGCCACTGCCTGCGCGACCAGGCGCTGACGGTGTGCGAGCTGGCCGGCGCACACGAGCGGGCGGGGTTCC
>CAZYKR010000346.1:0-3701 GCA_964648005.1 uncultured Iamiaceae bacterium
GCGATCGTCGACGTGTTCGGCTCGACCGCCGAGGCGCCCGTGCGCATCGACCAGTGGGGCGACGAGGTCGACCGCCTGACCACCTTCGCCATCGCCGATCAGCGCAGCCACGCCGACGTGGACGCCGTGGAGCTCCACGCCTGCCGCGAGCTGTTGCCCACCGACGCCGTGCGGGAACGTGCCGCCGAGCTCGTCGCCGCCGAGCCGTGGGGGCGTGAGCAATGGGAGCGTCTGGCCGACGGGCTCACCTTCGACGGCATGGAGTCGTGGCTGCCATGGCTGGTCACCGACGACGACGGCGGCCCGGCGCTGCTCACCGACGCGCTCGGCGACGACGGCCTCGTCCTGCTGGTCGAACCGCGTCGTCTCCGTGACCGCGCCGGTGACGTGCTCGCCGAGGAGGCAGATCTGGCTCGGTCCCTGGCGGTCACGTGGGGCGCCGACGACCGGGCATTCCCGGCCTTGCACCAGCCGTTCGACGACCTGCTGGCGACGTCGTCGTTGCCGGCGTGGTCGGTCACGGTGGCGCCCGAGGGCCCCGACGTCACCACGATCGCCGCCGCGGGGTGGGCGCCGGTGATCGGCGACGGGGCGCCGTTGTTGCGGCAGCTGCGGGACCTGCTCGCCGACGGGTACCGCGTCGTCATCGGCGCCGACGGCGCCGGCAGCGCCCAGCGGCTCGCCAACGTGTTCAGCGACGGTGGCGTCGACGTCGGCATCGACGACGGTCGCGGCGTCGACCTCACCCGGCCCGGCGCCGTCGTGACGGTGGCACCGCTCGAGCGGGGCTGCATCCTGCCGTCGATCAAGCTCGCCGTGCTGACCGAGGCCGACGTCACGGGACGCCGGCGGGCGCACCGCCGTGCCCGTCCGCGCAAGCGTCAGGCCGGCACCGGCATCGTCGACGACCTGGCACCCGGCGACTACGTCGTGCACGTGCAGCACGGGGTGGCGCGCTACGGCGGGATGGTGCGGCGGGCCATCAACGGGGTCGAACGGGACTATCTGCTGCTCGAGTATCGCGGCGACGACCGGCTCTACATCCCGTCCGACCAGATCGACGCCGTTCGTCACTACACCGGCGGTGATTCGCCGTCGCTCAGCCGGCTCGGGGGCGGCGACTGGGCCAGGTCCAAGGCCAAGGTCCGGGCCGCGGTCACCGAGATCGCCCAAGAGCTCGTCGTCCTGTACCAGGCGCGCCAGCACACGCCCGGCCACGCCTTCGCCGCCGACTCCCCGTGGCAGACCGAGTTCGAGGGCTCCTTCCCCTACGAGCTGACGCCCGACCAGGCGATGGCTGTCGGTCAGGTCAAGGACGACATGGAGGCGGCGGTGCCGATGGACCGCCTGATCTGCGGCGACGTCGGCTTCGGCAAGACGGAGGTGGCGATCCGCGCCGCCTTCAAGGCGGTGCAGGACGGCAGGCAGGTCGCCGTGCTCGTCCCGACGACGCTGCTGGCGCAACAGCACTTCCAGACCTTTGCCGAGCGTTTCGCCGGCTATCCGGTCCGGGTCGACGTGTTGAGCCGCTTCCTGACGGCGGCCCAGCAGCGCGAGGTGGCGGAGCGGGTGCGCACCGGCGAGACCGACGTCATCATCGGCACGCACCGGCTCCTGTCGGGAGACATCGCCTTCAAGGAGCTGGGCCTGCTGGTCGTCGACGAGGAGCAGCGCTTCGGCGTCTCCCACAAGGAGCAGATCAAGCAGCTGCGCACCGGGGTGGACGTGCTCACGTTGACCGCCACGCCGATCCCGCGCACGTTGGAGATGTCGTTGACGGGCATCCGGGACCTGACCGTCATCACGACGCCGCCCGCCGACCGCCAACCGATCCTCACCTATGTCGGCGAGTACGACGACCGTGCTGTAGCGGAGGCGATCCGGCGGGAGCTGCTGCGCGAAGGTCAGGTGTTCTTCGTGCACAACCGGGTGCAGTCGATCGAGAAGGTCGCCGCCGGGCTGCGCGAGCTGGTGCCCGAGGCCCGGGTGGCCATCGCCCACGGCCAGATGGACGAGGGGCAGCTCGAACAGGTCGTGCTCGACTTCTGGGAAGGTCAGTTCGACGTGCTGGTGTGCACGACCATCATCGAGTCGGGCATCGACATGCCCACCGTCAACACGCTCGTCGTCGATCGGGCCGACCTGCTGGGGCTGGGCCAGCTCCATCAGCTGCGGGGCCGGGTCGGGCGCGCCGGCTCGCGCGCCTACGCCTACCTGCTGATCCCGCCCGACCGGGTGCTCACCGAGGAGGCGTACGAACGCCTCAAGACGATCGCCGAGGCGACCGAGCTCGGATCGGGCTTCAAGATCGCCATGCGCGACCTCGAGATCCGTGGCGCCGGCAACCTGCTCGGCACCTCACAGGCGGGCCACATCGCCGCCGTCGGCTACGACCTGTACTGCCAGATGGTCACCGAGGCGGTTGCCGAGCTCAAGGGCGAGCCGATCGCCGAGCCCGCCGAGATCAAGGTCGAGCTGCCGGTCGACGCCCACCTGCCGGGCGACTACATCGCCACCGAGGAGTTGCGCCTGGAGGCCTACCGGCGGCTCGCCGGCGTCACCACGGCCGACGAGGTGGCAGACATCCGCACGGAGTGGGAGGACCGCTACGGACCTGTGCCGCCCGTCGCCGAGGCGCTGCTCGACGCCGGGATGCTGCGCGCGGTGTGCGTGCGCACCGGCATCCGCGAGGTCACGGTCGTGAAGGGACCGGGCGGGGCCGGCGGCTTCGGCGGGCCGAGGTGGGTGGCGCGGGTCGCGCCGGTGGCGCTCAAGACGTCCAAGCAGATCCGCCTCGAACGGCTGTACAAGGGGGCGGTCTACAAGGAGGCGGCGGGGGAGCTGCAGTTGCCGATCCGCAACGCGGCGGCGTCGGCGGGCGAGCTGGTGGCCATGCTGGACGACCTGCTGCCGGCGGACGGGCCATGACTGGTCCCCGGGGTCTGCCAGTCCCTAGGCTCGCATCCTTGTGAACCGTCTCCGCCCGGCCCTCGTCGGCCTCGTCGCCGCAGTCGTCGTGCTCCTGCTCGCACCAGCGTGCTCGGTCGCCGATCCGCCGGCGCTCACGTTCGACGACTGGACGCTGACGCGCAGCCAGCTGATGGACGAGCTCAACGCCCTCAACGAGTCGCCGCAGGTGGCGTCCGCGCTCGGGCTGACGCCGTCGGGGGCGCCGCAGGGCGGCCTGACCGGTGGCAGCACCACGACCTCGCCGTCCATCCCCACGATCGACAGCGCCACGCTGTTGAACACCCACGTGCAGTTCCGGATGATCCTCCAGGTCGCGGAGCGGCTCGGGGTCCCCGAGCCCACCGCCGACGAGGTGACCACGGTGCGTGCCAGCGCCGAGGAGTCCCTGCAAGGGGCCCCCGTGCCGCCGGAGCTGAGCGACCTGTTCTCGGAGGCCGTGACCTACGCCGCCATCCGGCCGGCGGTGCTCGACGCCCTGTTGGCCGACATCGACCTCACCGCCGAGGCCCGGACCATCTACGACGATGGCATCGCCTCCGGTGAGATCACCGAGCAGATCTGCCTCGACGCCGTCGTCAAGGCGCCCGACAGCTTCCTCCAGGGCAGCGAGCCCACGCCCGCCGAGATCGCGGCGTCCCGTGCGGACATGGAGGCCGTGCGGACCGAGCTCGTGGCCGGCGGCGACTTCGCCGCGGCGGCGGCGCAGTCCGAAGACCCGCAGGTCGCCGAGC
>CAZYKR010000347.1:0-3649 GCA_964648005.1 uncultured Iamiaceae bacterium
ACGTTGTCCTCGTAGCCTTCTCGCTCGCAACCCCGACTGAGAGGAACGGCCATGGGCCCAGTGCTCAACCCGTGCCCGCCCGACGTCCACTTCCCGATCGACAGTTCCGTGCGCCACATCGTCGACCACCTCAGTTGGAGCCGCAGCTGCGAACGCCTGGCGGCGGTGCACGACGGGCTAGGGTCCGGAGATGTTCGGGCGTAAGGAGCGGGCCGCACTGGCCTCGCTCGATCCCCTGCACCGGGGCCTGATCGAGCAGCGGACGCTCTCGGCGGTGCTGCAGCCGCCGGCCTGGCGCTCGCTCGTCGATGCCCTGGTCCACCCCCCGCCCGAGCTGCGCAAGGCCAAGCACCAGGTCCCCCCGCGGACGATGGAGATCGTGGTCCCGCTGGTGCGCCTCATGGCGGCGGACGTCGACGATGACGCCTGGCTCGGGCTGACGGTCGATCTGCGGGGCCCGGGTGTTCCCGACAAGCAGGGCACCGCGCGCGACCTGCCACCGCAGCCGCCCGCGCTCAAGGTGGTCGAGCAGCTGGCGCGCGACGGCTGGCTCGCCGTCGACGCCCAGCTCCGCCATGGCGGCCGTCTGCGACTCGGCGTCGTCGACGACGTGCGCCTGCGAACCATCACCAAGCGGTCGGCCAGCGGGAAGCGCAAGGTCAAGCGCCGGCAGAAGGTCACCGAGCGGGTGCGGGTTCGCCTCACGCCGCCGAAAGGCATCATGCCGACCGTCCCGGGCAGCACCCCCCGCTGGCTGACCGTCACGACCAAGGACGGGAAGCGCCCGAGCGTGGCGGTCAAGGCCGCCTACCCGATCGATCGGATGCAGCCAGCGCACCAGCTGCAGACGATCCTCCAGGTGATCGGTGAAGCGCACCGCTGCGTGCCGTGGGAGCCCGACGACGACGCGGCCGCCGAGCCCGGAGCCGCGTCGTGACGCCCGCCGGCGGCGGCGCCCGCGCCCGCGCCCGATGCCGGGTCACGGTCGGCTTCTTCGTGCTCGCACCGTGTGACGCCCGCGCCGCACAGGTGTGCGGCCGCTGCGGTCGGCTCGTGTGCGACGCCCACGTGCAGCGCCTCCCCGGGGACCCGCAGATCACCTGCCCCGAGTGCGCCGCCGCGGCGCGCGGAGCCGTCACCGACGTCTCCGACGACCTGTGGGACGTCACCTTCCGTCGCAGCTTCTACTGGGAGGTCGCCAACAAGACCGGCGACGACACCTGGTGGACCGACTTCGACGTCTTCGACAGCGACGCCTTCTCGACGCCCGACGAGGCCGCCGACGTCATCGCCGACACCCTCGACGGCTTGGGCGACGACAGCGGCTTCGGCGACGACCACGACGGCGGGTACGGCGACGGCGCCGACAGCTTCGACTCGTGAGCCATCTGCTCTGGCTCACCCAACAGCATCCTCCGAGCCCGGGCGGGATGGCGACCTCGTCCGACCGCATCACCCGGGGCCTGCGCGCCGCCGGTGATCGGGTCGACGTGGTGCACCTCGCCACCTCGGCGGCCCGCACCTCCGCCACGCCCGGCCCCGCGGGCGATGACCGGGTCGTCGCGATCGACAACGATCCGGAGCACGCCGGCCGGCTGGCGTGGCTCGACGTGGCCGCCGCCGACGCGCCCGACGTGGTGTGCGCCTTCGGCGCCGTGCTCCCGTTGGTGCTCGGTCCGACGTTCGCCGCCTGGACCGGGGCCCGGCTCGTCGTGTTGCTGCGGGGCAACGACTTCGACACCGGCATCGTCTCGGCCCGTCGGCGCCCGCTGCTGCTCGAGGCCCTCCGCGCCGCCGACCTCGTCACCACGGTGTCGGCGGCCACCACGGCGCAGGTACGAGCCGTCGTGCCCGGGACCACGGTCGAGACCGTGCCCAACGGCATCGACTGCCGCGATTGGGAGGTGTTGCCGTCCGACGCCGCGGCCGCCGCCGCGTGGCGCGCCGAACATGTGGCGACCGGCGCCACCGTCGTGGGCGTCGTCGGCCAGCTCAAGCGCAAGAAAGGGCTCGAGGTGCTGCTCGGCGCCGTCCGACGGCTGCGTTCGCCCTCGGTCCACCTGCTCCTGATCGGCGACGTCGATTCGGCCACCGCCGATGCCCTCACCGCGCCCGGTGCGCCGGCACACACCCTCGTGCCGTTCCAGGAACGACTCTCGCTCCCCCGCTGGTATGCGGCGATGGACTGGCTGCTCGTGCCGTCGCTCTACGACGGCATGCCCAACGTCGCCCTCGAGGCGGCTGCGCTGGGAGTGCCCCTGGTCGCCAGCGATGTCGGCGGACTGCACGACCTGCTCGACGGCACCGACGCCGGCGTGCTCGTGCCGCCCGGCGATGTCGGGGCGCTGGCCGACGCCCTGCACGCCGCGGCCTCGGCGACGCACGACCAGCGTGCCGTCGCCGGCCGGGCGGCGGCGGACCTCGTGCGCACGAGGTTCGACGCCAGCGCAGAGCTCGCCCGCTACCGCACCCTGCTGTCGTGACCGGCCCGACGACTGCCGTCTACGCCTGCGGCGCAGGCTACGGCCACCTCACCCGAACCCGAGCGGTCCTGCACACGCTCGGCATCCGCGCCGAGGCGGCCGTCGTCCTGGCGCGCCCGGCACCGGATACGGCGCTGGCGGATGGGCTGCGGGTGGTGCCCGTCCCCGAGGTCGACGACGCCTGGTCGGCGGCCGGACGTGCCGAGCTCGGCGCCGGTGTGCGGCGGGTGCTCGAGGACCTCGGCACGGCCCACCTGATCGTCGACGCCTTCCCCGCCGGCATCCGTGGCGAGCTCGATGCCGCTGCCGTGCCCGAGGGCGTGATCGTGGACCACGTGGCGCGCCTGGTGCGCTGGGACGTCTATGCGCCCTTCCTGCCACAGCGACCGATGCGGTTCGGCACGGTGTGGCGGACCGAGCCACTGCACCCGGAGCACGACCGCTACCTGCGCCACCACGGCGAGATCGTGGGTGACCTGCAGCTGGTCGACCCGCCACGCGCCGCCGTCGGCGATCCCGTCCCGCCGGGTGACGGACGTCCCCGATGGCTCGTCGTGCACGCCGGACCGCCCGACGAGGTGCGCTACCTCGCCGACTACGCCATGGACGAGGCGGTTGCCGAGGGGTTCGCGCCCTCGGACATCGATCTCGTCGTCGTGACCCCACACATCGACCTCGACGGGCTGCCGGAGTCGGCGCGTCTCGTCGCCCACGTGCCCGCGGTCGACCTGTACCCGACGGCGGACCGGATCGTGACGGGCGGCGGCTTCAACGCCGTCCGCCAGACGGCGGCCTGGCGCGACCGGCACCTCATCGTGCCGTTCGAGCGGCCCGAACCATATACGAGCGTATTATTTTTGACCTTAACATCGGCGTTCGAGCCGATCGAGCAGTTGGCCTTTCGGTTCGTACTTGCGTTGTAAGCGCCATTATTCGAAATGTAGGAATCGCATGATTGTTGAACGTCGACATAATCGCGTCCATAGAACCCAACTCCGTAGTTCGAAACCAGACTACCCACGAGATATCCGAATATGTGCGCGCCGTCGGTCAGGCTCTTCATCGAGTCCACACGGTAGACCGGGTTAAAGTCAGTATCAGGAGTAGAATTCCCCGCATCGGTATCACCGTAGTCTTTAGTTGAATCGGCGGCGATGGCATCGACC